>JBFJXW010000120.1:0-11696 GCA_041622895.1 Desulfobulbus sp. | reverse complement strand
TCTTCTGCTGTTGCCAATCTGCAGAGACTATGCTTGGCTGTTAATCTTCCTCCCAGCCACTCTACTGTGCGTTTGGGAAAGGTGAAACCGGCAAAAACGCGGGTCTCGTCTGGTGAGAGCAGGGATGTCAAGAATTCGAGACATTCGCCCTGTTCCACTAGTGCGCGCAGTAGGGTAAGATTGATGAGGGACAGGTGCCCTCCTGCTGGTGCTAAGGCAGAAAAACGATCAGCCAGTATGTCCATCTCGAAAAAAAGAGGCTGGCAGCGGGTTGGATGCCGTTCCGGACTAATTCTTGTCATATCCGATGGATTCGGTATAATCGGCATCTTCGTGTCAACCTGTAAGAGATGCAGTGTTTGATACATTTGGTTCCAGTAGCTTTGCGTTCCAGCATAGCGGCAAAGAGCACCATTTCAATGCTCCATTTAACATAATCATTCGGTATGCCGACATTCAGCGATTTGACCTATTTTGATCTTATAATAGCCTTTATTTTTCTCTTCTTTTTGCTTCGAGGCTTATGGATAGGTTTCATGCGGCAATTGGCCGCTTTTTTCGCCTTGGTCGGCAGTTACTATCTGGCGGGTCAATATGCGGCCCGAATTCTTCCTTTTACCGAACGGTTTATTGATAATCCAAAGTTGACCTTTCTGGTCAGCTTCGCTATCGTTTTTCTCATCTCTGCTCTCGTTTTTACGCTGATAGGGAAACTGCTGCATCGAATCATGCAGGTGACGCTGCTTGGTTGGCTGGATCGGATTTCCGGAGTGTTTCTCGGCGGAGTCAAGGCCGCTGTGGTGGCCTCCTTACTTTACATGTTTCTAGCGTCCAGCCTGTCGGCAACCAACGAGCTGTTGCGAAAATCGTACTTTTCTCCCTACCTGAAACAGGGAGCTGAGGTGTTGCAGTCCCTGATCGATGATCCTCAGTTGCGTACATATTTCTTACAGAAGGAGCCCGCTATTCTTTCCGATCTTTTGCCGAGAAAACCCGAGTGGAAAAAATCGGGGCAATGATGCTGCCAACGTTGCCTCGAAAAACACCAGGACGCGCCTTATCCATTCGTATGCTGTTGCTTGTTAATTACACGTCGTTGTAGTCTATACTCCATCTCTCTCTTTGTTCCAATACGGTTTGGGTGTTCTTCTTATGACAGCTTCATTGCACTGTTTTACAGCTTACGATGTTCGGGGCAGGATTCCCGAAGATTTTGACGAGCAGATCGCTGCTCGTATTGCGCTGGCGTTTGCTCAGCATTGCGCTTTGCGGAAGATAGTTGTCGGTCGTGACATGCGGTTGACCAGTCCTGTTATTGCCGAAACTATTATCACCAGTTTGCTTGCCCATGGAGTGGATGTTGTGGATATAGGGCTCTGTGGTACGGAAGAGGTCTATCATGCGGTGTTTAGTGGAGCAGCTGCGGGCGTTGAGGGGGGCATTATGATCACCGCCAGCCATAATCCCGCGGAGTATAACGGTATGAAGATTGTCCAGCGCGATGCCCGGCCGGTTTCGGACGACACCGGACTGCGTGAGATAGCCGCAATGGCAGCAGATGAAGCATGGTGTTTGACGATGAGTGAGCAAAAAGCGGTTCGTTCCGGAGTGCGTACCTCCATTGCCGATAAGCAGTCGTATATCGATCATCTTTTGGCTACTGTCGATTGTTCGGTTATGCGACCGATGAAGGTAGTGGTTAACAGCGGCAATGGCTGCGCCGGTCAGATCATTGATCTGCTGGCACCCCACCTGCCTTTTGAATTTATTCGAATGCACCATGAACCAGATGGTCATTTCCCCAACGGTGTGCCCAATCCACTGTTGCCAGAGAAGCGAGACGCTACGGCACGAGCTGTTCGTGCACAGCATGCTGATCTCGGCATAGCTTGGGATGGCGATTTCGACCGTTGTTTCCTGTACGATGAAAACGGCCGTTTTATTGAGGGCTATTATATTGTCGGATTGCTGGCAACAGCTATGCTTCAGCAACACCCCGGGGCAACTATACTGCACGATCCTCGCCTGACCTGGAATACCCGGGAGATGGTATCGGCAGCCGGTGGACGTCCAGTCATGACCCGTACCGGGCACGCTTTTATCAAGGCGCGTATGCGGGCCATGGATGCAGTGTACGGTGGTGAGATGTCGGCGCATCATTATTTTCGTGATTTCGGCTATTGTGATTCAGGTATGTTGCCGTGGCTGCTGACCTGCCGGTTGATGAGCCTTTCCGGGAAAACATTATCAACGCTTTGCGATGAGCGTATGGCTGCCTATCCTGTGAGCGGAGAGATCAATTCAGAGGTGGCAGATCCGGATGCGGTTATTGCCCGAATTGAACAGCGCTATGCTGATGGTTTAAAAGACACTACTGACGGTATTTCTATCGAATATCCGAATTTTCGTTTCAACCTGCGCAAGTCGAACACCGAACCGGTCCTGCGACTCAACGTCGAAACCCGTGCTGATACAGATCTGCTGCAGCGGAAAACGGAAGAGCTGCTGTTGCTGATTCGTTCGTGAAATGTGCGAACCCGCTGTGTTTAATAACTTAATGTAATATGAGGTGATTGAGTGACAATTCAGCCCATTATCCTGGCAGGGGGAACAGGTTCCCGCCTCTGGCCGCTTTCACGGGAGTTGTATCCGAAACAGGTAATCAGTCTCACCGGTGAATTTTCGCTCCTGCAGGCAACCGTGCAGCGGGTGGCGGCTCTTGAGAACGCGGCGGCTCCACTTATAGTTGTCGGTGAAGAGCATCGTTTTCTAACTAAAAGTCAGGTGGAGGCTCTCCATCTTAAATCCGATTTTCATATCTTATTAGAACCCTCCGGCAAGAACACAGCCCCAGCCATTTGCGGTGCGGCTTCCTATGTGATCAACCAAGGGCGTGGAGACGATGTGTTGTTGGTGCTCCCTGCCGACCACTTGATCGTTAATACCGAGGCCTTTGCTCAAGCCGTTCGAGAGGCGGCAGGGCTGGCCCGGCAAGGGCTCATCGTCACCTTTGGTATCATGCCGGATCATCCAGAAACCGGCTATGGCTACATTGCCCGGGGTAACGGTACGCAGGTAAAGAAATTTGTGGAAAAACCGGATCGAGCGACAGCGGAACGCTATCTGGCTGACGGCAATTACCTTTGGAACAGCGGCATGTTCGCTTTTACTGCAGAGGCCCTGTTGGCCGAGATGCAAACACATGCACCGGAAATCGTTGAAAGCATGACGGAGGCGGTGGGCAAAGGCAAGCCGGATGGCCTGTTTTTTCGTTTTGACAAGGAAGCTATGGCGGATTGCCCTGCGGAGTCCATAGACTATGCGCTTATGGAGAAGACCAGTAAAGCTGCCGTGGTTGAGGCCGATATCGGCTGGAGCGATATCGGCTCTTGGCAGGCTTTGTGGGAGGTTGCGGTTAAAGACGCTCAGGGAAACGCCGTCCATGGCGACGTCTTGTTGGAAGATGTGCACAACTCATTGATACGGTCCGAACATACTTTGGTAACAGCTGTCGGCCTTAGTGATACCATGGTGGTCGAAACCGCGGATGCGGTACTGGTTGCTCCGATGAATCGTTCCCAGGATGTCAAAAAAATTGTTACCAGGTTGAAAAAGGAAAAACGAGGCGAGTTTCATATACACAGGACGGTGTATCGTCCGTGGGGCAGTTATACAACGTTGGAAATGCATGACAGATTCCAGATTAAAAGAATCACGGTCAATCCCGGGGCGCGGCTTTCCCTGCAGATGCATCACCACCGTCATGAACATTGGGTTGTGGTGTCAGGGACGGCCAAGGTGCAAAACGGGGACCAGTCAATTTTACTCAAAGAAGATGAGGCGACCTATATCCCGAACTGCACGGTCCATCGGTTAGAAAATCCTGGAGTAATCCCCTTGGAGTTGATTGAGGTACAGATAGGCAGTTATTTAGGTGAAGATGATATTGTCCGTTTTGATGATGAATACGGGCGAGTTGAAGAATGACTGGCCGTTTGTAAGCAGAAAAGCTGATTGCCCTGGTCGGGCAATCAGCGATCAGCAGTTGGTAACGGATGCTTAGCGCCGTCTTCTGCGTACATCTTGTGAAACGCCCTGACATAATTATTGAGGATGCGTTTATCATTATCAGAGAGATGAAAAAATTCGACTCCGTTCTGATGGCATCCGGCTGAAGTAGTTGTATATACAATCCTCCCCATCACATTGATCAGCTGATCTTTCAATCCTAAGGTGATCATCACCTGCTGTCCTTTGGGCAAGGGCCTGTACGTTTCCATCAGAATCCCGCCTTTACTGACGTTCAGCGTTCTTGCCATAGCGTATTCCCCTTGTCGTCCTTGTTCGTCAACCACAAGATAATCTAGTAAATTCAATGCCTCAGGCCTGTCGTAGCGTCTGCGTTCGGGAGTCATGCTGGGGCCTGGATCGGTTTTTGTGGATGTTTAGGTGTCCTGAGAGCTGCTCTGCGCCGCCTGTAAACGGCTTTCTTCGTTTCATCGATTTTCACTGTCATGCCATGAGGGGGTTGAGCCTTTGATAATGCACGTGAGGTGCGGAAGTTTGAGGGAAAATACTTCAGTTGAAAAACTGTACAATTCCTCTTTGGCTTTGTCAAATAACCTGGCGTAACAGATTTCCAGGAAGACATTTTTGTTTGTTCCAGCTCTTTGTGTGACAAATATGTAGAATTAGGGTGGCGCTCTTTTTAAATGTTTTTGTTTTTTTGTCTTTATTTTTAGATAATTATCAGGATTTTATAATTTTGGCATTTTTTTTGAAATAGAGTTGCAATTCCATCACACCTGTTACGAGTAGTGTTCGTTTTTTCTGTGTTGATGTCGAAACCTTTCATTTGGTTGAGATGTAGATGGGGTTCATGGTTTTTGTCCGTGGACACTGTGATTTGCTGATATTTGAAAATTAAATAGAGAACAGAGTGATGTCTTGATTATTTTTTCCGCTCTTGTTACAATCGCGTAAAAATTTATAACGAAAATGTAGCAAAAAGGGGGAGGGGATGATTAACGGCGCAGATACCGCATTTATTCTGGCAGCGGCAGGACTGGTTTTGCTTATGACGCCTGGGTTGGCTTTATTTTATGCCGGCATGGTGCGAAGTAAAAATGTACTTGGCACTATTATGCAAAGTCTCATTTTAATATCACTTATTTCTCTGGAGTGGGTTTATGTCGGCTATTCCATGTCCTTTGGTCCGGATGTTAACGGGATCATCGGTGACTTGTCCTGGGTGGCTCTGAAAGGGGTGACCAATGCCCCCAGCGCCACCTACGCAACGACAATCCCACAGACTGTGTTTATGATTTACCAGTGCATGTTTGCAGTGATTACGCCGGCATTGATTGCCGGGGCCTTTGCCGAACGCGTACGGTTTTCTTCCTTTGTCATGTTCAGTCTGCTCTGGGCGGTTTTTGTCTATAATCCCGTTTGCCATTGGATTTGGGGCAGCGGTGGCTGGTTGGCCAGGTTGGGCGTCGTCGATTTTGCCGGTGGTCTGGTTGTTCATGCAACCTGTGGTGTCGCTGCCTTGGCCGCAGTTTTGGTTATCGGACCGCGGAAAGGATACGGACAAGCCAATTTTATGCCCCACAATCTGCCTATGACCATGCTGGGTACAGGCTTGCTCTGGTTCGGATGGTTTGGGTTCAACGGCGGTAGTGCCTTGGCTGCCAACGAAGTGGCGGCTACTGCCTTTGTAGCCACCCATTTGGCCGGAATGTCCGGGATGGCGATGTGGACGATTCTCGAATGGTTCAAATTGGGTAAACCTACAACGCTTGGTGCCGCATCCGGAGCTATATCGGGCCTGGCAACCATTACCCCTACCGCGGGTTTTGTTGGACCGAATGCCGCTATTATTATAGGGTTGATCGCAGGTGTTATCTGCTATATTGCAGTAAATGTGAAAAGCAGGTTCAAGTTCGACGATTCTCTTGATGTGGTTGGTATCCATGGGGTCGGCGGTGTGGCCGGAACCATTCTTCTGGGGGTTTTCGCTTCCAAAAGCGTCAATCCGACAGGGGTCGACGGGTTGCTGGCCGGCAATAGTGCGCAGTTACTTTCGCAGCTCCTTGGTGTTGGTGTGGTTTGCGGTTATGCCTTTGTGATCAGCTGGATTATTCTCAAGGGTACCGATGCTGTCTTTGGGTTGCGGCTCAGTGAAGAGGCCGAGATTCAGGGGCTTGATTATACGGAACATTCGGAAACAGCGTATAATTAATTAAGGTGTCATTTGCCGGTGCAATGAGGCTGCTTTTCTTACTCAGAGGTCAAACTCATTTTAAGGAATGGTCGACTTGAGTCGAACGGTATTTAAGCGAGGAAAAAGCCATGAAAAAAATAGAAGCAATCATCAAACCTTTTAAGCTCGACGAAGTGAAGGATGCCTTGAATGGTATTGGTATCAAAGGGATGACGCTTACCGAGGTCAAAGGGTACGGACGGCAGAAAGGACATACTGAGATTTATCGTGGTGCTGAGTATGTAGTCGATTTTATACCAAAAATAAAACTTGAGGTCATCGTTCAGGATGAGCAGCTCGATCAGGTGCTGGATACCATCATTAACGTAGCGAGAACCGGTAAAATTGGTGATGGCAAGATCTTTGTTCTGCCGGTGGAACGGGTCATTCGGGTCCGAACCGGAGAGACCGGCAGCGAGGCTGTTTAATGGCGTCAACGCTCCGCTTGCAGCAAGAAAAACTGGCTGCCGAGGCCGATCAGCAGGGACTCAGCGGCCAGGAAATATTGCACCGCTGTGCGGCATTGGTGGACGATTTTATCGTCGATCAATTTAATACTGCGCCGGCGGTAAAGAAGGCTCGAGGGGCAATAGCGGTTATCGCGCTGGGAGGCTATGGACGGCGCGAATTTTTCCCGTATTCGGATATTGATTTACTGCTTCTTCATGATTGGTGGTCAAAAAAATCCATTCAAGCTGTTGCGGAAGCATTGCTCTACCCTCTATGGGATACTGGGTTTGAAGTTGGTCACAGTGTCCGCGGTGTCAAGGATGCCGTGCGGTTTGCCCTCGATGATTTTCATTTTCAGGTGGCACTGCTGGATGCACGACTCCTTGCCGGTTCACAGGAGCTTTTTGATGAACTGCGTTCCTTGTACACCAAAAAAGTATTTGATGGCCGTCGTCATGAGTTCGTCCGGACCATGGATACCTATAAATTGGAACGATGGCAGAAATATGGTAGCCACACGTACCTGCTGGAACCGCATATTAAAGAAGGGAAAGGCGGCCTTCGTGACATCCAAGCCATGCTGTGGGTAGCCAAAGGTGTGTTCAGTCTCCAGGATCTGGATGCCATCCAGGCTTCCGGTATGTTGGAAGCCGTAAACCGGGAGGCCTTTGAAAGCTCTTGGTCCATGCTCACTAAAATACGAAATCAGTTGCATCTGCTCTGTGGTAGAAAACATGATCATCTGATTTTTGAATTTCAGGAAGAGATGGCTCGGACCTTTGGGTATCAGGACCAGGACGGTATGCTCGGGGTCGAGCATTTCATGCGGGATGTGTACAGCCATTTACAAACAGTTTCAGTAGTTACCGACCTGTTTTTTGAACATGTCCAAGAGGTTCTGGGGCTTACTGCGGGTTCGGCCGTGGAGCAGCAACTTGAGCGTTCCATAAGCATCCGTGGCGGCACCGTTCGGTTGGCAAGTAAAGAGAATTTAGCGGAACGGCCCTACCTGCTCATGCGATTGTTTTTGCAGTCCGGGCGGACCGGGTTACAGCTGCACCATCGTACTCGCCAGCTGGTCACCAGTAACCTGAATCTGGTTGATGACCATTTTCGTTCTTCCAAACGGGTCGCAAGGATTTTTTTAGAGGTGCTGACCCAGACGGAGAACATTTTTCCGGTTCTCGAAACCATGCTGGCCACAGGCCTGCTGACCCGTTATCTCCCGGAATTTGCCGGAGTCGAATCGCTGGCACAACATGATCTGTATCATTTGTACACTGTTGATCGACATCAGCTGCAGACCGTTGCCGAGCTGACCGGTCTCCGCACAAGCAAGGCGGATCTGTTTGCCGAGATCAAAGATATCGAGGTGCTCTATCTGGCCGCGCTTCTTCACGATATCGGTAAGGGCAAACAGACCGACCATTCGGTTCTGGGTGCGGAAATGGTGGGTGCTATCGGACGTCGGTTGCGGCTGTCGGATGACGCGATTGATACCTTGGCATTTCTCATTCGCTATCATCTGTTTCTGCCAGAGAATGCCATGCGTCGTGATTTTACCGATCGGGAGTTTGTTCGCGCGACAGCGGATTTGATCGGTGATGTCCAGCGGCTGACGATGCTGTATTTGCTGACGATCGCCGATTCCAAGGCAACAGGACCTTCGGCATGGTCGGACTGGAAATCCAGTTTACTTTCTGAGATGTATCTCACTCTCAAGCCCTGTCTGGAGGCCGGTTGTCATCTGGAAACAGAGGCGGGTAATGAAGAAGAGCAGGGGATACACTGGCTCCAGGAGCAGATTCTGAGAAAATTGGACGGCCAGTCGACTCGAATCGACATTGAGAGCCTGCCCGGGGAATATTTAATTAGTTTTAGTCTGGATGCGGTGTTGCACCATTTACAAATCCATAAAGAGCAAGCTGCCCGCCTGCAGCAGCGAGTATTGCTTTTTCCGACTGCAGGGAAGCGTTCCTGGTCCTTGCTGATTATGGGGCGTGATAAGGTGGGGTTGCTCGCCAAATTCTGTGGTGTTCTGGCTCTCCATAATCTGACGGTGCTCGCAGCGCAGATTTTTACCTGGCCCGACAGCACAGTAGTCGATGTGCTTGAGGTCGTGCCGGCAGCTGCTCGAACCTTTGAAGAGCTTGATTGGCAGGCCGTGGAGCGGGACCTAAATCTGGCGATTAATTATCGTCTTGATATTGGCTACCAACTTTATCAGAAATCGCATCCGCAAACCTATGGTCCGGTGCGTCAGGTGCAGCAACTGGAACGAAAAGTTGTTATCGATAACCAGACCTCGCAGCAGTACACCCTTGTCGAGGTGTATGGTGGTGACAGTCGAGGAACCCTGTACCAGTTGACGCAGACCCTTGCTGATTTCGGCCTGACCATTCATCGGGCCCGTATCGCCACTGAGGTTGAGCAGCTGATCGATATATTTTACGTCCGCACCCAGGCCGGAACCAAACTGGCCGATCCCGCGGTCATAGAAAAGGTGCAAATGACGTTGATGCATATAATTGCCGAAGACGCTGGCGAGGCGGTTATGGCATCATAAGCAAAGAGCGAGTTGTAGTATGAACATAATCCGGATATTGCCGGATCTATTAATCAACCATCCAGGATAAGGAGATGAGTTATGACACGTGACGAAATAATGAAAGTCATCAAAGAGAAGAATGTAAATTTCTTCCGCCTGCAGTTTGTCGATATTTTTGGTTTCATGAAAAATATCGCCATTCCGAAAAGTCAGATTGAAAAAGCGCTGGACGGTCAGATGATGTTTGATGGCTCCTCCATTGAGGGCTTTGTTCGTATTAACGAGTCCGATATGTATCTCAAACCGGACTATGATACCTTTACTCTGTTGCCATGGCGTGAAAAAGACGGATGTAATGCCGCCCGCATCATCTGCGATGTCTATATGCCTGATGGGTCTCCGTTTGTCGGTTGTCCGCGTAATAACCTCAAAAGAATAATGGCCGAGACCAAAAAACTCGGCTACACCATGAACGTTGGTACCGAGTGTGAATTTTTTCTGTTCAGACGTGATGAAGATGGCTTGCCTACCACCGTCACCGACGATCTTACCGGTTATTTTGATGTAGAACCCGATGATGCAGGTATTGACTGCCGTCGCGAAATCATCCATACCCTTGAAGCCATGGGGTTTGAGATCGAGGCTTCTCATCACGAGGTTGCCGAGGGCCAGCATGAGATCAACTTCAAATATGCCGACGCCCTGGCCGCTGCTGACAACACCATCACTTTCAAGTGGGTCGTTCGTTCGATTGCTGCTGAATTCGGCTTGCACGCCACCTTTATGCCGAAACCGGTTTTTGGAATCAACGGTTCGGGTATGCACACCAATCAATCGCTGTTCAATCTTGACGGCACCAACGCGTTCTTTGATGAGAAAGGGCCGCTGCAGTTGAGTGAGGTTGCCTATAAATATATTGCCGGTATCACTAAAAATGCACAAGGATTCTGCGCGGTGACCAATCCACTGGTCAATTCCTACAAGCGTCTGGTCGCTGGTTATGAGGCCCCGGTGTATGTAGCCTGGTCTGCCTCCAACCGTTCTGCCCTTGTCCGTATCCCCGCTTCCCGCGGCATGGGAACCCGGACCGAGGTACGTTGCCCCGATCCTACCTGTAACCCCTATCTGGCCTTTGCAATGATGCTGTCGTCCGGTATGGACGGCGTTAAGAACAACCTGCAGGCTCCGGATTCGGTTAATGTCGATATTTTCGAAATGACTGCAGCCGAGAAAGTGGAAGCCGGTATCGCCAGTCTGCCTGCCAACCTGTACGAAGCCATTCAGGCATTAAAAAACAACCCGATTGCCAAGGAAGCCCTTGGAGAGCATATTTTCACGAAATATATTGAAGGAAAAGAAAAAGAATGGGATGCGTACCGCACCGCAGTCACTAATTGGGAATTGGAAAACTATTTGGGTAAATATTAATCTGATTTCTCATTAGCCAACAGCAAGGGCGTTCCGAAAGGGACGCCCTTTTTTTATTGAAAAGATGGGAACGTACCGTCGTGAGAACATTCGTTGCAAATGAAAGAAACCTGTCATCTCGCTTCTTGGCATGGGGCACAAGACGTGTAATGGTACGCTCCGTCCCCACTGACCCATGGTTGGTAGCATTCAAACTTCAGTTGTTTTATAATTAAGCATGTGGCATATCGTCAGAGTTCCTCTTGTGTCCTGCTTGAATATGATGGCAACAAACCGGCTCTTTTTCGGCCGAAGTAGGACAAGCTGGAACAATGGTTTGGATGGAAAGCCTGGACAGGGACTGTCTTCTACAATTCGGCTTTGAGAAAACCTAATGAAACGATGAATTATTGCAGCAGTGTCGACATAAACGGCGAAAAAATCCGCTTATTGAGAGAAGAACATGGATTGACGCAGCTGTATCTGGCGACGGTGGTCGGCGTGACGACCGATACCATCTCCAGGTGGGAGAACCGTCGCTATCCTTCCATCAAGCTGGAAAACGCAAGGAAACTGGCGGAAGCTTTGGAAGTGCCCCTTGAAGATCTGCTTGACGAAAAAAGCAATGCATCTGGCGAGGATGAAAATAATGCAAACGAAGTCGGTGCGCTCAATACGAGAGAAAGTTCTGTAGGTGGACGATTTTTCACTTTTTTTTCCTCTTATAAAAAATGGCTGGGTCTGGGCGGCGGTCTTGTGTTTTGTGGGGTCCTTGTTTTTTTTGTGCTTTATATCGCCCATCGTCCCGGCGTGAAAGCAATAAGGATGCTACCCAAGCATACGGCTCCCAATCTGCCGTTTCCGGTCATTATTCATGCCACTGGAAAGGCGGATGTACGAACAACCCTGCTTATCCGCGAGGAATTGACCGGCGAGTGTGACGCAACCGGTTCGACGACTAACGGCACGGTAAAAAAATTTGGCAAAAATCCTCGATGGATAGGTACACTGTTTAATGGGCGGGCCACT
>JBFJXW010000119.1:0-11741 GCA_041622895.1 Desulfobulbus sp. | reverse complement strand
GGCACCTTGGTCAACGGCGGCAAGGTTACCACTTTCGGGCCTTTGCACCCCACCGATGAGATTGGAATCAGCAACTATCGCCTCACGGTGGTCGGTGAGAAAACCGTACCAGCAGTTGAACCGCGATCTTCTGCAATAATGGAAGATCCCGTTCACCAACAGGCGGCAATACCGGTACCCCAATCTGAAAAGCACGAAGCGGAACAGGTTGACCATGTTGCGCATATCGAGCGTGCCAGTATAGGGGTTCGCAATCATAGTGAAGAGAAGAGCAGCGAACAGGCCGACCAGCAGCAATTGTTCCAGTGGCATAAACGCATTCATGAAAAATTGATGAACGCCATGGACCTCAGACGCACTGAGGTTGAATCGATGAATGATGCCCAGTTAACCGACGCCATCAAATCCCTGATCCAGGAGATCATCGTCGGAATGGAGCAGGAACTGCCCCGGGAGATTAGCAGGGAGCGGCTGGCGAGGGAGGTGCTTAACGAAGCGGTCGGCCTCGGCCCGCTCGAGGATTTCCTTGCCGACGAGTCCATCACCGAGATCATGGTCAATCGTCATGACGACATCTATTATGAATCGCGTGGCAAACTCTATAAATCCACGGTGACCTTCAGCAGTAACGACGCAGTCATGGCAGTCATTGAACGAATCATCTCTCCTCTGGGACGGCGCATTGACGAGAGCTCCCCAATGGTCGACGGTCGGCTGAAAGACGGCTCCCGGGTCAACGCCATCATCCCGCCGCTCGCCTTTAAAGGACCCTGCCTGACCATTCGTAAATTTTCAAAAAAACACCTGACCACCAAGGATCTTATTCAATACGGCTCAATCTCTTCGGAAATCGTCCAGTTCCTGGAAAAGGCTGTTACCAATCGTAAAAACATCATCATTTCAGGGGGAACCGGGAGCGGTAAGACAACCTTTCTCAACGTTCTCTCCAGCTTCATCCCCCATAGTGAACGGATTGTAACGGTGGAGGATTCCGCCGAGCTTCGCCTGAATCAGCCGCACGTGGTACCGCTGGAAGCCAGACCGCCCAATATGGAAGGCAAGGGAACGGTCAGCATCCGTGATCTGGTAAAGAACTGCCTGCGGATGCGGCCCGATCGCATCGTCATCGGCGAGTGCCGCGGAGGGGAGGCTCTGGATATGCTGCAGGCCATGAATACCGGCCACGATGGATCCCTCACCACCGTTCACGCCAACAGTCCTCGGGATCTGGTATCCCGGTTGGGCGTCATGGTAATGATGGCAGGAATGGAACTACCGGAAAAAGCCATCCTTGAGCAGATTGCCTCCGCCGTCCATATCATCATCCAGCAGTCACGCTTTTCCGATGGCACCCGAAAAATAACCCACATTACCGAAATTACCGGCATGGAAAGTGGCGTGGTGCAGATGCAGGATATCTTTGTTTTCAAACAGAACGGTCTCGACGAGGACGGTCGGGTTCTCGGGACATTTAAGGCAACCGGCCGGGTTCCCGAGTTCTATGAGGACTTGGCCCAGCGCGGCCTGTCGGTCGACATGAGTATCTTTAATTGAGCCTGAAGCCTATGCGAGCTGAATTGATCATAGCCACTCTTTTTGCGGTCTCTGCGGGTATCTTTTCCTGGCTGTTTTTCCTGCAGGTCTACGACAAGGTCACCCATTACAAGGAAGTTTTTGCGGAGATGACCGCCAGCAAGTTCTCCGAGCTCTTCCTCTTTGTCGATGTTTCCCGATATTTTTATCTCTATGTTACCGTGGTTTTGCTCCTGCCGGTCATCATCGGCGAACTTTCCGGGGATATCCTGCTCGCCTTGTTATCTTTTTTCCTCCTGCTCTTTTCGCCTTACATTATCCTTAAAATTCTCATCAAAAATCGTCTGAAAAAATTCGAACGCCAGCTCCCCGACGCCCTGATGATGCTTGCAGGTTCGCTGCGCGCCGGAGCAAGTCTTTCTATTGCCCTGGACGGACTGATCAAAGAAAGTTCGCCGCCGCTGAGCCAGGAGTTCAGCTTGCTCGTCCGTGAACGCAAACTGGGTGTGGATATCGACACTGCCCTTGAAAACATGGAACGCCGTCTTCCCTTGGAGGACCTCACCATGACCCTGTCGGCGGTGCGCATTTCCCGAGAGGTGGGCGGTAACCTGGCAGCAACCCTTGAAACCCTTGCCGAAACCCTGCGCCGAAAACTGACCATGGAGGGCAAGATCGAGAGCCTGACGGCTCAGGGCAAGCTCCAGGGTATCGTCATGAGCGGCCTGCCGATTCTGCTTATGGCGGTGCTGTTGAAGATTGAACCGGTAACCATGCGGCTGATGTTTACAACCAGGATTGGCTGGGTCTTTCTGGTGATGATTATCTGCATGCAGGTTCTCGGTTTTCTGGCTATTCAAAAAATAACAAAAATTGACGTATGAGCGACTATACCACAGGAACCTGGCACGCCTTTTCCCCGCACCCGAGGTGGACGGTTCAAACGACAGAAGGGTTCTTTTTCCCTTGCCCTGATATGCCCCTTTCATGATGATGGAATCTGCATCCTTTACCCTTCTTTTTGGTTTATGCGTCAGCATTTCGGTATTGTTGACCATTTTGAGCGTGGTCCAACTGAGCAAATCGGTTCCCGAAGAAGACCGTGAGTTTATGGATCCGCTGCCCTCGCTGCTGCGCTTTATCTGGCCACTGGTCCGAATCATCGCCTATTACGGCTGCGCCCTGCTGCCGTTTCCCTATCTGCAAAGTGTCGAAAATCGCTTACGGCGAAACGGCGTCTCCTATATGATGATCGCTGAGGAATTTATCGCCCTTCGCCTTGTTGCCGCCTGCTGCGCGCTGGGTTTCGGCCTCATCACCCTGAAACCGCTTGGCCAATGGAACCAGTTGCTCTATCTCGTCCTGCCGGTTATCGGTTTCTTCTATCCGGATATCTGGCTGCGGGATATCCGTAAGCGCCAGGTTGACGCCATTCTCAGGACCCTGCCGGCCTACCTTGATTTCATCACCATGGCTGTTGAGGCGGGATTGAATTTTTCCGGAGCGACTGAGCAGGCCCGCAAAAAGGGGCCCCCAGGGCCACTGGTTATTGAGTTTGGTATCGTCCTCAGGGATCTGCGAGCAGGACTGCAGCGCGCAAAGGCACTGCAGCGAATGGCAGAACGACTTGAAATCCACGAGGTGACCAGTTTTGTCAATGCCGTGGTTCAGGCGGAGAAGATGGGCTCAAGCCTTGCCGGCGTCCTCAGGATTCAGGCGGAACAGCGGCGCAGTGAACGGTTCCAGCGTGCCGAAAAAAAAGCCATGGAAGCACCGGTCAAGCTGATCGGCCCGCTGGTCATCTTCATTTTCCCCACCACGTTTATGGTGCTAGCCTTCCCCATCCTGATGAAATTCCTGAGGGAGGGGTTGTTTTGATACGCGGCAGCATGCTCCTCAATCACCGTCCTCCGCTACAGCTGTTGTCAAGAGTCGACAAGACCACGACCGCTCTGGAAAGGGCGCGGGGACTGTTGGGCAGGCCAGCGCTTGCCGAGGGGCAAGGCCTGCTGATTACCCCTTGTAATTCGGTGCATACCTTTTTCATGCGCTTTGCCATTGATGTCGTTTTCATCAACCGAAACAATACGGTAGTAAAGGTTATGCACCGTTTACGACCCTTTCGCGTTGCCATAGCTGCCCGCTCGTGCATGGTCCTCGAGATCCCCCCGGGCGTGGCTGCTCGAGCTGCAATACACAAAGGAGACAACCTCATCTGGTTGGTGAATCAATGAAGAGAACTCTCTGCTGGAGATTTTTGCTGTTCTTGATCCTGACAGGCGTTTTCCTAGGCGGTTGCGCAGGGAAAAATCTGAGCAATGAGCATCAGTCAGCCTACCAGGCATACCAGGCTGGAGACTACGAGCTGGCTGCGAAAAAGTTTGAGCGGCTGGTGCGCACCATCCCCAAAGATGCGGAGCTTTGGTTTCGGTTGGGTAATGCCTACGCCAAAGCAAAAAAACCCAAAGAGGCGGTGAACGCCTATGAAAATGCCCTTCTACGCAACCCGGAGATGGGCAAAGCCTGGTACAATATGGGTCTGGTCTATCTTCAGGCGGCCTTGAAATCCTTTGTTGATATGGAGAACTATGTGGAAAAGGATGATCCTGTCGGCAAACGGGGCAAGGTGCTGAGAGATGAAGTCTTTTCTCTGCTTGAGGGGCAGGCTCCCGGCCATGAAAGCAAAGACTGAACCTGTTCATTGCTCACTGTTTTTTTTTACCGGCAATTCCGAAGGGGGCCAGAGCATGGTCGAGCTACTGGTTGTCTTGTCGGTAATGCTTCTGCTTATTTTCGGCGCTATTCAGTTTGGCTTAATCTATCATGCCAAAATTACGTTGAATTATGCAGCGTTTGAAGGGGTTCGGGCGGGCACCCTGAACTGTGACAAAAAATATAGGGATTATGACAACAAATGCGATTCCGATGTCGGCCAGTTCGCAGCGGTTAAAGAAGGATTTGCCAGAGGGCTTGCCCCCCTCTACAGTTATTTTGAACCCCGTGAAAAAAAACGGAAGCAGATGCATGACCCAGCGACAAACCAGGTTGAAGCATATCAACAGGCGCGCGCGCGGATTTTTAAGGAATTTGATGCAAGCGTTGATCTCATCCGTATCGAACGGTTGAGCCCGACCAGCAAATCTTTTTCCGACTTTGCCATCGACCACGTCATTCCCAACAACAACCTGATGTATCGTTCAAAAGATGAAGGCAGCAACTCTCGAGGCTCTATTCAGGATGCCAATCTTCTGCACCTGCGTTTTACCTACTGGTATCCGCTCTATGTACCTTTCGTCAACAAGCTGCTATTCAACAAATTTATCTGCTGCAAGGATACGGAGGAGAATGCCTCCTGCAAATGGGCATCCGATCCGGTCTGCCGAGGCGATGATCCCCGCATCCCGCTGACCGCCACCGCCATCATGCGAATGCAGGCTCCCGTTGAAAACAGCAGTGAATATTACCACCCGAATTGAGCATCCTCCGACGAGGATACATTCCTTTTCAAAAAAGCCATGTTGCATTCTAGATCAGAACCGAAGTGCCTACTGGCATTCCTCTCCCCTGCACTCTTCGCCCCCCTCTTTTTTATTTACCCCCTGACTACCTGTTTTTTGGTTAAAACTGGTAATTTCTATGTTGCTGCTTGGGTCACCCCATGAAACACTGTTGGTGCAGCAACATCCACTACCAAGAAAAATGATACTTGAGAGGACACGAAGATCCTATCGCTTACAGCACCCTCTTTCCGTTTCTTCTTTATCCGACCACTGCAAGAGAGCAGGCAATGTGATACACGCTTCAGCTGGGTTCGGTTCGCATCCGGATTTGCAATAGACGATTGAACAGATAGGGCTGAACGGGATGTTTGAAAAAATCCACCAACACTGTATACTGCGCACACGCCCGTCGATTTTCCAAGTTTTTTTATTTAATATCAGTACGTTATTTTTCAGTACAACCCGAGAAGATACAGTTGTTCTATCGTTTATTCACCTGGAACTTCGCTGTATCTTCAACATCTATCCCGCGGAGGGCCCCATGCGCTATTCACCGCTGCTCACCGATCTCTACGAACTGACCATGCTGGCAGGCTATCTCGAAGAGGGGATGGCTCACAAAACCGGAGTGTTTGATCTCTATTTCCGCACCAATCCCTTTGAAGGCGGCTATGCTATCTTTGCCGGCCTGGAGCCAGCACTGGAATGTTTGGAACAACTGCAGTTTTCTCCGGAAGAGTTGGACTATCTGCGCGGTCTTCATCTCTTCAACGCCGATTTCATCGACTACCTGCGCACCTTTCGTTTCCGGGGCACGGTCGTGGCTCCTCCCGAGGGCAGCGTCGTCTTTGCCAACGAGCCCCTGCTTACAGTTTCCGGAACCTTGCCCGAGGCGCAGCTGGTGGAAACCATCCTCTTGAATATCATCAACTTTCAGACACTAGTGGCGACTAAGGCAGCTCGTATCTGTCATGCAGCCGCCGATGCCGAGGTCATCGAATTCGGGCTGCGCCGTGCCCAGGGGCCAAACGGCGGGCTTTCCGCCTCACGGGCCGCCTGTGTGGGCGGTGCCAAGGGTACCAGCAATGTTCTGGCGGGCATGGAGTACGGGGTGCCGGTGCGCGGCACCCATGCCCACAGCTGGGTACAATCCTTTGCCGATGAGCTGACCGCTTTCCAGGCCTATGCCGATGCCTTCCCCGACAGCTCCGTTCTTCTGGTGGATACCTACGACACCCTGCGCAGCGGCGTCCCCAATGCCATCACCGTTGCCCGCAGTCTGCGGGAAAAGGGGCACAGCCTGCGGGGCATCCGTCTTGATTCCGGCGATCTGGCCTACCTCTCACGGGAGGCCCGGCGCATGCTGGACGAAGCCGGTTTTCCGGAAGTACGCATCCTCGCCTCCAACGAGCTGGATGAATTGGTGATCAATTCGATCCGTGATGAGGGCGGACGGGTCGATATCTACGGTGTCGGTACCAAGCTGGCAACGGCTGCCGGAAACGGCGGCGTGGCTCTGGGGGGAGTATACAAACTGGTGGCCATCGATGATCAGCCGAAGATGAAGATAACCAGCGACATGGCCAAAGCGACGCTGCCGGGAACCAAGCGGGTCCTCCGCGCCGTTGCCCCTTCAGGCGAATACATCCAGGATGTGGTCTGCCTGGAAGGCGATGCTATCGAAGCCGAGGTCACCGTGTACGATCCCACCAATCCCCTGCGCCATACCACCCTGCCCGATGTTGTTGAACTCGTCGATCTGCGCCAGACCGTGATGGAACAAGGAAAGCGCACCCTGCCGCCCGAATCGCTGGACCATATGACTGAGCGCTGTCGCCGGCAAATGGCATTGTTGCCCGCGGGTTGCCGCCGATTCGTCAATCCGCATCGCTATAAGGTGTCGATCTCCCCCCAACTCAAGGATCTGCGCTGCAATCTGATCGAGAAAATCGGCCGGGGGAGAAAAGAAGGTTGACCGGAACCATGCGCAGATCGTTGTCGATGCGCCAAACGGTTGCGGTCCTGGCGGGTTTCTACCAACGGAACAACGAAAGGTGCTTCCAACGTTCTATCGTTTCAGGAAGCGTTGGTATTTTACGGATCCATGGCCGCAGGCATGACCCCGCCCCTGGGGCTGGCTTTGGCGGCTTTCCTGTTCAGAAACCGCTTCACCCTTGAAGAACATGAGGCGAGCAAAGCCGCCTTAGTGCTGGGCATGTCTTTTATCACCGAAGGGGCGATCCCCTTTGCCGCCCGCTATCCGTTCCGGATCAGCCCCTGCATCACGGTCGGCTCGGGAGTAACCCGCGCTCTTTCCATGGCCCTGGGGAGCAAGCTGCTGCCCTACGTCACAGCCATCGTTGCCGGAACAGCGGTAACGATGCTGGGGCGCTCTTTATCGTCAAGAACCCTATTCCACAGACGCTCTGAACACTCAGAACCGGCAGTATAAACGGTGCAACAAAACGGCTCCTTTGCAAAAAGGGACCGTTTTGTTTACGATCAAAGCGCATACCCGCGACCCGCGTATCGAGCGAGCGCAGAACTTCCTGATAACCGACGAGCACTGACCATGGATGAAATCCGCATCACCAAGCATCTTGCCCTCAGCCTTGCAGAAGTCGAGCTGACCGCCATCCGGGCCCAGGGTTCGGGGGGCCAGAACGTCAACAAGGTCTCCAATGCCGTGCACCTCCGCTTCGACATCGGCAAGTCCTCTCTGCCGGAACACTATAAAACCCGGCTGCTGGCACTCCACGACCAGCGGCTCACCGAGGACGGAGTCCTGGTTATCAAGGCCCAGGAATTCAGAAGTCTGGAAAAAAACCGGCAAGCCGCCTGCGAGCGATTGGCCGAGTTGATCCGCGCCGCCGGAGTGGAAAAGAAAAAACGCCGCCCCACGAAACCGAGCAAAGCCGCACGCAAACGGCGAATAGAGTCGAAGGTCAAGCGCGGACAAACCAAGTCGCTGCGCAAAAAGCTGACCTGAACCGCCTGTTCAGAACAAGCAGCCGATCACCAGGAGTGCTTTTTTTCAGTACCAAGACTGAAATACAACCTGGCGAGTGCATGAGAAAGCCGTATGGCACAGTAGATCGGAGTCTTGCGACGCTCTCAAGAATGTTCCCCAAATCGTACCGAATGCTTTATTATGGGTGCAGAACGAACAATGACTCCCCGAGAGCCCCACCGCTGTGCCCGTTGCTTTTTTGAGCAAGGATGTCTTGGACGCAAACATAAAGCTCTCTTTGAGCATCTGGAGATTTGGCATGAAAGATAGAATTATTCATCAATGGAGAGATTGGATCCTGGAATATATCGAGGACGGCACGTACGAATTAATCCATAAAGAAAATCAATCAGCCCGTAGGATTCTGGCGAAAACCGATATGGATGCAGAAAATATTTGCCAGCAAATCATTAAAAACAGCAAAGGGGAACAACAGCCTGAAGAACCGCAACAACCTGAGATCCCCAAAATGTAAAGGCCAGTGCAACGATCGCGGCCTTTTAGTTTCGGTGAGCCTCCCCATATGCTGTGAACCCGGCCGAGGACAAAAAAAAACCGGCTTGATCCACGTGGAAGCAAGCCGGAAAGGAGGGAGAGAAGAATGATGATCTTCACTTTAGATTAAGCATTTTCCGTGCCAAATATACCAAACAAGCAAACTACACGTTTTCCTCTCTCTTTTCAGTTAATTAGAAAAAAATACCACAGCATAGACGTTAAAACCTCATTGCTCCAAACTGGATATTTACGAGCACCCTTCTCGCATCAAACTAAAGAAATCAATAGATATCCTGAAATTTCAATAAATTGCAACGAGTGCAATTTATTGAACGCCCTTTGCTTCCTTTTGCAACGTTTTGGATACTTTTTACACACCAGCCGGCAACACACGCATGCCCCGATCTCTCGACTCCGGAGCACCGTCAGTGGGGCGGTCGTAAAAAATGGACGCTGAGTTCATCGATACGCCAAGTGGCCGGCAGCTTCAGCAGATAGACACTTTCCATCTGATCTTCGTGCACCGCAATGCGTGCATTACTCTCATTGGTATGGTCTGTCACCGGAGTGTGGAAAATGCCATCAGCAACTGCCAAGGTTCCTGACAGCTTGGTTTTCGGTTGTTTATCGGTCTTGTTTTTTTCTTTCTGCTTCTGCTTTTCGCTGCTTTGCTTCTGACTTTTTTCCTTGTTCTTCTTGCCGCCTTTATCGCCCATGGTCGTGCTCCTTTCTCTAAAATGTATTCCAAATTCCGTAAAAACAACACGGTATGTTCGCTGAACCTCAATGAATACGCAATCCATATCAGTTTGATATAAAAATACAAATAAATATCAACTGCCTGTTCAAACTTATTATCGTCAGTTTCGCTGTCTTGGCAAGGGCTCTGCCCTCACTTTTGCAAATGAAATGTCCTCACAGCCTTCAGCAATCAGCAATCAGGCCGCCCTGGCGATTAAACCTGTACCAGTCGGCGTTCCCATTCGCACACGGACCCGATGCTTCACCAATCCCCGTTCCAGTAAAATCACGTCATCGGGCAGCCGTTGTCCATCCATCTCCATCCAGGCAATGCCGCGCTCGCAGCCATCCGGATTTTCCACCTCGATGGCGTAGATCGTCTCACCATGCCGATACCGGAGCGTAAACCCGTTCCATGATCGTGGAATGACAGGATTGATCCGCATCCTGTTCCCGCTAATCTGTAAGCCCAGAACCTCTTCAATCCAGACCCGATACATCCACGCTGCCGAGCCGGTATACCAGGACCAGCCCCCCTGGCCGACCCTGCCGGGCAACCGGTAGACGTCGGCGGCAACCACATAGGGTTCCACCCCGTAGTGCCAGACCGCCTCCGCATCGCGGGCATGCTCAATGGGATTGAGCAGGCGCAGCAACTGCACCGCCCGCTCCCCATCCCCTTTGCGGGCCAGGGCCATGGACATCCACAGGGCGGCGTGGGTATACTGACCGCCATTCTCCCGCACTCCCGGAGGATACCCCTTGATGTAACCGGGCGACGGCATAGCCGTGTCAAAAGGAGGTGTAAACAGTAATGCCAGCCCTTCGTCCTTGCGAACCAGATGATGCCAGGCAGACTCCAGGGCCTGATCCGCACGCTCCGGGTCGGCGGCGCCGGAAAGCACGGCCCACGATTGCGGCAGGGAATCGATCCGTGCTTCTGTATTGGTCGCGGACCCCAGCAGACTGCCGTCATCGAAGGTACCACGCAGATACCATTGACCATCCCAGCCTGCCTGCTCAACACGCTGGATCAGGGCCGTCCTGTCCTCCTTATACTGTTGCCCCAGCTCCGGCTGCTGCAGCAGGTTTGCCAGCGCAGCCATCCCCTGCAAAACGTCACACAGAAACCAGGCAAGCCAGACGCTCTCGCCTTTACCGTCCGCACCGACCAGGTTCATACCGTCGTTCCAGTCTCCGGTACCCATCAGCGGCAGACCATGAGGCCCGATGGTCAGACCGCGGTTGACTGCACGCCGGCAATGCTCAAAGAGCGTGGCCCGTTCAAAGCTGACCTCCGGCGTGGAGAATTGCTCGTGCTGATCCGCTGCCAGTTGGGGGGCGTCAACAAACGGGACCTCTGCCTGGAGGATGTCCACATCGCCGGTTGTCCGGACATAGTGCGCCACCACATAAGGAAGCCAGAGGAGATCATCGACAATACGCGATCGGATTCCCGCGCCACTCGGTGGATGCCACCAATGCTGAACATCTCCTTCCTTGAATTGCCGGCTGGCTGCCAGCAGGATCTGATCGCGTGCCAAGTCGGGCTTGGCATAATGAAAAGCCATGACATCCTGCAACTGATCGCGAAAGCCGAAAGCACCCCCTGACTGGTAAAAACCGGAACGGCCCCAGATACGGCAGCTCAAGGACTGATACTGCAGCCACCGGTTGATCAGAAGATCTGCGGCCAGGTCGGGAGTCTGCACTTCAACGGTTCCGAGCAGGTCATCCCACCAGGTCCTGGACTGATCGAAGGCGTCCTCAAAACTATTTTTTTGCCGATAGGTATGCACCAACGCCCTCGCCTGAGCTGCGGAATCGGCCTGTCCGAGCATGCAGACAAGGTCACGTCGCTCACCAGGAAGCAGTTCCACGGTACCCTGCAGCACCGCGCACGGATCCAGACCGGCCCCGGTCCGTGGTGCAATCCGGGTCAGCTCCATGGCCACCGGGTTGGCAAGTGACCGGTTGCGGCCGATAAAGGCGGTGCGGTCGCCGCCGTATGCATCGGCCTGAGGCGTCATGGCCACGAAGGCGATCCGCTCGCCGTACTCGGGATGATAGCGATTGTGTGCCAGCAGGGCCCTCGCTTCCTCATCCCAGCGGGTCACCACATGCATCCGGGAGGTTTCGCGATTCTCGCCGAGCGTCAATTCCACATAGTAGGTCACCGAGAGTCTGCGTTTTTTCGCGGAGGCATTGGTGAGCCGCAGTCGTTGCAGCTTGATGGGCGCACCGCCGTTTTCATCAACCGGAACAAAAACCGTCAGCTCCTGCTCGATACCGTTACTGTTATGCTCAAAAACCGTATATCCCGCCCCGTGCCGGGCCCGGTAGGCGGTCTTTTCCCGTATCGGCGCCGCGGTCGGCGACCAGAACACACCGCTCGCTTCGTCGCGGATGTACAACGCCTCTGAGGCCGGATCCAGGACCGGATCATTCGACCAGCTGGT
>JBFJXW010000118.1:0-11779 GCA_041622895.1 Desulfobulbus sp. | reverse complement strand
TGATTTTTTCTGAAATTAGTTTTGCTGATTGTTGTCCGTGTTTAGCACCCCAGTTTGGGTAAAAGGTGACCTCTGCTGAGTAGCTCCCATTTGGGAGGTGTTTGGTACTTGTATCGATGGTGAATGTCTGGAGATTATCCGTCAATATTATCTTTTCAGAGTGCCCGATGTAAGTTTCATCAGGTGCTTGCTGTAATAAATCGACACTTGCCATCACTTCAACAGGAAGTGGGATATTTGTTCTTACCTGGAAATTTACTTCGTTGTCAGAAACGGCCTCTGCTAGTACCTCTATTTTAGGGTTTTGAGGAAGGGGAGTGTTATGGGGTTTAATAATAGTGGTTTTACTGACCTGTCTGGATTTATAATCTGCTGCGATGCTACTCCACAATACTCCTGCGACAACTAACACTCCAACTAGAATGATAAGAAACCTATAAGCCTTCTGGTAAGATGATAGAGGCGGCGTGTTTGTTTTGTTGGTTCTTTTTCTTTTTATCTCTGCTCCGTCAATCCCCATTAACTTTTCTCTCCATTGGCCGATTTTATTACCATAGGTCTATCTGGATTATTTTCTGCTTCTCGTTTTTTTTGCCTTTTTGCCGCCATCTCTCTTTTTTGATACATCCATAATCGGTAGTCAGGGTCTTTCATCAAAAAGTCATTCTCTAGTTTTGCCATAAAGTCATTGATTGTGACCGCATCGTCCTCATGAGCCTCGAGTAAAAAGTCGAATATGTGTTGAAACTTCCAGGTGAGGTGTTCGTATTTTTGGATGGACCTTGGTGGCGGTTCCGAAATAGATTGAATGGGTTGTGTGTTATCGTTTTGTTCAACACCCATTATCCATTCGACACTTCTTCCTGTTGCAAGTGATATTTTGTTGAGTATAGATTGACCAGGAATTTTCCCTTCCAATGCACTTTTGACGGTTTTCCCGTCTATTCCACACTTCCTTCCAAATGCTGTTGGAGTCCCTTCCCCTATAAGGATTTTTATCCTTGATATAAAAATATTTTCTATAGACATATTAAATAGTTATACTATTTTTGTGAGGAAAAGTGGAATTTTGTCTCGAACTTGAGGAAAATATTCCTTGTATATCGGAATATTTTCCGCTACCTTTGTTTCATGAACAGCACACAAATTATAGGAGCCATCATGTTGGCGACCGGAAAAAGGGTTGAAGCAGTAGCCAAAGAGCACGGCTACTCAAAATTCACCTTTTACCGGGCAATCAATAACACGACCAACAGCCCCAAGGTAAAGGAGCTGATCGTCTCCATAACCGGATTCGAAGAGGCCGAACTCTGGCCCAACCAAAAGGAGCAACACCATGCCTGATCAAACTCGTTTCAGCATAGGAACCGTCCCCAACGATCCAAAACTCACGGCGAAACTGTACTCAGAGCGTTCCAATATTCTTGAGTGGATTATTGATGGCACGTTTCGCTGGCTCGGTAAGTCTGAAAAAAAATGCTCCGGATCCGACATTGATGCACAGCACGTTACCCTCATCGGCAAGAGAAATGTCTATAGCCTCCGGCATGGATTGCCTTGATATGTCAAGGTTTCTGGCTAATGCATCGACGATGGACTCTGGTCTCATTCTTCTGACCGCATCCTGGCTGGACACCAGGATGCCGGCGGCTGTCGCCGGAGCTTGCATCGTCTCGAAAACGACCTCGACGGCATCGTCCTCAGATGATGCAATCATGGCCATCCAGTTTGGATCTTCACCAAATGCGGTCTCGATCTTTTTTGCCACTAAGCGTTTTGTTTTCATTAGTCCTCTTTTTTAAAAAAAATGGCTCACCCTCGGATTCAACGAAACCGAACTCTGGCCCAACCAAAAGGAGCAACACCATGCCTAAGCATAAAACGCTTTCCGATGATCCATCCAAAGCCTTGTCCGAAATAGCAGACTTCATCGATGCTATGGAAATTAAAGGCCGTGAATACCCTGATGGTGTTGATAAACGAGCATGTATCGGTTGGTGGCAGCCGGTAGATTTTTTCTATCATCTGCAAGGCATAGCTCACGAAGCGCGACGAGTTGCCGGTCAGTCTTCTATATAAAAATTATTCTCACCCTTTGGGCACTCCTCATTCATCATGGCCAGACAGCGATTAATACTACCCTCGGATGTGCCAAAACTTTCAGTGGTGTGCCCACACCTGGAGCAGGTTGCGATAACTCCGTCAACCTCGTATCCGTTTTCATTTTCGAGGACTGTTTCTTCGATTTCACATTTTATTTTCGCCATTGTCGCTCCTTTAGACAAAAAAATGCCTCAGCCCCTGCCGATCGGTTTTGCCGGTCGTCAGGATACGTTGGTTGCACATCTGATCCTAGCAGGGGATGAGGTTTTTGTAAAGTTTTCATGATTAAGGAATTCCCCACCAGGAGAAAAAGGTAAATGCCGAACTCATTAGCAAAAATGCAATCTTGGCAGGTCTTTCACTTTGCCAGGAAACATCTGGGCCGTTCAGTGCTCTATGCAATATTCGGTAAGAAAAACGCTCGAGCAGTTGATTACTGGTGCGAGGACCCAAGATATACCGCCAAGGTCGAGGGAGCATATGACCCAATACAAGGTGTCAAATCGATGCTCGATATTCTCGATGATCAAGCTCATTTGGGCGTTGTCCGTGCAACGATTGCCTATCTCACAGCTGACACCTCTATCAGAAGCGACTACCAGCGCAAAATAGTCGAGCCAATGTCAAACTTGACCGACGAGATCCTGGCCGATTACCGGGCGGTTGCTGAGTTACAGCGAGCCATCGAACAAAGACGCGATGTTGAGGAAGTCGAGGAGCTTATGGTCGAAGCCATGGCAGAACTTGAGAGAACATTAGCCTGCTACCGCAAGGAAATTGTGTGAAGAGAGAAGCAGCCAACAAGCAGCGGTGCACTGTCCAACCGCTTCCTGAAGCCTACCTCGTTGCAGCAGAGTTGCGACGCCAGGCTAAAGAGCTGGTGTTGGCAGCTGAACGCCTCGAGGCGTCATGTGATGTTCCTCCCTGTGATATCCCTCTTGAGTTTGTTTTCGGCAACAAAAACAAACCCACCGTCAAGAGGAAACTCATAAAGAGTGCCAAGTCAACCAAGGGGTCGAAGATATGAAATTAGCCGTCGTTGCGATCTGCCTCATCGTTTCAATTTTCGCCGGAATGAGTTGTTATCTCTACGATGATTTTATGGGCCTGCAGGACATTATCAGCAAGCGATCCATTACAGCTGCTCAAGGACTCCAGTGATGAATGACAACCTCCGCAAACAGATATCCGAGAAGCTTATTGATATCAGGAAGAGAGCGACTGAACTGATCGAGATCCATAATCGAGTGGCAGATATACTTAATCAGCTGACAATTGAGAGGTTTCTGGCTGAGCATGCCCGAGATAGGCAGCAGCAACAAGGATAAAGAAGGGATTGCCAAACAGCTGAACGATCATTTGATCGCATAATTTGAGGCCGTATTTTGTGGGCTTAACTAGCCTGAATATTTATTTTTTTGTCAAAATGAGGCGGTTGTGAACGATAAAAAAACGAAACGAGTACGCAGGGCGTACGATGTCATGGGAGAGGTCCTCGATCGAGGCGATGCTGTTGAGTTGAGCCGTCTTTTATCCAGGACACCACAGCTGGTTACCGCCTGGTGCCGGGCCCCGAAGACGAGACAAGAGTTTGCCAGCGGTAAATTAGGACCGCTGGATAACCTGCGGACACTCATCCTGATGGTGCGGGATGATGACGGTAAGCCGGATCGCGCCTATCCGATCGGGGAGTACATCGCCGAGCTGCTCGGTGGGGTTTTTGTCCCGATTATTCAGCCCTCATCATGTTCTGAGGCCGATAGATTAGCCCGCATCTCTCATGTATTGAGGGAGACAGGTGAGGTTATTGATTCAGCCAGTCAGATAGGTTTCGAAGGGGCGAATAACTCCGCTGCAAAGGCGGCGTGCATCAGGGACATCGATGACGCCATTGTCGCCCTGGTGCAGCTCAAAAAGAATATCAACCCGAAAGGGAGATAACACCATGTTGCAAAACATAAAGAGAGCCATAGCCAACACACCATATGTCATCGCTTGCGCCGCTATGTTTACTGGTGCCGCTTACCTTTTCCTGGTTGTTCTGGCGGAGACTTGCCCTTCATGAGTGACCAGGATCGAACAAACCAAGCGCTCGTCATGCCCTGTTGCGACGCATGGTATCTTCACCCTCTGCGCCGCTCCTTACCCTTTCCTCTGTCCTTTTCCCAAACAACTCCCGCACCCGTTGGCGTCCGAAAACAGGGTGGTGCGGGATCTCCAGAGAGACACACGTCGTTATGAATGGAGCCATTAACAGGATATGTGGCAAAAATACCAACCGCAGTTTGCGCAGTAACCACATGTGTAACCGTGTTGTCCTGCGTCCAGTCAACCCGAAACTTCTCTATATAGCTCGTCGAACGAAAAGCAAACTCATCCTCGATACTTGTCAACTTAAAAGTATGTCAGCCTGCAAAGGATAGCATAATGATAAAGCAAAACCCTTTATTACTGCCGGTTGTAGCCCGTTCTTCTGCCCTGATAGTCAGGGGGGAAAGCCATACAGCCCCTGACTTCCCCTCCTCCTTTCCCCAAGGGGGATCAAAGCAAGGTCTACATACATCTACACCTGCTGTAATTATCGTGGGTCCTTTCCGGCTCTCAACTAACAAGCGGGTCGGTCCACCTCCCGCGCTGACCGGCTGGGGGATTTTTATTTTGATGGCAAGTTGGCAAAATCGGCAATCGGGAAAGATTTGTGGTAGGTGCGGGGTGTGGTTGCTCCTGGAAGGTGGTGAAACTGTGACGTCAAATTTACATAAAATAAATTGATATGAGTGTGCACGAGGACATAGGCAAACAGGTTGAGCTAAGGATCCAGGAGGAGCAGGCGGCAATTGCTGCCTCTCAAAAATCTGCATCCGGTAATACCAGTAAGGAGAAGATTCCCAGCAAATTTGTCATGGACTGTCTCGATGCTGAGCAGCTGGGCAACGGCATGCTCTATGCAGAAATATTCAAAAATAAAATCGTTTATGCCAAAAACAGCGGCCAGTGGTACATCTGGGATGAGCACACCTGGCGCCGTGATGACCTGGATTATGCCGTCTCGGCAGTGGAAACTGTGGCCATGCGTTATGCGGAAGAGATCACCGTCCAGGAGGATAAAGCAGCAAAGGCCAGGAAGGGGGATCCTGATTTATATAAAATGGTTTCCCGGCAGGTGGATAAAAAAATTGGTCTTATCAATAGTCGTGTTGCCTCTCTCCGAAAACTAGATGGCCGGAACAAATGTTTAAATTTTGCCCATACCAACCCGGTCAACCAGATATCCATTACCGGCCGTGAGTTTGATCTCAACCCTTATCTGCTTGGCTGCCAAAATGGAGTCATCAATCTGAAAACGGGAGAGCTGGAGGAAGGGAATCCGACTGATTATGTCCTGAAACGATGCGGTACCGAGTTTTACGGCCTAGATGTCGACCAAAGTTTGTGGACGGACGCACTGGAAACTATATACAACAACGACCTCGAACAGATCAGTTTTATGCAGCGGCTGTTTGGCTATGGCCTTCTTGGGGTCGCTTTGGAACATGTTTTTCCGGTGCTGATCGGTCGAGGGCGCAACGGTAAATCAGTTTTGGTTGAGGCTATTTCTTATGTTATGGGTGATTACGCCGGGGTGGTACCATCAGAGATGCTGCTCGACACCAACCGGCCGGTGAATGCATCGCAGTCTGATCCAACGCTGATGAGTTTGAAAGGCCTCCGGCTGGCGATCGCATCAGAGACTGACGAGGGACGCAAGTTTTCCGCCGCCAGGGTTAAATGGCTGACCGGTGGCGATACCATCACCGCCCGGGGGCTCTATGACAAACACCCGACCGAATTCGACCCATCCCACCTGCTGGTACTGCTTACCAACCATGAACCTGGGGCCCCAGTTGGAGATATGGCGTTCTGGGAGCGCTGCTTTTTGATCAGACACCTGCTTTCCTTCGTGCGCCGCAAACCGGAAAAAGACTTTGAGCGGGAGGCGGATCCAGAGCTACCCAGCAAGCTGAAGAAAGAAGGCCCAGCCATTCTGGCGTGGCTGGTGCGAGGATGTCTCGACTACCAGAAGAACGGCCTTAACCCACCTTCCTCGGTAATTTCTTCGACCAAGGAATACAGGGATGATGAGGATTATATCGGCCAGTTCCTGGAGACATGTTGCCTCATTCAGGGTGGGGTTAACGTCGGGGCCACCGATCTCTATGTGGCGTTCACCATCTGGTACCGCAAGGCTATCAATTCCAAGGAAAGGTTTACCCCCTCTCAAAAAATGTTCGGTACCAAACTCAAAGCCAGGGAGGAATTTCCACCGTCGAAGTCAAACGGAGTGACCAGATACAACGGCCTGACGCTTAACGCGGAATATGAGAAAGCCGTTGTCAATGCTGCGCTTGGGGACAGTGGTAGGGGATACTCTGACCATGATCAGGGAGGAAGGGACCGTGATTGACATAACTTTCAAATGTACGGGGGCAATAATACGCGTGCGCGTATTTATATGTTTTATCCTCCCTATCCTCTACATATATAAAAAAAGAGAAGAAAAAAGAGGTTACATAAATGAGTAACTTGCTTTTTTTATTAGAAAACCTTGGATTTCAGCCCCGCCGCGCATCAGTAGCCCATGGCGGGGAGTATCATTCCGGGTGCCCTGGATGCGGTGATGGTGGTAAGGGAAAGAACAGCGACAGATTTCATGTCTGGCCGGAGAAGCAGACCGGCGGTTTATGCGCCGGGCGGTTCTGGTGCCGGCAGTGCGGGGTAAGCGGGGATACCATCGAGTTCCTGGTCAAATTCGGCAATATGACGTTTCAGGCGGCCTGTGCTGAGCTTGGAATCGTTTTAAAGGAAAATCAGGACCAAGGTACCCGTCGGCCCAAAACACCAACTGTGCCCTCACAGAGAGTTTTTTCACCAGGGTTCCGCGAATATGAATTGCCCTCCCCCATCTGGTCGAAAAAAGCCGGGGCCTTTCTGGATGATTGCCATCAGCGTTTGCTGGAAAGCGCTAATGCGCTGCAATGGCTGGCAGACAGGGGAATTGACCGGCAGGCGGTGGTCACCTATCGGCTTGGTTACAACGAGTCGAGCAAGGGCAAGGATCGTTACCGCCCGCGCAAGCTCTGGGGCCTGCCGGAAGAAACCAACGCAAAAGGCAAACCGGTCAAACTGTGGCTTCCCAGGGGATGGGTCATCCCTCTTCTTACCGATGCCGGGACAGTCATCCAGTTGCGGATCCGCCGCCTCGATGCGGACATCGCTGCGTTTATGAACACCATCAAATATCTGATGGTCAAGGGATCCTGTCCCGGCACGATGGTGCTGCACCCGCAAGCGGAGGCGCATGCCGTGGTGGAGTCCGGGTTTGATGCGGTCCTGATAGCCAGCAGGTTTACCGGACTTGTCGGTGCGGTCACCACCTGGAACAGCTCGGCCAGGCCGGACATCCAGAGCGCGGAAATTCTGCACCGGTCCCAATGCATTCTCAATTGTCTCGACTTCGACGCCGCCGGCAGAAACGAGCAACTCTGGTGGTCGGACACATTCCGGCGCAATAAACGCTGGCCGGTACCGGTCGGCAAAGATCCAGGTGACGCCTACAAAGAGGGTGTTGATATCCGGCAGTGGATCCTCAAGGGATTGCCCCCGGGCCTTGCGTGGAAAGTTGTTGGCCTCAAGGAATCAACGGCACCGAGAGTGGCGGCGCCACGTATGGATCCGGTTGCAGCAGGCAAAAGGTCAGCTGCACCTCAAGAGACGCCAGTGGCCAACGTGCGAGAACAGGATGAGATCCCAACGGAGAGCGGAACTGGCCTGCCTGGCATCAAGCACCTGCGCTGGTGTCCGGTCTGCTATGGTGACAAGTTTCTGGCGGTGGATGGTGGTGGGTATTTTTGTGTTGAATGCCAGCCTTCTGGTAAACCCGGGCGGCTGGTCCGCGCGATGGTGGCTCGCGGTGAGTATGTGGTGTCTTAACGGATGGCAAAGCAAATGACGACAAAAGCCTGGGCCGAATGGCAGGATACCAAAAACAAAGCAGAAGTTCTGCGGCAACTCCTTGACTTGGGATATGAGCTGACAGCGCGGACATTTTACCGGCATTGCTCCCAGGGTAAATGCCGGGTCAACGAAGAGGGTTTTTACTCCAGGCGGATTGTCAAAGAGGGCTATATAGAGGCACAAGGCATCCTGCGAAGCGGGCAGCCTGCGGAAGAGAACGGCCCTGACGTCGCTCTTTCCGTGGAAAAGCAGAAACTGGAAAACCGAAAGCTCGAGCTGAGTAACGCACGGGAAGAACTCAAGCATAAAAAGGAACAGGGGTTGCTGGTCGAGCGGGAAGCCCTGCACCTGGAAATGGCGGCCAGAACGGTGGCGATCGACAATGCTTTCAGGCAAAAACTCGATATGGATGCGCCAATGCTGATTGCTGCTGTCAACGGGGATCTCTCCCGGCAGGTTGAGTTTGTCGACCTGATACTCCAGTTGTGGAACGAGCTGCTCAATGGATTTTCGTCAACTGACGAATTCGAGATCCTGTTTGAAGATGAGGAGGATGGTACCTGATGCTAACGCCCCAGTCCGCCAATAAGGTCCGCCGCTTCAGGGGCAACCTGCGTTCGATAATCGGTGATCGGGCGGACACCTGCAGTCATCTGTTGCAGAATGGCTGCTATCGTTTTCGTTTTTCGAAGGCAGAGCGCCAGGTGCTGCGTCGTCGGGAAAAGATGTCCCCATCCAAATGGGCCCCCAACCATTTCAAGGTCCCTGCAGGACCATTTGAGACCAGTTATCTTAATTTTGACGTCACCCCCCATTTGGCCGGAATGCTCGACGCCTATGGCCTGCCTTTTGTTCGCAAAGTAACGGCCTGTGCTCCGGCACAAACCAATAAAACAACCTTCGGCCTGGTTGCCGTCACCTGGTCGTCGGTTTTTGAACCAGGCCCTGCCCTGCATGTGTATCCGACCGAGTCAACAGGCACCGAGATAATGGAGGAAAGAATTCATCGGGTTTACAAGGATTCGCCGCAGCTAAAAAAATTGATGACTGGCCGGAAGGATGACATATCAAAATACAAGCTTCGCCTGAAAAACATGTATCATCGTATCGCCTGGGCCGGCTCCCTCACCTCCCTGGCCCACCGGTCGATCAAGCTGCTGGTCATGGATGAGACGGACAAATATAACGAGCGGCCAAGCGAAACCGAGGCCTCAACCGTCGATCTGGCAAAACTTCGGACCAGAACCTTCCGTAACCGGAAAATCATCATCATGTCATCAGTGTCGACCAAAAACGGCTTTGTCTGGACCGAGATAAGTAAAGAGACCCAGGCCATATTTGTATTCTGGTCGAAATGTCCATACTGCGGCACCGAACAGCTGATGGACTTCACCAAAGATACCTTCTGGTGGCCAAAAGGAGAAGACGGACATTCTCTCGATCGCAAGGAAATTGAGACTAAGCGGCTTGCCCGCTATATCTGCCAGGAGCCATCGTGCCGGCATATGTGGGACGATGAGGACCGCAACAAGGCTAACCGGCTGGCCATGCGCTCAGGCTGGCGGCTGCGTACCGAGGACGGTTCCAAGGGTCAAGAGATGTTTGGTTACCTGCAGCGCAACCGCCCGGAGTCGATTGGTTTCATCGTTCCGAGCTGGATCAGTTATTTTGTATCGCTGTCCGAGGTGGCCTCGGCGTACCTCAAGTGCAAGGATAAAAACCTCAGTCCCGAGGAACAGTTCAAAGCCTATCAAAATTTCCAAAACGCCCACCGTTCCCTGCCATGGAAGGTAGAGCTTCAGGAAAGACCGGTTGAAAAGATTCTCGCGCTCTGCGACGATCGGCCGGAGGGCAGAATTCCAGGCGGCGAGCGGGTAGCCTCGGTTTTAGCGGCGATAGATACCCAGGACAATGACTTGTTTTATCTGTCCATATGGGCAATAGGCTGGGGGTTTCAGAACGAACAATGGCTGGTGCTCAGAAAGCCGCTCGATTCTTTTTCGGCCATTGCAACGACACTCTGGGGGAGCGAGTATTTCGACATGGACGGGCAGCAGTATATCATTGAGCATGCCTTTATCGACATGCTCGGTCACCGGACCAAAGAAGTCCTCGAGTTCTGTATCCAGTATGAGGGATTGATAACCCCGATATACGGCTCATCCAGGGCCATGACCACCGGGTACGTGTTCAGCCAGAAGGAATATATGCCCGGATCGGATCAGCCGCTGCCTGGTGGCGGTATACGGGCGATGCGGATCAACACCAAATATTACAAGGACAACATGGCCATTAAGTTGTCTCTCGATGTTGATAGTCCGGGATCTATCCATCTCTATGCCGATGTTGGAGAGGATTACTGTAAGCAGCTCACCTCCGAGGCCAGGGATGAGAGTGGCAACTGGAAGCAGATCGGCAGCCGGGCAAATCATTATTGGGACAACTGGTGTGCCATCAACTGCCTGGCTGATTACCTAGGCATAAAGCACCGGACCAAGCCGGAGATGCAGGGCGATGTAGAAATAGACGATAACAACGTAGTGGTGGCAAATTCGCAATTTATGGGAGGGTGAGCGTGGCGAAGCAAAGTGAGAAAATACTGGTGACCATGGAAGAGATTGCCACATATACAGGGCGCAACCGGAAAACGATCAGGGATTGGATAGATACGGCGAATTTCCCGGCGATAAAAGACGACGGCAGGTGGACCGCCAATGCTGAACTGATAGACCGATGGAACAGGCGCAGGATTGAGAAGTTGACCTGTGAGGAGGTTTAGGGATGGACACGATTGTCTTACCCGCTCATAAATGCCAACCCGGCCATTGTCTCTGTAATGCCGTATTTGTCCTCGATGATCCGCCGCGAGTCGGCAAACGTGTCCAGGCCTACTCCGACCGTTGGGAATATATAACCTGGCATAGTGGTGATGCGGCAGAGTTTTCTTACTGGCGGCCGGATATGGAGCCGCATCCTTGTGATATGACTCGGGGGCAAGGCACGATATGAAACTGGAAAAGACCGTCAAATATTGTCCGGTTACAGGCAATCAACCACTCAAATGCACCAGGAGGGGTTTTATTGAGTCGTGTAAAAAATTCCAGGCCAATTCAGCAGCAAAGAAGTTCCAGCGCAATGCCACCGGCGGAACGAAGCCGTTTAACGCTTACTGCCTGACATGTGCCGGGACGATTCCCGACAACGTAACGTTTATAGATCTCCCCCAGGAAGAGAGAGGGAATAAAGGATCAAACCCAAGCAAAAACCAAAAGGAGAAGCAAGTGGGATCATCAAAAAGAGTACAGGGCACATGTCATTCGTGCGGTGGTGACAAACAAGTTGGTATGCACATCGGTAAATTGGTGTGTTCCTCATGTATGCCGATTCGGATCGGGGCGAAAAATTATCCAGAGGTGCTTTTGGCGGCTTTGCGGGAGTTTGGCAATATGCCGGAAAATGGAAAACGGTCTGAGCCGGATGATGGACTGTCAGAACAGCTGCAGAGTGCCAATGTGTTAATCAGTGAAAAAGACAGAGAGATTGCCAGCCTGCATAAGATTATCGAAGGACTCAAAGAAGAGTTACTCGTTCTTCCCGAACCGTCATCGTTTCTTGAATGTCCCAGTGAAGTCATAACTATGGACGACTCCAGTAAAACCACTCTCAACAATATTATCTGGAG
>JBFJXW010000117.1:0-11845 GCA_041622895.1 Desulfobulbus sp. | reverse complement strand
GCTCAGGAGGAGACCCGGGATTGGCTGGCCATTGAAAAGGATCTGATCATCAGCACCCTGACCCAGACCCGGGGCAACCGTTCCAAGGCCGCCGAAATTCTCGGCTGGGGCCGGACCACTCTGTGGCGCAAACTGAAAATCCATGGCCTGGTAACCACACAGGAAAACAGCACCAGCTGAAAAAGCACCATTATTGACCGCTCCCCGCATCACCACACCCCTCTGAGGCTTTGAGCTGCCGGCACCTCGTTCATCCCATGGCGAAAACGGTAACTTGGCTCCGCCACACAAAAAAAATTCCGTATTTACCCTGTGCACTGAGCAGAAAACGCGGTATGGTGGAATTGTGTTTTTTGAGAGTTACGAGACTGATGATACCTTGTAGTTGCTGCGGCCATCTCGTCCTTGCAAATCTTGCGGTCGGATTGGTTTCCCAGCGTTGCGGCCTCTCAACCCGAAAAGGATCTCCCATGGCACCGTCACAAACAAACAACCTGATCGCCAAAAAGGTCTGCTGGTATGAGACTTTGGCCATTGCCTTTGTTATTGCACTCTCCTGGTTCGACGAAATTCTCGATATCCCGTATGTCCTGCTTGGCGGTTTTCCAACCCCGATCAACTGGCGGGAATCCTTTTTCGAAAGCGTCGTCATCGCCATTGTAGGGGCACTCATCATCCGCCATACCTATAAGCTGCTCACCCGGGTGAGTTACCTGGAAAGCATCCTGCCGGTCTGCGCCTCCTGTAAAAAAATCAGGGTTGATCCGGAATTCTGGCAAGGTATTGAACAGGTGGTGAAAGAACGTTCCAAGACCGAGTTCACCCACGGTATCTGTCCGGATTGCATCGCTACCTATTACCCGGAGCTGAACAAGAAAAATAAACAGAACATCGACGGAGCAGAATAACTGCTGCTCCCGGGTCGAGCTGTTCAGTCTCTCCCTCCACCAGCGTTTGGGTTCCATCATTTTTTCTGCACCAGCCAATCTGCGCACCGATGAACAAATTACGAGCCCTGTGCATCGCCGAACGCTTTCAATTCGACGCATTGTACGAATACCTGTCCCGCCAGTTGCATGCCGCACGGATGCGCAATGTTATCATTCTTATCCCCGACGAGGGCTCCTTTTCCTTTATCTTTGATTACGGCGTACTGGTCCTGTATCACTACGATTATGAATCGGAAAAGCGGCTGATCGACCTGCTGCTGAAATTTGTGATTAATCCCCTGGAAACCTTTATCGAGGAAGAATTGCAATACCAGCAGTGCACTGAGGACGGCATCCGCATCCGCCATGATGTGATCGAGATCGACGACACCACCCCGCTGATCTGCCAGTCACTGGCCCATGCCCTGGCCCAGTCGACCAAGCTCGCCTTCTTCGAAACCTCGATCGAGGAAACCATCAATAAAACCAAATATATTCCGGAAACTCTGGCGAAAAAAGGATCGATCTCGTTGTCCCGTACCAAACTCGCCAAGGAGCGCGGCCGGGTCTATATGGAAAAGTCGCATATCATCCTCCAGTTCAACCTGCTCGACACGCCTGAGTTTATCTGGGAATATCCGGAGCTTGAGCACTATTACCTGGCACTCTCCCGCTATCTGGAAATCACCCCCCGAGCCACGGTTCTCAAGGGACGGTTGGAGGTGATCCAGGAACTGTTGGCAATGATGGCCGATGAACAGAAGCACAGTCACTCCAGTATGCTGGAATGGATCATCATCATCCTGATTGCCATCGAAATCGTCCTTTTCTTTGTAAAATAAGGAAAGAGCAGACAGTTGAGAGGATAAAAGGCGTTGCTTTCTCTTTGCCCTCCTGCAGTGCGATGTTTATTTTCTTACAGAGTTTGATCGTTTTTCTTCTGAAACCCGCCCACCCTTAACGAGGAGAAGCTTATGAAGATTCTGATCGCCGGCGGTTCTGGTTTTGTCGGTTCCGCCCTGAGCCAACAGTTGCTGGAGCAAGGACATGAGGTGACAGTCATCGGCAGCAGCAGCCGCTGCCGTCTTGCCAGCCACCCGCACCTGACCTACGTTTCCGCCGACACCACCAAACCCGGCGGCTGGCAGCAGCAGGTAGCGCTGCAGGACGCGCTGGTCAATCTGACGGGCCGTTCAGTTTTCAACCTGTGGACCGCTGCCTACAAAGAAACGATATACAACAGCCGCATCCTCACCACCAGAAATCTGGTAGCCGCCCTGCCTGAGCATTCGGAGGCCGTGCTGCTCAACGCCTCTGCAGCCGGTTACTACGGGGATGGCGGGGAAAACGAAAAAACCGAGACCAGCGGCAATGGTGATGATTTTCTCGCTCAGGTCTGCCGCGACTGGGAAGGCGAGGCAAACAAAGCCGCAGAAAAAGGCGCGCGGGTCGTCCTTATGCGGTTCGGAGTGGTACTGGGCAAGGGCGGTGGCGCCATCGCCACCATGAAAACACCCTTTTCCCTGGGCCTCGGTGGCCCGATCGGCAGCGGCAGCCAATGGTTCCCCTGGATTCACCTTGAAGATCTGGTGAACGCTGTGCTCTTTCTTCTTTCCGCAGAAGAGTGCCGAGGACCCTTTAATTTCACGGCTCCGGGCCTGGTGCGGCAGAAGGATTTTGCCCGCCAATTGGGAACCGTGCTTCATCGACCGGCCTTCCTGCCAGCTCCGGCTTTTGTCATGAAACTGGCGCTGGGTGAGTTCGGCCGTTCTCTGCTCGGTGGGCAGAAGGCGGTGCCCAAAGCCCTCACCGATAGCGGCTATCTGTTCACCTACCCGGAACTGCAGCCGGCCCTGCGGGAGATCCTCGGTGGCTGATCCCGGCTTTACCGCAGCCTCCGTGTTCCCCTGTTCCGCCCGTGAACTCTATGACTGGCACAGCCGCTCCGGGGCTCTGGAGCGGCTGATCCCGCCATGGGAAAAGACGCGGGTCGTCTCCCGATCCGGCGGTATCGATCCAGGCGGTCGAGTGGTGTTGCAGATGCACGCCGGCCCGATTCCTTACCGCTGGCATGCACGGCATATCGAGAACATACCTGGAGTGATGTTCCGCGATATCCAGGAGCAGGGCCCTTTTTCACGGTGGGTGCATACCCACCGCTTCGCCGACACTCCAGACGGTGCACTTCTGGAAGATCATATTGAGTATGCCCTGCCCGCCCAGCCGCTGCTCCCCGGTTTTTCCACTACGCTGGTCAACCATACCCTAAAGCGGGTCTTCCGCTATCGCCACGCCACCTTGCTTGACGATATTCGCCTGCATCAGCGCTGCAGCACCCGGCCATTGCGTGTGCTGATCAGCGGCGGCAGCGGCGTACTCGGCTCGGCCCTCCATCCCCTGCTGACCACCGGCGGCCACGAGGTGTGGACCCTGGTGCGACGGCGGCCCGATCGCGACAAACGGGAAATCTACTGGAACCCGGAGCGGGAAGAACTCAATCTGACCGGCCTGCCCGCCTTTGACGGTGTCATTCATCTGGCAGGCGATAATATAGGCGAAGGTCGCTGGACCGCAGACAAGAAAAAACGGGTCATCGACAGCAGGGTTCTGGGCACCGGACTGCTCGCCGGCACCCTGGCCGGTCTGCCGTCCCGAATTCGCCCCCGGGTCCTGCTCAGCGCCTCGGCCGTCGGCTTCTACGGGAACTGCCTGGATTGCTGCATGCGCGAGGAAGACAACGCCGGTCCGGATTTTATCTCCGATGTCTGTTCACTGTGGGAACATTCGGCCCTGCCTGCGCAGGATGCCGGAATACGCACGGTCTTTATGCGCATCGGCGTAGTCCTGAGTCCCCGCGGCGGTGCGCTGCAACGCCTGCTCGCCTCCTCGGCCATCGGTTTTTCCAGCCGATTCGGCAGCGGCGATCAGTATATCAGCTGGATCGGCATCAATGACATGGTTGCTGCGGTGCTGCATGCCCTGACCTGCGATACGCTCGCCGGCCCGGTCAATATTGCCGCCCCCCAGCCGGTGACCAACAGTGAGCTGATGCGCACCCTGGCCGCCGTGCTGCAACGCCCCCTGCTGCCCCCAATTCCGGCTGTCCTGCTAAAAAGCCTTTACGGCCAGATGGCCTCCGAGGTATTACTAGGGGGATGTCGGGTCGCCACCGATAAATTGCAGCAATCCGGCTTTACCTTTCGCCACGCAAACCTGGAGCAGGCCCTGCGCCATCTTCTGGGACAATTCAAGGATAACGGCCAAGCCGTAGCGGTATAATAGTGAGTTGGAAATTTAAGAGTGTGCTCCTGGTTATGATGACCGCAGCCTTGGCCTGCGGATTTCTCCATCATCTTACCCCCCCAGCCCTTCATAATTTTGAGCGGCTGCATATTTTTCTCTTTAATCTGTGCAGCGGCGGCACCCTGCTGATTTACTACACCGAGGGCCGGAAAAATCTGTCGCGGCGGGGCGTGCTCTTTCTCGTTCTGGCCGTTAGCTTTGCGCTCTGCGCCTTCCAACAGTGGTATGTACCGGCAATGATCATTCCGCTGTTCCTGGCGGCCCTGGTCGAAGAGGTCCGGGTCGACCACTTCGGCAGCCGTTTTCCCCATGCCCTGTTTTCCATGAAAGAACCGGTGCCCCATAAGTTCCACCAGGCAGCGCTTCTCTGCCTTTCCCTTGGACTCCTGTTTTCCAGCCCGGTGATCCTCAATTCGATCTATCTCAAGTGGTTCACCATCGAAAAACTCAAACTTGACACCTTTTTCCTCGGTTTTTCTTTTCCAATCTCCCTGATTTCCATGTCGGTGATCTTCAACCTGATGAAACAGGAAGACCTGCTGCTGACCAACCTGCTCAAGGAAGCGTCCTTCTGGATCATCAACATCGGGGTCATCGTTTTTTTTCTCTTTATCCTGGCCGAATTATTCATGTCCCAGGTTGCCATCGCCACCCTGCTCTTCCTGACCGTGGCCTTTATCCTCTACCTGTACTGGCATGAAGGCATTCAATTGCAGCAAAAGGCTTTTCTCACCTCCGGCATCCTGTTCCTTCTCATTACCTCGGTCACCGGTATTGCCTATATCCTGCTCTCCTTCTCCAGCTACTACACCCCAGCTTACAGCCAGCCGCTGCTGCGTCTGCATGCCTTCACCGCCCTCTACGGCTGGAATATCAGCGGCCTGGTGGTGATCAGCCGCCATGGCGACTTTCCGCTCCAACTCCATTCCCGCAATCTCATTTTCCTCCACTGGCTGACCGTCCTGCTGCTCTGTCCGCTTGGCTATTTCCTGCCGATGTTTGCCGTACTCGCTGTAATCGCCTACTGCTGGCTGCTCATCCGGCTGTTTTTCAACCAGGGTACGGTGGACGTAGGGTTGACCGCCGTCGAGGATCCCGGTCCGCATTATGGGCGGCCGCACCGCAGTCAGGAATACAATTAGCGCCCCGTTCCCGGTCGAGCAGCAGTGCTCATCCTATAGACCCCGCGTGTCATAAGAACATTCAGGCTCAAGCATTTTTCTTGACAGATTCTTCATCGGTTCGTTACACGTTGTGACATGAGGTTTGCCCTCTGCCCTTTCGGAAAAGGACAGCGGTTTCCGGCGACTGTCGCGCAATCCTTGAGTTAATGAAATTTTCGGAGCACCCGTATGATATCCCGTGCCCTCCTGCTTGGCAGTGCCATCCTCTTTCTGCTTATCGTGGTCACTCCAGCCTCCCTGCTTGCCAGGGATTCAGTAACCTGGATGGAAGCAGCCATGCCGCCTTTTTTCAACCAGGAAGGCGCCATTAAAGATCAAGGATATGGAGACGAAATCTCCCGTATTCTCCAGGAAAACCTGCCCGATTACGACCACACCACCGTGGTCACCAACATCACCCGGCATTTCTACAAATTCAAGCAAGGCGAAAAAGTGTGCAGCGTTGGCCTGTACAAAACGCCGGAACGGGAGCAGTACACTTACTTCTCCATACCGAGTTTTCTGACGCTGCCGCCGGTGATCATCATCAGAAAGGATCGCTTACCTGCCTTTGACAACCGTTTCTCCATATCGCTGGAAGAAACCCTGAACAAAAAATTGCTGATGATTGGCGTGGCCAAAGATCGATCCTACGGCACCACGCTGGACGCCATCCTCGGCAAACATCGCAACCAGGAAAATGTCGTCGAATTCACCGGTCAGGAATTGACGGTCAACCTGTTCAAGATGCTGATGATCGATCGTCTCGACGGCCTCATCGGCCTGCCCGAAGAATTCCTCTATCAGGCGGAACAGATGGGCATCCGGGACCAGTTGATGACGCTGACTATTACTGAAAACCAGAACAACTACCACGGCTGGATGAGTAACGTTGGTTGCTCAAAAAATGAGTGGGGCAAAAAAATCATTACCAAGATCAACAGCGTTCTTCTCGAGCAACGCCCCACCGACCGCTATCGTTCCGCCTATGAACGGTGGCTGGATCCCAACAGCATTACAACCTACCGCAAGGTGTACCAGGACGTTTTCGTACAAACGACCCCGTAACAGCCTGCATTCTGCCGAACCGTCAGCGCATGCGGGGTCGCGCCCCGGCCCTCTTCCTTTTTCCCGAAAATAGTCCTCGACAACAAACGGCAGGGCTTCTTATTTTATTTGATGTTCCACCCTGTAGGTTCAGCCGCAACACCTGCACCTGCCCTTCTCCGCAGCGGCAGGACAGCGTTCTTCTCCTTCTTTAGCATTCGAGGGGCGTCACCATGAAGACAGGAAAACGACAAAAATATTTTATCAGTCACAAAGAGGTTGTAACCATCAAATGCATCAGCTGTGGAAGAACCAGGATTTTTTCCGTTGCACACCTCAAGGATACGAAGCACTCGATGAAAATCCATTGTCCCTGTGCGGAAATCTTTGAGGTGGATCTCGAATTCCGTCAGAACTATCGGAAAAAAACGCATACAACGTGTACGCTACGAGCGTTGTCGACACCGAAAAAACGAGCACGGCCAGGCATCGTCGCCGACGAGTCGAGCGGCGGACTGCTTCTACAGATAACAGAAGAGATACCGATCCAAGAAAAGGACCAGCTGATTGTCAGCTACCGGCAGGACGGCGGCTCCCTCCAGGAGATTGAACGGATTATCAGCGTCCGTCATTACGATCGAGGGCATCGCATCGGCGGCGCCTTTATCGATATGGCTGCGCAGCAAGGAGCACGGTCCGTCCATACCGCGACCCGTGCAATCCACTGATCGAGACCACTCGTTCAAACCGGCATCTTCACCCTCGCAAAGGGTACGGGAAGCTGCAGCCGTAACCGCAAAGCATTGTTGCTCTCGATCGCCCTGTATCTTTCCGCTTACGCTTACCGACACCGGAACAACAGCACAGGAACGTTCTCATGCACGTCATTATCCCGAAGAAAAAAGAAGAGCATCTCGCTGAGGCAGCTATCGCGCTACGGGCAGCAAACAAACCTGCGGCCCTGACCGGAGCCGGAATCTCGGTGGGCAGCGGCATTCCTGATTTCCGCAGTCCCGGTGGCCTATGGACGGTTTTCTCCCCGGAAGAATACGCAACCCTCGAAGTTTTTTTCCGTGATCCGGCCAAGGCTTGGGAATTGTACCGGGCCCTCGGCAAGACCCTGCTTGGCAAGAAGCCCAATCCTGCGCACCAGGCCCTGGCCGAGATGGCCCGACAGGGCTGGTTGCAGGGCATCGTCACTCAGAATATCGACAACCTGCACCAGCAGGCTGGCAGCAGCCGGGTCTTCGAGATTCATGGTGACCATCAACATCTGCAATGCCTGCAGTGCGACAACCTGCAACCCGCGGAAGTGCATCATTATCAGACAACAAACGTGCCGCGCTGTGAGCAGTGCGGCTTTCCGCTGAAACCGAACGTGGTGCTGTTTGGCGAGGATGTCCGTGATATCGAAGCGATCCATGCCTTTATCGCCGACTGCGATCTGCTGCTGGTCATAGGCACCTCAGCCCAAGTCTATCCGGCAGCGACCCTGCCGTCGATGGTTCGTGGTAATGGTGGCCGGATCTTCGAATTTAATTGGGAACAGGCCCTGGCTGTCAGTGAATATGGCGGCAAGGCGCAACCCGGGGATTTCTTTTTTCAGGGTGATGTTGGCCAGACCCTGCCAATGTTGATGAAAGCCTGCCACAAAGTGTGATCTGTTCAAAAAAAATGCTCCAGACGTTTACTTGCGTTTCTCCTTGATATGCTGTATACTTTTGCCCGAACATCATTTCGGTGTTTTTATCCATTCACGTTTTGAAAATTCCCAACGGTTGCCTGACCGATGCCGGTCAGGCGTTTTTTGTTGTAGTAGACCGAACATCTTCCCTCCGCATCGCTTAGCAGCGCGGGGAAACGGACGGTTTTGACAGTCAGGCTCTTACATTCTGGATGGGTCATCTGTTAACAGACAACAGGGACATACGCCGCAAGGCAAAGACCCACCCAGGATAAATCAAGACATTGCCGCTCATGAGGAGTAGCCTGATGACAACAGACACGTTTGACCATTTCGACCTGCACCCCGCCCTGATACAGACCATTACCGAGCTCGGCTTCACCGAACCCACCCCCATTCAACAAGCAGCGATTCCTCTGCTCCTGACGGGCCAGGATATAATCGGTCAGGCCCAGACCGGAACGGGAAAAACCGCTGCCTACGGCCTGCCCCTGCTCCACCGGCTCGTGCCCCGGCAGAAAGGTGTACAATCGCTTGTCCTGGCACCGACCCGCGAGTTGGCCATCCAGGTTGCCGCAGCCATCCAGAGCTACGGCAAGCAGCTGGGCATCACCGTACTCGCTGTGTACGGCGGTCAGTCCTATCAGCTGCAGATCCGCAGCCTGCGCCAGGGAGTCGAGGTGATTGTCGGCACCCCGGGACGTTTGCTCGATCTCATCAAACAGGGATCCCTCGATCTCAGTACCGTGCAGTCCGTGGTCCTCGACGAAGCCGACGAAATGCTCAGCATGGGGTTTGTCGAAGACATCGAACTGATTCTCGACCACATCCCGGCGGAACGGCAAACCATGCTCTTTTCCGCCACCATGTCCAAACGCGTGATGGGCCTTTCGGCCCGCTATCTTCGCAATCCGCAAACCGTTAGCATCACCCCGAAACAATTGACCGGCGTCGGCATTGAACAGCGCTATTACCTGGTCAATCATCAGGAAAAGATCGGGGCACTGACCAGGCTTTTTGAGATGGAGACCATCGACAGTGCGCTGATTTTTGTCCGGACCCGACTCGGCACCGGCGAATTGGCCAACCAATTGACCTCCCGCGGCTATGCTGCAGAAGCCCTCAATGGCGACCTCAGCCAGGATGCGCGCATTCAGGTGCTCAACCGCTTCCGCAATGGCCAGGTCAAGGTTCTGGTGGCCACCGATGTGGCGGCCCGCGGCCTGGATATTGACGATATTTCCCATGTGTTCAATTTCGATCTGCCCGATGACCCTGAAGTGTATGTGCACAGGGTGGGACGTACCGGCAGGGCCGGCAGAGAGGGTATCGCCATCTGCCTGCTGACTCCCAGAGACCGCTGGCAGCTCCGCAAGATAGAGGATTACACTCGATTTAAGCTGCACAAGGCCGAACTGCCCACTATCCAGCAGATCGAAAATCATCGCCAGGCCCTGCTCATGGAGCAGCTGGAGGTCTGGATTCGCCGCGGCCGCTGTCGCCGTGAACGAGAAGTGGTGGATATGCTGGTGCAGACCGGACACCAACCGGAAGATATTGCTGCTGCTGCCCTGAAACTGGCGCGTGGCGATGACAAAAAACGGCCCATCGATCCGATCACCCCTATCAAGGAAGAGCACCTCAGATCCGCGGGCCGCAAAAACGAACGCTTTCCCAAGCGACCCGGTCACAGCGGCCCGGCTGGTCGCCGGGGACCTGATCGCGACCGCGACAAAGACATGGTCCCCCTGAAGCTCGACATCGGCAGGGCCGACGGTATCGGCATCAACCATGTGGTGGCGACCCTGGCCCACTATTCCGGCATTGCCGGCAATCAGCTCGGCAAGATCCGGCTGGAACCCAAAAGTACCTTGATCGATGTACCGGAACAGATGGTCGGCAAGCTGCTATCGAAAAACGGTGCCTACCGCATCGGAAGGCGGACGGTCAATCTCGAACGAGCCTGATCCGGCCATTTCGAACTGCTCTCTCTTCAAGGGCAAGAGGCTTCCCGTATGAACACGGGGCAGCCTCTTGCCTTTTTTTTTATCGCTCTTGATCAGCAACATTGTTGATTCTTTTCTTTTTTTTTGATGGTTGCCCGCTGCATATTGCGCTATATTGCCCTCCGAACTCATCAACCTGCTCTGCACCAGGGGAAACGCAATGACCATAATGAGCGGCATTCATCAACAACAGGATACAATAGATACGCTGGATACAATTAACGATGGCACGATCATCGATCCAGCAGCCCCCGAAGACGAGTTTATTCCTCTGGTATGGTTTTTCCTTTGAAGGATGAAATACGTCCAGATTGCGAAGAACCGGGCGTAGGCACTGACGCTCCCCTTCGCACACCTCATCGATTCCCCCCTGGCCGGCGCACCACTGCCTGCCGGCACCGTATGAAAGAGACCCCTGCGGGGGAATGTATCGCTCCACCGCCAGCCTCGTTCCACCACGGCACTGCTCCTCCTGCCGACTGTTGTACCCGCTATCCCGTTGGTTCCCCTCCTGGACCGCTTGCCCTAAACCCGCCCCCTGGTTTTTCGGTTTAGTTCGCTCCGTTCCTTTTTCTTCCATGGATACGAATTTTCCTCCAGATGTAACGTATGCGGTCATGGGCTGTTGCCCCTGGCATATCTTTATATTTGCACCAAGGTCACTCGTATTCAAGGCCCCGGCAGGTTTCCCGCCGGAGGTCCATTATTCTCCTTGAATTCAGGCAACGCTCAATGGATATCTTGCTCATCGCCTTATCCCTTGTCCTCGCCGGAGGCGCGCTTCCCCTGTTGACGCACCGCTGGTTTCGTTTTTGTAAAATTCTCCACATAACCTGCCTCGCTGCCGGATGTCTGACTGGAATCTATGGATTGTACGCTGTCTGGCAGCATCAGGCCGACCGAATCTTTTCCCTCTCCTGGCTCCACGTTTTTTCCCTCTCCTTTTCCCTGGACTCCCTTTCCGCAGCCTTTCTTCTCCCTGTTTTTCTGCTGTCGCCGCTGATTGCCCTGTACGGTTATCATTACCTCAACAAGCCGGCGCTTTCCTGGAGGGTAGCGGTCAACCACTTTTTCTTCAGCCTGCTGATCGCTTCGATGCTCCTGGTCACCGTCGCCGACAACATCATAACCTTTGCCCTTGCCTGGGAGCTGATGTCCCTTTCTTCGTATGTCCTGGTCATGTACGACTATGAAAAAGAAGCAAGCCAACAGGCCGGTTACCTTTACCTGCTCTTCACCCAGACCGGCGCCCTGTTCATTTTCGCCGCCTTTGCCATGGCCTTCACCGGCACCGGTTCGCTGGCCTTTGCCCAACTCAGTCAACTGCCGCATGCGACCAAGCTGATTGTCTTTTTACTGGCACTGGTCGGCTTCGGGTCCAAGGCAGGTGTTTTCCCCCTGCATATCTGGCTGCCCCATGCCCATCCGGCGGCCCCCAGTCATGTCTCGGCCCTGATGTCCGGTGTGATGATCAAAATGGGGATCTACGGCCTCATCCGCCTTTATCTTCTCCTGGACGATCCGACCCCGATTTTCCCGCAGACCATCCTGGTTCTGGGCATACTGTCCGGCGTGCTCGGTGTGGTCTATGCCCTTGGCAAACATGATTTCAAACGCCTGCTCGCCTTTCACAGCATCGAAAACATCGGCATCATCCTGATCGGATGCGGGCTGGGCATGCAGGGCCTTTCCACGGGCAACCGGATCATGGCG
>JBFJXW010000116.1:0-11871 GCA_041622895.1 Desulfobulbus sp. | reverse complement strand
GATGTGCGAACAACTCTGCTTATCCGCGAGGAATTGACCGGCGAGTGTGACGCAACCGGTTCGACGACTAACGGCACGGTAAAAAAATTTGGCAAAAATCCTCGATGGATAGGTACACTGTTTAATGGGCGGGCCACTTTTCTCTATCTGGTCCAACCCGGGAAAAAACTGCGTGCGGAAAGTACCCTCGAGTTTTCAGGGGATGTGATTGCCAAAGAAGGGCAAACCGTCGGCACGCAGATAGGGGGGGCGGACAGTATTGTCATCGCTCCCTATCACTGGGTGGATACGGACAGGGATTATGTGATCAGTGACAGCGAAATTCTCAAGGCCTATGAAACCTATGCGCTTCCCGGAGAAAACCTGGTCAATTTCACAACCATTGAAGAACTCTGGCTCGCAGGTAAATACACTTGGGATAAAAAGGCTTTGTCCTTTGTTCCCTCCTATCTGGCGGAGAGTAAGGAATAGGAGGTGCGCGCTATGAAACACATCTATATATATACAGCGGTGTTCCTGTGTTGGCTTGTCGGAACGGTCCAGGCAGAAACCGATGTGTCTGGCCGGTACCAGGGCGGTGATGGAAGCGATGTGCGGGTGTTGTTGACAGTCCAGGCGCCGCCGCCCGCGGCCTTCATTGTGCTGCAGGCCGTGCCGCCGGGTGCGAAGGTTGTGGCTGCTTCCCCCGCACCATCCGGTTTCCAGCAGGATGGCAATACGGTAAAATGGTTTTTTAAACGTCCATCTCCGGGTACAACGACGCTCTCCATGCAATTTTCCCGACCAGTGTCGGCACACCATTTAGTTGGAGAAATCAGATACAGGCATCCAGGTAACGGTTCGTTTGTCACACACAAGATCCGTCATTGACGGTGGTGGTAACCAATAATTCCCGGAAGGGAGGAGGGTAATATGTACATCGGCAGAATCATGCGTACCGAACTCGTCACGGTTTCACCGGAAACGACGCTTGTGGAGGCTCGTGACATTATAGAGAAAAACAAGATAGAACATCTGCTGGTCGTCAACAAGAAAGGGAAACTTGTCGGTATTGTTTCCGACAGGGATCTTAAACAGAACTGGGCCTCTCCGGCTACCTCCCTCAGCACCCATGAACTGAATTATCTGCTGCAAAAAGTGCAGGTGAGTATGATCATGGTCAAAACAATAGTAACGGTAAGCCCGGACACCACCATCGAGCGGGCTGCCTATGTTATGCAGACACACCATATCAGTTCGCTGCCGGTGATGGCGGGGGACGAGTTGGTCGGCATTATTACCAGGACCGATGTTATGGGCGTCCTGCTCCAAGCCATCGGCATGAGTGACGATAGCGTCCGTCTTGGTGTATTTGTCGATGACAGTATCGGCAGGCTGGCTGATGTCACTGCTATCCTCAAGGAGCAGAACATAAACATTCAGAGCTTTTTTGCATGGCCTGCAAAGGATTATCCGGGCATTTCGCATCTGGTAATGCGGGTTGCCAAGGCGGAAGGCGATCTGGCGATAGCTGCTCTGGAAAAAAACGGGTTCCGCGTACTGACCCGATATGAAAAAGATATAACGCCGTATTTGCCGAAGTCAGCGTTGAAATGATGTGGAGTTTGGCCGATTTTTCCGGATGAAAAAAGGCGAAAGGCACTGTCGCGAAGGCGCACAAGATCGAAAAAGATCTTATGCGCCTTCTTTTTGTTGACGATACCGTTGTAAATCACTGGCCAATTCAACCAGTTCTTTTTCAAGAAGTGTTTCTTTCTCCAGAAGCGCCTTGGCGCAGCGCTCCAGAACAGGCAGGTTATTTTCCAAAATAGCGTAGGTTGTGGCAAAGGTGTCATCAATGATCTTTCGCACCGAGGCATCAATCTGCTGGGCGGTGCTGTCGCTGATTTTGCAACCGTTGACGCCGGGACCACGCTGATCCAGAAAGGTCTGTTGATTTTCTTCATAGGTCACAAATCCAATAGTCGGGTCCATGCCATAGCGGGTGACCATGTTGCGGGCAATGTCCGTGGCTCGGGCTATGTCATCCGCTGCTCCGGTAGACAGATGATTGAAGATAAGTTTTTCTGCAGCCCGTCCTCCCAGCAACACCGCGATTTTGTGCTCCAGTTCCTCCTTGGTCATGAGGAACCGATCCTCGATGGGGCGTTGCAGCGTGTATCCCAGTGCGCCGATTCCCCGGGGAATAATCGAGATCTTGTACACCGTGTCCGTCCCTGGTAGGGCCAGAGCGGCCAGGGCATGGCCGACTTCATGGTAGGCGACAATCTTGCGTTCCTTGGGATTGAGCAGTCGATTCTTTTTTTCCAGACCGGCAATGATCCGCTCAATGGCATGGGTAAAGTCCTGCATGCAGACATCAACGGCTTGGCGTCGGGTTGCAAGCAGCGCGGCCTCATTTACCAGGTTGGCGAGATCGGCACCGGAAAAACCGGTAGTCAGGTCCGCAACCTGGCTGGGATCGACATCGGAGCCTATCTGGACTTTTTTCATGTGCACCTGCAAAATAGCGATGCGGCCGAGCTTGTCGGGTCGGTCGACCAGGACCTGACGATCGAAACGGCCAGCGCGCAGCAGGGCAGGGTCGAGCACTTCCGGCCTGTTGGTTGCCGCCAGCAGCACGAGACCGCTGCTTGGATCAAAACCGTCCAGTTCTACCAGTAATTGATTGAGGGTCTGCTCCCGTTCATCGTTCCCCCCAAATCCGGCAGCATTACGGGCACGTCCCAGGGCGTCGAGTTCGTCGATGAAGATGATCGCCGGTGCCGATTTTCTGGCCTGTTCAAAAAGATCCCGAACACGGGCCGCCCCCACACCGACAAACATCTCGACAAATTCCGAGCCGCTGATCGAAAAAAAAGGGACACTCGCTTCCCCGGCCACGGCTCGTGCCAACAGCGTCTTTCCTGTACCAGGAGGGCCGACAAGGAGAACTCCCTTGGGCATCCGCGCTCCGAGTTTGCCGTATGCGTCGGGAGCTTTGAGGAATTCGATGATTTCCTGCAACTCGGCCTTGCTTTCATCGACCCCGGCAACATCGTCGAAACTCACTCCGGTCTGATGTTCGACGTAGATCTTAGCCTTGGATTTGCCGATGTTCATGAAGCCGCCGCCCAACCCCTGTTTGTCGGCGAATTTACGAAAAATGAACATCCAGATACCAAAAAAGATCAAGGCGGGAACGATCCAGGAGAGGAGGGTAACCAGCACCTTGCTTTCATAAACCTGGGAAAACGGTACGCCGTACTTGCTCAGTTGCTCCGCTAAACGGGGGTCAACCCGGTTGGCAACAATAATTTTTTTGCCGTTAGGGTCGTTTTCTTTCAGTTCGCCGACAATGTAGTTCTCACGAATAGTCAGTTCCGCTACTTTGCCTTTCTGGAGCAGGGCTTCCAGTTGACTGTACGGAACCGAGGTGATGCTCTGCTGTTCGACCCATAACTCGTGAATGATCAAGATGCCGAAAGCGGCAAAAATTGCAAAAATCACATTATATCTGTGTTTGTTATCCATAGAAATCCATTCGTTTGGGGAAGGTATGATAACAGTAAGTAATTATTTAATAATAATCATAAAAGGATTCAGGCGCCAGAGCAATACGCCTGTTTTTCTTCCAAAAGAGGGAAAAAAGACCACGACAGGGCGAAGAGGGCAGGCAGGCGTAGTGGAGCATTCGATGGATTGTTGTCCTGCTGCGGGTTGTTCAGTGTAATTTTTTGTGTATATGGTGAAGAGTAGCCTCCTTGATGATCTCAATGATTTTCGAGTCGGGGGCATAGGCTTCTTCGGTGAAAACAGTTTGATATTCCGGCAATGTTTCCAGGAGCAGTGCGTGAAAACCTTCCGGTTCTTCGATGTTCAGGGTATCCGGTTTCACCGGAATGATTGCCGATATTTTTACCGAAATTTCGCCATCGAGGCGTTTGAGCGCGGTGATGAGCGTGCATTTTCCCTTTTGTTGCGTGTCCTGTTTAAAGCTTGCATCCCTGCCGACCAGTTCATGGATCACAGAGGTGACCACTTCTTCCGGGCCAGGGAAGAAGTGTCCTTTACCAAACACATTGGCAATCACTGCCGCAAGCTCTTCGGTCTCGATTTGCTGCATGGTGCTGCGGGTGAAGGCGAAAACTTCCTCATTTTCCGGAATGATGGCATTTTGGTGTTCACCGACAATATAAATGAATCGATCTGTTTGCTGGGTACTCACGGACGATGTTCTCCTTGTTGATCCAACGTAGAAAAAGACAATATATCTCCTGACCTATAGTTCCCTTCCTTACCATATTGCCCTCTCTTTTGGGACTACTATAACCGCCCCTGACCATTCAATGAGAGGGCTGTTCCGCGTTTTTTTTGCATCACTTACTCTTTTTCTCGTCATCGAAATGACCTTTTTCTGTGATGGAACCACGTAGTCTGTGTTTTTGTTTTGTTGATTTATTTCAAATTGTTGTCAGGTGTCGACATGGACCCGACATGACCCCGTATCGGGCGGTAAACCACCCGATATCGACTGACACCGGCAAAAAGACCCCATACACTGACAGCAAACGGAAGAGACGTGATCAGCTCGACCAGTACACGGAGACGATGGTTAACCATGGACGAACATTGGACAGCAGGAATAGCGGCATTGCTGCTGACACTGATACTTACACCCCCGCAACCGCAAGGTCCATATCGTTGTACGGTATCGTCACTGGCAAGGGGAAAGGTGGTTCTGCAGTGTGAGCCGATATTGGGGTTGAAGAAAAAGGACCGCGTTCATCTTCAGGTTCCGAGAAAAAATTACGGGCCTGAAGTTGAACAACAGAGCAATGAAATATTGCACCAATGGAGAAAAAAATGAAAAATAAATTCATGAACATATGGAGCCTGTTGATGTTGTTGGTGTTGGCGGGGCAACCACAACAGGTCGAGGCGAGAGAACATTTATTTGTGGGTGCCGATCTTGGTGGCTTTGTTATGGCTATCAGCAGCGGACCCCATGCGCGAAGGGAACCTCCGCCGCCGGTGTATCGAAGGGACTGGACAGGACATCCTCGGGTGTCCACTCCTCATCGGATGTATGCACCTCCGCCTCATCACAGGGGCTGGTATCCACGGCATCGGTATGCTCCCCCGCCTCGGCCGATGTTTCATCGAGAATATCGGCATCGCCACCATCAGCACCGTCCCCATCATTGGTGAGATGACCGCTGATGGCAGGACAGGTTGGATAGCGGTTGTATGCTGCTTCGTGAAAGAGAAAAAATAAGATCTGCCCCGCCGCCGCCTGCGGCGGGGCTTTTTTTTCTTCACGCCTCCTCCCTGTCCCTGCCTTTGTTTTTTTGCAGCGAGGAGAGAAAGATGATTACGGGCATCGTTCCATACGGTGGTGTTTTTTTTACAGACCAGGTCGTTGGTTGGTATGCAATACTGTTCGTCGGTGGTGGTGCGCAGGCAGCGACTCGGCCGCCACCCTGTGGATACGGGTTCTGTTCAGAGAACGAAGTGAAATACCCCCAAGGATGCATGTGGTGATACAAAGCTCACACGGTGCATTTCAAGCGGTGCAAGGCAGTGCTTCTTGCTGCAGGAAACCTGAGAACTCTGGTCTTTATGCCTTATGGCTGCCTATGTGCGCAGTCGTTCTCCTTCATATCCGGCCGTCCTGGTGGTTTGATTTGCGCGAAATGCGGTAGCTGTCAATGATTTCATCATGCATGTTCTTTGGAAAAAGGATAGTATGTGTACAGTTAGAGGGGGCTGACACGGTCGCATGGGTCGCTAGCCCCCCTGTATGGTTTGTGGTAGCTGTTTATACCCTCTCGGTTCTTCACCGTGTCTGGAAAACCTGTATATTTCTTTGGAGATTTGAAGGATATTCAGGGTAGACGTTCAGGAATAGCAGAATCCTTTTTGGTTTGGTGCCAGCCTACATTCTCGTGGACAGAACAACGCATACTTATTCGTGGGCATAATGGAAAAAAAAACCAGCCGTAAAAAAGGCGACCTCTCTTCTCTCGAAAATACCCTCTCGGAAGTGTATTCAAACAAAAAATGGATCAATCAATGGCGATTATTCCGTCTGTCTAAAGATTGGCCGGCTATCGTCGGTAAAGAGGTGGCCCAGCTGACGACACCCGCTTTTTTCCGTAACGATGTTCTCTGGATCTTTGTTCAGGATTCGGCCTGGATGCAGCATATGCAATACATCAAGCTCGATCTGCTTGAACGGATCAACCTGGTTTTAACCGAACAGCCGGTAAAAGATCTTCGCTGGCAGCTGCAGCCGGTAACCCTGCCCTCGCCGGAGCGCTTTGTCCCTGAACCCCATGCGGTTGATCCCGAAAAGGAACGGTCGTTTCGTTCAATGACTGAAGGGGTTTCCAATAAGGAATGCCGGGAAGCGCTGCAGCGCCTGTGGCATATCTTTGCCTCCTATACCAACAAGTAAAGGTCGTACGGCTTCTCGCGATACAGGCTTGTCGAAGCTGTTGGATGGTAGCCTTCCTGGAAAATACGCTGGTTGTTTTCGGGATTCCTGTAAAGTGCACAGTGCAGAAGGGCTTTTTTTGCTCTTTGCCGGGAAATAGGATATGTTGCCGCCTGCAAGTATCTCTCCGTTCCTTTGAAATATTCGTAAAACAACATGAAACTCGTTGAATTAATAGGTAATACCCCCTTGGTTGAGTTAGCTCGGCTCAACCCCGCAGCCGATAGAGTCCAGCTTATGGGCAAGCTTGAATCCCGTAATCCTGGCGGCTCGATCAAAGACAGGGTGGCCCTGTCCATGGTCGAGGCCGGAGAAAAAAGCGGTGAGCTGACCCACGACAAAATTCTTCTGGAAGCTACCAGCGGCAACACCGGCATCGGTATGGCCATGGTGTGCGCAGCCAAACGGTACCGGTGTCAACTGATTATGCCGGAATCGGCCTCCATCGAACGGCGGCTGATTATGCAGGCCTATGGGGCGGAGATTATCCTTACCCCGGCCAAGCGATCCACCGATGGGGCTATCGAAAAGGCCTATGCCTTGGCCCGCGAACATCCGGATCGCTATTTTCTTGCCGATCAGTTCAACAATCCGGCTAACTGGCAGGCGCATTACAAGTCCACGGCTCCGGAAATCTGGGAGCAGACTGGCGGGCGGGTCACCGATATCATCGTTACACTGGGTACCTCGGGTACGGCTATGGGACTGTCTCGATGGTTCCGGGATCATCATCCGGAAGTGCGGGTGATTGCGGTCGAGCCCTATCGCGGTCATAAGATCCAGGGCCTGAAAAACATGAAGGAGTCCTACAAGCCGGGCATCTTTGATAAAACCCTGCCGTATGCTATCGTCAACGTGGCCGATGAGGATGCCTTCCGCACAGTCCGTCTCCTGGCGGCCGAAGAAGGTATCTTTGCCGGCATGAGCAGCGGCGCGGCCATGTTTGTCGCCATGGAACGGGCCAAAGAGCTGACCGAGGGTTGTGTCGTCACCATTCTTCCTGATGGCGGCGAGCGCTATCTGAGTACCACCTTGTTCGTTCAGAAGCCAAAGACAGAGGAAAAAACCTCGCAGTTGCGGCTGTTCAATACCATGACCCGCAAAAAAGAGGTGTTTCGGCCGATTAACGAAAAACGGGTCACGGTGTATGCCTGCGGTCCGACCGCCTTTGAGTCGCCCAACATCGCCCATTGCCGTCGGTTCATCGTCGCAGATCTCATTAACCGGTATCTGCAGCATTGCGGCTACACGGTGGAATCGTTCATGAATTTCACCGATCTTGATGACAATACCATCGCCGGGGCAATCAATGCCAATACCGACCTGCGTGATTTTACCAGTAAATATATCAACGAGTTCATGCAGGCCTCCGAGGCGCTCAATGTGGAGAAAGCCTCGGGATACCCGCTGGCTTCGGAGCATGTCGGCGATATGATCGAGATCGCGCACGATCTGATTCATAAGGGTTATGCGTACGAAAAGCTGGGCTCCATCTATTTCGACATCTCAAAATTCAAGCAATACGGAAGGCTGTCCGGCATCGACCTGAGCAAGATCAAACTTGGACAGACCGTAGATCTCGATAATTACGAGAAAGACAATCCGCGCGATTTTACCTTGCTCAAGCGTTCAACCCTGGCGGAATTGAAAACCGGTATTTTCTTTGAGACCGACTGGGGCAATGTTCGCCCTGGCTGGCATATTGAGTGTTCGGCGATGTCGACCCGGTACCTGGGGGAAACCATCGATATCCATACCGCCAGCCAGGATTTGGTGTTTCCGCATCATGAAAATGAGATCGCCATTGCCGAGGCCCTGACCGGCAAACCTCTGGCCAACTACTGGGTGCATTCCGGCCAGTTGATGAAGGATGGCCGCAAGATGGCAGGCGAGACCGGCAACGTGGTCACGCTGCAAGAGGTGCTCGACAAGGGCTACAGCGGTCGAGAAATCCGATTCATGCTGCTCGGTGTCCATTATCGTAAACCATTGATGTTCTCCTACAGGCGGCTCAACACCGCGCGTACCGCCTTGAAGCGGATCGATGAATATACCCGTAAACTCCTCTGTTTGCCGGCCGGCTTGCCGCATCCTGAGGTGGCATCCTATGTGACTGAGCTGGAGAAACGGTTTACGGAGTCCATGAACGACGACCTCAACATCTCCGGAGCCATCGGGGCGCTCTTTAATTTTATTAAGCAGACCAACCCGATTGTCCAGTTGACGAATCTTGATCGGGGCCAGAAAATCGATGTACTTGAGGTCTTGCGGATGATCAATACGGTGCTCGGCATTCTTCGCCTCGAGCATTGTCCGCTGACGCCGGAAATCGACAAGCTCATCCGCCAGCGCGAACGGGCCCGGCAGCTCAAGGACTGGACAGCCGCTGACTCGGCCCGTGAGGAATTGCTGCGCAAAGGCGTCACCATTCACGACACCGCTTCGGGGCCGATCTGGGAGCGGATTGACGAGGGGGATGAGTAAAAGGGGATGTCTGGAGATGCGGCATGGCGGAAGAGATCACACCGGTCGCTTCATAATTCTTGCGTTATCTGCAGTTCCTCGGTACATTGCCACCGAAAATAAGCGCCAGTAGCTCAGCTGGATAGAGCAACGGCCTTCTAAGCCGTGGGTCGCAGGTTCGACTCCTGCCTGGCGTACCACAATATCAAGCACTTAGCCTTTATTGGTTAAGTGCTTTTTTTATGCGGTTGTTGAAGTGAATACTGTTTTTATTTTGCCCGGCTGCCGCTTGTGCAGAACGTGCTCGGCGATTCAGTTAGCGCTTGGGGGTTGAATAGGCCGTGTAGCAACGGCAAATTTAAAAACTTCTTTTCAGCGATGTTTCTGGTTTTTGAATCGTGATCATGGCTTTTTCCGGCCAAGCGTTGACGCACTCCTGTCCCATTACTTATGTCCGAACAACAGGCGCTGTGCAGCAATAGGTTGTCTCTTCTCAAGTGTGCTTTGTTGTCAATCGTTCAGGACCAATTCTTCCAAATTTCGTTCTCTTCTCTTTCCTTCCTTACGCAATAACGATATTTCAGCATGATATAGGATGTCGACATCGACCCGACGTGGCCCTTTGTCGGGTGCCAAACCAGCCTACATAGAGTGACACCTCCTGGAAAACGAGTAAAGTGGGAGCCAGAGGATGCGTTCCAACCGGCGCAACCTGCAAAAGGAGAGTCCCTTAATGAAAGAACGAGGGGCATCGTGTATGGCGGATCCGAGAGTGCTGACGATTATGCCTCCACTGGAGAATACCTCCTCCTCTCTGTCTGGTGCCATTGATGAATAAAAGGAAAGGTAGGGCTGTGGTACGAAGCGGAACACGGCTTGAAGGACAGTGATCAACGACGCGTCAAGGGCCATTGGGAAGGTTTCGTTAAGGATATTGAGAAGCATTGGGGTTAAAAACGCCCAAGAGGGAATGAAAATGAAAACACGGACAATACGTATCTGGGGTATCCAGTTGCTTGCATTGATTATAATTGCAGGACAGCCTCATGGGGCGCTGGCACGGACCAATATCTATGTGGGGGTCGATTTGGGCGGGTTTGTCAGAAATGTCGATGCCTACGAATACAATGTGCGACCGCTTCCCCCTCCCCCCTGCCCGCCAAGGGAAGTGTATCGGGAAATCCGTTACTATCCTCCGCCCTCACCGGTATATTATGGTGAATATCGTGAGTATCGGCCGGTAGGGTATAGAGAATATCGAGAGGTGCATTATCCGCGTCACCGCCGTCATCATCATCATGGGAGAGGCGATCGTTGGTAGATACTATCGGCCAGGCTCGCTAACTCCGGGTAATCCATAAACGGTCACAATCGTGACCGCTGGTCGTCATTTCTTCACCCTGAATTCCGGTTCATATCCCACGGTATACCTGTGGGTGGCGGTGTTGCGGATGCTGAGGAAATGGGCATTGCCTTTGTCAAAGGGGCAAAGAGGCAGGGCGCACCGCTCAAAGCCGAACTTCCGGTAAAATTTTGGGTCTCCCAAAACAAAGATCGTGCTTTCCCGGATACCCTCTTGTCTCAAGGCGAAACGGAGTAACTCGGAGCCGATCCCCTGGCCCTGCATCTGCGGTTTTACGGCCAGCGGTGCGAGGTGCAAACCACACACCTTCTTCCCATCATAGGCGTTCGAGAAAGCAATATAGGCTGTGATCGTCGTGCGATGGATGCACACCCACTCGCGCAGCGTTCTTCCTTGTTCATGCAGTTTGTCGAATAATTGCACTTCGTATCTGCTGGGGGCGAATGCCTGCTGCAGTAACGCAGCAGCCTTTGGGTAGTTTTCGGGGGTGAGGGGACGTATCTTCATGTATGTACTATGCCGGTTGCCTGTAAGAGTTGTAATGGGCTGCAGGAGTGTGCCCATCCTCGATGCGCTGAAGAGGAGGGGATTGATTAGGGATGCAGATGGTTTTCCAGCTGCTTGAGCCAATGGGTGAAGCCGGCCAGTATCACTTCCGGAACCCTTTTGCGATACACGGTTCTCAGTGCACTAAATTTCGTCACTTGGGTGGTGAGATCCCGCGAGGTGAAATCCTCCATCTTGAATCCCTTGTCCAAATAAGAGCACATGTCGCGGATGTTACAGAGCTTGTCTGCGCAGCTCAATGTCTGCGCTTCAATATCAGCGTTTTGGATCCGTTCGAGATAATCACCGTTACGCAACTCCCAGCTTTGCCCCTTGTCAAGTTCCGTGACCGCCAGAACCAGATCGACCACCCGTGGAACCTCTATCGCCTGCAGCAGGGATGGTGCGGTGAGGTCTGTGTCTTCGATGGTATCATGCAGGAGCCCGGCTGCGACCAGTTCCGTGCTGCCACCTGCATTCTGCAGGAGCATGGCGACCTCAACCGGATGAATGATATATGCCGGCCGATCTTCTCCCTTGGGCGCTTTTCTGCTTTGAGCACCCTTGTTCCTTGTCCGGTGCGCCTTTTCGGCAATTCTGAGTGCCTTGAAAAAAAATTCCATTTCATCCTGCGTTCGCATGGGGGACTCCCTCTGGCTGATCGTACTCCGTTGATGCGCACCGCATGTGTCCGCGCTTGAAGGGAGCGTCGATGCGATGATTGGCAGTGGTGTGTACCATTCGGATCGCGCACGGAGAGACCCGCCGGCCGCAATGGTATCAGCCCTGTTGCAGGTATACGCCGTGCTGAACCTCGTGTCTTTCTTGGGGATGCTCTCCATCATGCACCATAAAAGTCGCACGCCATGCTCTGGTGATCTACAACGGTACAGGCTGCGCAGGAACGGTCTGTTGCGGGTGGAACAGATTTCACTGATGTCTTGGTACCACTTGAGCAGCTGCACACGAAAGAGAAAAATAATGCGGACAGTGTTTCTTTGTTTCCCGGCAATGCCGGTAG
>JBFJXW010000115.1:0-12103 GCA_041622895.1 Desulfobulbus sp. | reverse complement strand
GTATCTTTGGGTCGCCATGGAATCCGCTGAGTTATTGGCAACGCTTGACGAAAGCCAACAGGCAATGAAGGCGTCGGCACAGAGTCTGGCCGCTCGCCTACAGTGCCGTTACCTGACCCACATTATTGCCCCGCATGCATCATGGAAACAAAGTTTGCAAGACCTGATCGATGTGACAAGCAAAATCAGGGAGCCGGAGCGTTCAACAAGACTTTGTTGGCTGGTCGAGCACGTAAATGGGACGCTGTCACTCATCCCGAAAGAACAGAAAAGAGCAACGGCCGGGAACTGGACGAAAGGCCGCACCATAGCCTATAATCGTTTAGTTTTGGCTAAAGATCTTGACTATCTGACTAATCAGGATCGTTTGATCTGTGCTGCCCTGTATCAGGCTGAAGAGAGCGGTGGGAAAAACGGGGGCTATGTCTTTGATACTGAAAAAGCGCTTCCCGCACTGATCGGACATCCCTTGGTATTCCTCCGACGATCGCCACAGACTCCGGTGGAAATCGTTGCCGGTGAACCAGAATTGGTGGTCGAACGTAAGGGCGAATCGCTGTTTATTCATTTTTTCCAGGATATCGGTGAGGGTAATGTTGCCGTCTGGCCGGAAACTCCTACTCGCTTCCGTATTATTCATATCAACGAAGAACATAGGAAAGTTGCCGCAATCACCGGTCGTGAAGGTCTGTTGGTACCTTTGGCTGCCAGCCGCCAGGTGTTGGACGCTATTGGTAATATAGCCTCTTTCATGACGGTTCATTCGGCTATAGAGGTCCCTGGGGAAGGAGTTCCTGCTGATATCGTTGAAAGTGATCCCACCATTCATATCCATATCATTCCCTATGGCAGTGGATTCCGGATAGAATTTTTTGTTCGTCCTTTTTCTCAGGGAGGGCCTTTTTTAAAACCCGGTGTCGGGGTAGGGAATCTCATTGCCGAGATTGACGGTAAACGACTGCGAACCCGAAGAAACCTACGGCTTGAAGAGGAAAAAGCACGAGAAATCGAAGAAAGTTGCCCGATGCTTGATCTGGCCATTGACTTTGAGCAAGAAAATAGGCGGGAGTGGCACCTGCTCGATCCTGAAGAATGTTTGCAAGTCCTGCTCGAAATCGAGGAAATCAAAGACCGCGTTATTCTCGAGTGGCCTGAGGGAGAAAAACTTACGGTGCGCCGACAGGCGGGCGTCAACCAATTGAATCTCAACATCCGCACCAGTCAGCAGGATTGGTTTACCCTGTCAGGTAAACTGGAGATTGACCAGGAAGAAGTGATGGAATTGAAGACCTTGCTCGACAAGGTCCGGGAAACTCGTAGCCGTTTTATTCCCATGGGGGAAGGGCAGTTTTTGGCACTGACTCAGGAGTTTCGTAATCGGCTGGAGGAACTCATCCTTTACGGTAATAGTCAACCGGGCAACGAGCAGGAGGTAAAAATTCATCCCCTGGCCGCAATTGCCCTGGAAGAATTGACGCGTCAGGCACAGACTAAGGCGGACAAGGGGTGGAGGCAACGCTTGCAGGCGATTTCCGAAGCCCAGGATTTGATGCCTAAGGTCCCCTCAACCCTCAAGGCTGAATTGCGTGATTATCAGAAGGAAGGGTTTATCTGGATGAGCCGGTTGGCGCATCTGGGCGTTGGGGCCTGTCTCGCCGATGATATGGGCCTTGGCAAGACATTGCAATCGATCGCTGTCGTCCTCAGCCTTGCCCATCAAGGGCCTTCACTGGTGGTAGCTCCCACTTCAGTCTGCATGAACTGGGAGACAGAGGTCAATCGATTTGCCCCGACCCTGAATTTTCACATGTTTTCAGAACTAAATCGGGATGAAATCATTTCATCTCTGGGGAAATTCGATCTCCTGGTCACCAGCTATACCCTGTTGCAGCAGGAAATTGAACTGCTTGCACAGGTGCAATGGCAATCGGTTGTTCTCGATGAAGCGCAGGCTATTAAAAATGCGGCAACCAAGCGATCTAAGGCAGCCATGCGTCTGGATGCGCGGTTTCGTCTGCTCACCACGGGAACCCCCATTGAGAACCACTTGGGAGAACTATGGAATCTTTTTGGATTCATCAATCCCGGCCTTTTGGGAACCTATAAACAGTTTAATCGTCGATTCGGTATTCCCATCGAGAAGTATCATGACCGGGAGGCAAGAAGAACCCTGAAGAAACTGATCCGACCCTTTATGTTACGGCGGATCAAGTCGCAAGTGCTTGAAGAGTTACCGCCGCGAACCGAGATAACCCTTCGGGTTGAAATGCAGCCTGAGGAGTTACAGTTTTACGAGGCGCTCAGGCAGCAGGCTATCGAAAATATTGAGGGCAGCAGTGAGAAGACTGGACGGCATCTGCGGATCTTGGCGGAAATCATGCGGCTGCGACGAGCCTGCTGCAACCCCAAACTGATTAACGAGCAGATCAATATCCCCTCAAGCAAACTGCAGGTGTTTGCGGAGGTGGTGGAGGAGTTGCTGGGAGGCGGTCATAAAGCGCTGATCTTTAGTCAATTTACCGGTCATCTGGCCCTGATTCGCGCTTATCTCGATGAACAGGGGATTGACTATAAATATCTCGATGGCACTACCCCGGCTAAAGATCGGCAACAACAGGTTGAAAGCTTTCAGTCAGGCGAGGGCGACCTCTTTCTCATCAGTCTCAAGGCGGGTGGTTTGGGATTAAACCTGACTGCAGCTGATTACGTTATTCATATGGATCCGTGGTGGAACCCGGCGGTGGAGGATCAGGCCGCTGATCGGGCGCATCGGATCGGACAGAAACGCCCGGTCACGGTCTATCGTCTGGTTACTGTCAACACCATCGAGGAAAAGATCGTCCGCCTGCATCAGGAAAAACGCGACCTAGCCAATTCTTTGCTCGAAGGTGCTGATGTCAGTACCCGGTTCAGTGCTGAAGAGCTGCTCGAGTTGATTCGCTCCAGTTAATCCTTCTCCATTCCTTTCAAAGGCGCCATGGCGCCAACCAGTTTTGCCGGCAACCGAGGCAGACCGCTGATCAGGGAAACCACGACCGCAGCAGAGTAGGGTATGGCCTGGATCACTAGCACCAGTGCCCATACCCGAACATCAAGCATATCCCCGTCTTCCCGCAGTAAAACCCCAACAATGGCCAGGCACAGGGCCAGCGCGAACAGCAGTTCTTCACGGGCATCCCCTAGTGCCTTAAAAAAAGCATTGGCCTGGGCATTTTTCGGTGTACGAAAAAAACCGATTCGCCGGGTGATGAATCCAGTGAGCATGGCCCGGGCAATGGTATGAGACAGTGCCAAACCCGCCAGACCGGCGGCAATGCTTTGCCTGCGGGTCGCTATCAGCCGGCTGCGATAGAGGAAAAACATTTTCAGGCTTTTAAAGAAAAAGAGGGCTATCGGCAAACAGGCAAAAACAATATGCGGTGGCGATAAGTATTGCGGGACAAGAATCATGCCGCAGGACCAGCACAGGGCCAGCAGATTGAACAGCATGTTGACGCCGTCAGCAAACCAAGGCAACCAGCCGGCAAGAAAATGATACCGCTGGCCGCGGGTGAGTTTGGTTTTTTGCAGGCCGAACATTGCCATCATATGATGGCGAAGGATGAGTACGGAACCGTATGCCCACCGGAATCGCTGTTTTTTGTAATCAAGAAACGTGTCCGGCATCAAACCCTTGCCAAAGCTGTACGGCACATAACAGGCGGCGTAACCTTTTTCAAAAATGCGTAGGCCGAGTTCGGCATCCTCAGTGATACACCACTCCGCCCAACCACCGACCTCGTCAAGCACCGTTCGCCGAACCATGGTCATGGTGCCGTGTTGAATGATGGCATTGCGCTCGTTGCGGGTCACCATACCTATCTGAAAGAAACCGCGGTATTCGGCCATGCACATGGCTTTAAACATATTCTCGTCGCCGTCCCGGTAATCCTGCGGGGCTTGGACGATCGCCATGTTTTCGTCGGCAAAATGCGGTGCCAACGCTCTGAGCCAGTTGGGTTCCACAATGTAATCACTGTCAATGACGGCTACAATTGCCGCTTCAGGAGCGGTTTCCCGCAGAGAATAATTGAGTGCACCCGCCTTGAAGCCTGCGAGCGGATCGACATGAAAGAAACGGAAGCGCGCTCCTAATGTCTGACAATGTGCCGCGACCGGTTCCCAAACAGCCGGATCCTTGGTGTTATTATCGATAACCAGAACTTCGAATCTCGGGTAATCGAGCCGCGCCAAAGCATCGAGCGTTTGGATCATCATATCCGGCGGTTCATTGTAGGCCGGCACATGAATCGATATCATTGGCAGGTCCTTGTCGGCAATGGTCTCCACCGGTTGCGGCAGGCGGCGCCATTTATTGGTCCACAGGGATTCCGCCCATTCATGGGCTTCGGCTAGAATAACAAGAATAGCGCCCGTTGCAGCGAACAGCAGTACAATGCCGACCGCGAGTGTGGAGACGGTCATGTACTGCTGTTGAAAATCATACACGACCCAGACGGCGAAAGTGGTAATGGCATAGGCGATGAGTGCCAGAAAGCCTTTTCCGCGGTCCAAAAGCCCTTTGCTGTCTCTAAATAGCAGCAAAAGAATAATGACAGCCAGTACGATACTGATAGCTGCCAGATCGCGCCACTGTGGAATTCTAATGACCGGCTGGGTAAATTCGAATTTTGGCTGTCGTTGATCATCATATACCCCCCATAGGCTACCCGCTTCACCCTCCAGATTTCGTTTCCAAATCTGGTCAAAGGCCTCCATGATGTAGTAGGTGTAATGATTTTTTTCGGCGACATCGAGAAACCGGCGAAGAAATTTAGCCTGATTGGTCGGGCTGGGAACAGCGCCTTGGCGAATCCTGCCGCCGCTCGGCCATCCTACTTCTGAGATGACAATCGGCTTGCCGGGATAAGCTTCTTGCAACTGGTTGTAGCGCATAACACAATAATCAACCGCCTTGTCCACAGGGATACCTTCCCAATACGGCAGCAGGTGCACCGCTATGAAATCGACATGTTCGACCAATTGAGGATATTTCAACCATATATGCCATGGCTCGGCCGTGCTCACCGGTGCCCAGATGGATTTTTTCGCAGCATCAATGTATTTGATCATTTGCTCAACGGGCTGTTCCGCACGAAGCATTACTTCGTTACCGACAAGCACCCGAATGATGTTGCGGTGATTTTCACGGTATACCTTGATCAATTTAGCGATCTGTTCTTCGTTTGCTTTTTTATCCTTGGTGATCCACGCTCCAAGGACGACATTGAGTCCATGGGCCGCGGCAAGACGGGGGATTTCGGCGAGGTTTTTTTCGACGGTATAGGCCCTTACGGCATGTGATTCGCCGGCAAGGATGGCTAAATCCTTATCGATTTCTTCAAGAGACGGATAGATCTGCTTGCTGGGTGATTGCCCTTCGCGGAAAGGTGAAAAAGAAAACCCCTGTATTTTTGAAGGCCAAGGCGGTTCAATGTTGGGGACGTTGACGACTTTCCAAAGCAATACGGCAAGACACCCCATGATAAAGGTGATGATCAGGCTGGAACGATTCATAAGCGGTAGAACAGGGCCAATGGGTTAGAAGGAAATCCGTAGCAGAATTGTAAAAAACGAAAATTTTTCCCGAGAAAAGAATCGGCGAGTACTTGTTTGAATAAGGTAGTATTAAAAACTAATACAGCTGACATCGCGAAGGTATCACATGGAAAGCTGGCAAAGTATCATGTTTAATGGATAGATGCATCCGCATTGTTTCGGCTTCAGGATGTACGTTCTGCAAACATAAAGAGAATGCAGGCAGGTTGCGATAAAAGCAAAAGCGATCAATAAAGTAAAACCCGTGGACAGTCAAGAAGCATGTACGGAGCAGCCCGGAAATGAGCGTTTTACAGTAGTGTTTCTGGGCTTAGAGAGTTGCTGCCTCTGGCCTTGAGTGTATCATAATTTTTTGCGTGTCGGTAGGGTGCTGAGAGAACGCATAGCCTGCCAGGAGTGGATGTCGTGCTGGAGGAGATGGAGAGTGTAATAATAAAAGGCTTCCAACGCTTCCATGGCTGTGTATTCCGACAGCTGTAAACGGTTGAGACGCTCGAGACTTGTATCCTGGGCTTTAGCCAGAAATTTCAGCGTTTGGACGGAAAGGCGTCGCGGGTATTGATCGTGCATCGGCTGGCAGGAGCTGCAGCGTAAGGAACCGTTTCCGGGTAAAAGCACAAAGGTACGTCCAGGGCCCACAGGTTGCCGGCAGATGCTGCATTCGCTTAGTTCGGGGCGATAACCCGCAGCAATAAGCAGTTGCAGATGATATAATGCTGCAATTTTTTGAGGCGTATCTGCACGGTCAAGGGACATAATCGCCCATTTCAGTAGAGCGTAGAGTTGGGGGTCCGGATCATTCTCTCTGGTAAAGCGCAACATCAGCTCGCTGATGTACATTGCAGCGACATATCGTCGAAAGTTTCTTCTGAGCACCAGATGGGCACCGAGCAGTTCGGCTTCGCTGATAAAAAGCAGTCCCGTTGCTCCACGAGGCGCTCGGTAGAAAATCTGCAAATGGGAAAATTCTTCCAGCTTATTGACAAACCGTTGTTTGCTTTTTTTGGCCCCTTTAGCAATACCGGTTACACAGCCCAAATCCTTGCTGAACAGGGTGACCAGTTTATCCGACTCACCGTGCTCACTAATTTTTAAAACAATGCCGCAGGTGCTGCGGAGGGTCATGGAGCGGTTGCGCCAGCAGGAATTTTGAGAATGTAGCGCCCGTTGACAGGTGAAGGGAAGGGCACTGTCGTTTTGTTGAGCTTAAGTTCTGCGCTGTCCGGCTGAAAGAATTCCAGATGAATCTGTTTTTCGGCTTCCCAGTGTGCGTTTGTCCCTCTGGCGTATGCCTGTTGGATGGATTCATTATTGTCGAGTGCGATCATAATCCGGGTGTCTTTGAGAAAACGCGCTTGCAGATCTAAGGTTTTATGCGCCTTCTCGTTACCTGTGGTCGGATCAGCCGGATGAAAAGTATTGATCATGGAGGATGATAGGCTGAGGGTCCGGTTGGTGAGATAGGCAAGGGGGTTCCAGGAAAAATAGAAACAAAAACCGGTAAACGAAAGAACAATCAAAAGAAGCAGGATGCCTGCAACGGTTGCTGAGGAGATGTGCGCCGGTTCGGCCAGTTTTTTGGGGGATAGAGAGTGGCTGGGTAATCCTTTTTTAGACAAAGAGCTGTTTTTTTTGCCGCCATCACGTTCGATGAAGAATTGGTTTGCGATCTTTCGTCCATCGACTCCAAGGAACTCTCCGTAAAGAATGATAAACCCTTTTGTAAAGGTGTCCGCTGGTAGTTTTTCGTATTCCATCGCTTCGATGGCGCGAAGATTTGCACGAGAAATTTTGGTCTCCAGCGCGACTTCTTCAATCGTTACCTCTTTTTCCTGTCGCAGCTTTTGCAGACGGTGGCCAGCTGCGTTCTCTTCGGAAGGGGGAGCGGTTATGTTTTCTTTAGCTGTCATGCCTAATAGTTACAACGTTCACCGCAATGTTGGGGAACGGTTTGTTGATAAGGATCCTTGTGCAAAAGATCCTAAAACTGAACATTTCGCCCTGCGGAACAGCGAGGGCATTCCGCAAGATTCTAAAGGATTTTAATGTAGGCCTTGTCACGGATCGATTTTAACCAGTCCTTGAATCGAATGGCCATTTCCTGCTGATAGAGCTTTTCTTGAATTTCGTCTTTTACTGCTTTGTAGGGTGCTTTGGGTACAATTTTTCCTGTTTCGCTCGATACGAGCTTGAAGAATTGGTACCCGTTGTCACTTTCGATTATGGGGGTGATTTCTCCCGTTTTGAGACTGGTAATGGCATCACGCATATACGCGGCAATTTCATTTGCTTGAAAGGTACCCAAATCGCCGCCATCGTTGGCTGAAGGTAAATCAGAATATTTTCTTGCCAGCTCCTTGAAATCCTCTCCTTTAACGGCAAGTTCATGCGCCTTCTCTGCTTTGGCTTTGGCCGCTGCTTGTGTCGCCGTTACGCCGTTTCGATTTTTACTTCCCCAGGTACACCCTATCTGAAGGATATAATAACTGCCACTGCCGAGTTGCTCAGTATAGTGGGTATCATAATAGTCGATGATTTTATCTTCGGGGATGATAACTTTAGAGCGAATTTCGTAGTTGATTAATTTTGAGCTTAATATCTGTTCACGTAAATCTTCCCTGTATTGCTTTTCGTTAAGTCCCATGGAGCCTATCTCTTGCCGAAACTGTTCCATATTTTTTTTGTTGTTGGCAAGGATTCGCTGCAGAGCGTTTTCAACTTCCTCGTCACTAACACGGAGGTTGTGTTTTTTAGCTTCCTGTATCAGGAGCTTTTTGTCGATCAGCTTATCGATCACAACCTTTCGAGCCTGTTGTAAAGCCTCGTTGAGCTGATTGGCAGGAGTTTCTTCAGTGATTTTTTGGAAAAACGGTTTGCCAAGTTCGTTTACTTCTGACAGAGTAATTATATCCTCGTTAACAATAGCGACGCTACGGTCGACCACATTGGCCAATACGAGTGACGGCAGGATTAAAAAGAAAAAAAAGAGGGGCAAAAGAAAAATTCGTTGAGCCATGATTTATGAACAAATGAGGGGATGAATAAAGGACGGTAACTGTGCACATTGCTTTACTTACGCAAAACTATCTACTCGGAACGCACTAAAGGTGCAACGGTTTTCAAGGAAACGCAAATGCAGGGATGCTATCGGAAGATACGTGGCTTGTAATCTGGCCTTCATTTTGCTAGAATATATTATCAATAGAATTGTAGAAGGAGGAAGGCAATGATTGCTGGAGCTCATTCGGCTTTATCAGGCTTGCAGGTGTTTACCAAAAAAATCGAGAAAACTGCCCATAATGTCGCAAATCTGAATACTGAGGGTTTTAAAAAAGATAGGGTCATTGTATCCTCGCAATCTCCTCAAGGAGTTCAAGCCACCCTTGAGCAGGTGCAAACCGGAGCGTTGCGTACCGCGTCGACCAATCAAGAAAATGCACTGACAGAGCCGTCAAATGTTGATCTTGTTGAAGAGATCCCAGACCTGCTGTTGAGTCAACAGGCGTATACTGCCAATCTGGCAACTCTCAAAACTACCAACCAGATGATGCAGAGTCTGCTTGATATTACAGCATGAGGGCAATTGGATTCTTGATTCTCCTGGTTCAAGGAGGTATATCTTGCTGTAAAAAGGGGATCAATAACGACCCCCTTGCCGTCAGCATGGCACAGCGTGTCGCCCTGAGCCAAGAGACCTGGCACTATATCGACGCGGACAATATGTTGCTTGAGGCCACTGCAACATCCTGCGATTGATTTGAACTTATCTTTGAGAAAGAAGCTTGTTATGAATAGATTGAAATCATTGGGAATTATTTTATGCCTCTTGTTTGTTTGTACGGAAAGCCATAGCGCAGTGAATCTGCCTCCTTTTTCTCTGCCAACTGCGGTTGATGGTTCTGTTGTTACCAGTGAGGCATACCGCGGCAAAGCTATGCTGATAACCTTCTTTGCCACGTGGTGTCCGCCCTGCTTGCAGGAAATTCCGACATTGAAAGCGCTGCAGACCAAATTTCATGGTCAAGGATTTGCCGTCGTTGCTTTGTCGGTTGACGAAGGCGGACCCGGCACTGTGGCTAGGTTGGTGAAAAAGACGGGGATTAATTACCAGGTTTTAATGGCGGACCAACAAACAACCCGCAATTTTGGAGGGGTCGCTGCCATTCCAACATCGTTTCTCGTTAATAAGAAGGGGCATGTGGTAAAGAAATACCCCGGATTTGCAACCCATGGATTGTTGGAAAGAGATATTGAATCAGTGCTTTGATGCCTTTAAGTCCTTTCCTTGTTTTCGGAATAGCTGTTGACAATCCCAGAGCTATTTCTTAAATTGTGGCACAGGAAAAAGGCAACTGGTTTGGTTTGTACAACCCATTTCATAAAGGAGAGTATAATGAAGAAGATTGTAACGGCGATGATGGTAGCGGCTTTTGTGTTGAGTGCTGGTGCGGTATTTGCTGCCAAGGTTACCTGTACTGTTGAAAGCGTTGCAGGAGATGTGGTAACCATGAAATGCGATAACGTCGAAAAGATTAAACAAGGCGACAAAGTTAACGTCAAGGCAGCTAGAAAAGCTCTGGAAGGTTGCTGATAGTCTGAAGTCGTTTTGTTGTACTCAAGAGCGGGCCGACACACATCGGTCCGCTCTTTTTTTGTTCGGTAGCCGGATCGTGCCATGGAGACAAGGCATTCGACCTGATCACGCGTTTTTTGTTGGTTGATTATTGGCATGCGCACAGCTCCTTTCGTCCCTTGCTTTGCAGATGTGGATCAGCCTTCTCGTCATTGTACAGCAGATTGCTACCGCACTTCTTCCTTTTTAGAGATAGATAATGGATCCTCAGACATTGCCGCCGGTTGAGCTGGCACTGTACAACAGCATAAAAGATCGGTATACAGTGGCGTTTGAGCCGCTGAAAATTAGAGAGCACCAACTTCAACTGCTCAAGATCACGGATTTGGAACAAATCCTCGGTGGGAAAGATCCGTTAAAGGATGTCTCTACCTTTCCGTTCTGGATCCGGCTTTGGGAAGCAGCCATTGTCATGTCCGAATTTATTGCCGGTCTGCCATACGGCAAGGGGACAACGCTGCTGGAACTGGGCGCGGGGCTGGGGGCTCCTGGGCTTACCGCTGCAGCAGCCGGCTTTCAGGTAACGCTGACCGATTACGAAGATTTGATTCTTGATTTTGAGCGGATCAATGCAGCGGCAAGCAAGTTGCGCAATGTGCAGTTTGCCATGCTGGATTGGTTGGACCCGCCTGAGATGGAGCGATATGATGTCATAGTCGGAGCCGAGATTCTGTTTCGCGAAGAATTTTTTGAACCATTGCTCAATGTGTTGCGCAAGGCGATAAAACCTGATGGTGTGATTTATCTTGCACATGATGTCAAGCGCCGAAGCCTGGAACCCTTCCTGAAAATGGCTGAAAAGGAATATATTATCTCCGCTTCCAGGAGAAAACTCAAGAGCCTGGAAGAAGATAAGAGTATCATTCTGAACCGGTTACAACCCCGTGGCTGATTACTCGACGGATCCTATAGCGTAACCAGATTGCAGTTTTATGCACGATGCAAAGACCATCTCTTTTGTTGTCTGGCAGAAAAAAATGCGACTGTTTAATTGATGCGACGTTGACCATAAAACTATAACGTACTGTGTATCCCATTTGCCTTAACATATCCGACAAGCTCTGTGTGGTGATCGGCGGAGGAAGTGTTGCGGAGCGAAAAGTTCAAGGCATTCTCGCCGGTGCAGGCAGAGTTCGGGTTGTTAGCCCAGCTATCACTGCGAACTTGCAGGTTCTGGAGTGTCGGGGTGCGATCGAATGGCGGGCCCACCCCTACAGTGTTCTCGATCTCGAGGGAGCCTTTCTTGTTTTTGCGGCAACCAATGTACCTGCGGTGCAGAATGCAGTGCTACGAGATGCTCGGGCCGCGGGTCTATTGCTGAATAGTGCCGATGGGCCTGAATCGTGCGATTTTCAAGTGCCAGCCTCGATTCGCCGGGGTGATTTAACCTTGTCCGTGGCAACCAACGGCAAGAGTCCTGCTTTGGCCGCCATGGTCAGGCAACGGCTTGAAAGGGATTTTGGCGAGGAATATACTCAGCTTACCTCGCTCATGGCTATCCTGCGTGATCGTATTCTGACCGAAAGGACGAAGACTCAGGAGGAAAAAAAGATACTGTTTCAAAAGATCCTCCATGACGATATAGTCGAATGGCTTCGGACCGGTCGCAGGGACAAGATCCAGCAGCATCTGGAAAAGGTGCTGGGGAAGCCGTTTGATATTGACCTAACGGCTTTGACAAAGGAGACTCCATGAGTTTTTTGCTCTTCCAGAGCAGTACTGTGGCCTATCTACTCTCCACCGCCGCTTATCTGGTTTTTTTTCTTACAAAAAAAACTGGTGTGCGTCGAATTGGCCGAGGTATTTTTTTCACTGCATTCCTGCTCCATACCGCTAATATCATCGCCCGCTATTTTGAAGCCGGGCATACCC
>JBFJXW010000114.1:0-12115 GCA_041622895.1 Desulfobulbus sp. | reverse complement strand
CATTTCCGAGCGCAAAGGCTGGCAAAGCTACGCATTCCCCTTCCTTAAATGGTGGCCCCATGTTACCAGGAGCACTCTTCGGGACGACCTGTTCGCCGGCCTCACCGGGTCCGTCGTTGCCCTGCCTCAGGGGGTCGCCTTTGCCACTATAGCCGGCATGCCACCGGAATACGGGCTCTACACCGGAATGATCCCGGCCATTATTGCCGCCCTTTTTGGTTCATCCTGGCTGCTGGTCTCCGGTCCAACCACAGCAGCCTCCGTTGTGCTTTTCTCCTCGCTCTCCCTACATGCCATACCGGGAAGTCCGGAGTATGTCCAGTTGGCCCTGACCCTGACCATGATGGTGGGCATGGTGCAACTGGTGATGGGCATCGCCCGCTTCGGCGCCCTGGTCAACTTCATATCCCATAGTGTGGTTGTCGGCTTCACCGCAGGAGCAGCCATCCTCATCGCCGTAAGCCAGTTGAAGCATTTCCTCGGGCTCTCCCTGCCGCGCACCCATAATTTTTTTGAAACCATGCAGGCCCTGGTCACCCATGCCGGAGCAAGCAACCCTCATACGATAGCCGTCGGAGCGATGACTCTCGTTTCCGGCCTGCTTATCAAACGCTATTTTCCCCGATTTCCCTTTATGATCGCCTCAATGCTGATTGGCAGCCTTGCAGCGCTCCTTCTCAACGGGATGTTTGGTGCGGAATCGACCCAAATCGCCACGGTCGGGGCATTGCCGTCGACCCTCCCTCCCCTGTCGGCGCCCCATTTCACCCTGAGTACGTTCAAAATACTCGCACCGGTCGCCTTGGCCACCACGTTGTTCGCCTTGACTGAAGCCGTCTCGATCGCCCGCTCGCTTGCCGACCGTACCGGCCAGAATCTGGACGCGAATCAGGAATTTTTCGGCCAGGGGTTATCCAATATCGTAGGCAGCTTTTTTTCAGGCTACGTTGCGACCGGTTCCTTTAACCGAAGCGGCCTTAACTATCAAGCCGGAGCCAAAACACCGATGGCGGCTATTTTCGCCGGCGGGTTATTGATAGTTCTCGTCATCTTTGTCGCTCCTCTGGCCGCCTACCTGCCTAATGCGGCCATGGCAGGTATTCTATTCCTGGTGGCCGCAAGTCTTTTTGACCAGCATCACATTAAAAAAATTTTTGCGACCAGTCTCAGTGAAGCGGTAATCATGACCGTTACCTTTGTCGGCACCCTGACTTTGGCCCTTGAGTTCGCCATCCTCCTGGGAATCATGCTTTCGCTGGTACTCTACCTCAACCGAACCTCGCACCCGCACATCATGACCAGGGTGCCCGATCCCCGATACCCGGGTAGACCGTTTGTCACCGATCCTGCACTCCCCGAATGCCCGCAACTGAAAATTATTCGCATCGACGGCTCCCTCTACTTTGGTGCCGTTAACCATGTCCGGGAAGAAATCCAGCGTCTCCAACTGCTCTATCCGGAGCAGATACACCTGCTTATCGTGGCACGAGGGATGAATTTCATTGATATGGCCGGCGCGGAACTTCTCGTGCATCTGGCTAAGGAGCGTACAAAAAATGGGGGCCAACTGTACCTGCTTGGCATCAAGGAAGGCATCTGCAGCTATTTCAGGCTGGTGAATTATTTTCTCGACATCGGAACCGACAATATTTTTGAATCCAAGGAAGAGGCTATCGCCACTATTTACGAACGTCTTGACCGCACTCGCTGCGACCGGTGTACAGCGCGTATATTCAACGAATGCGGACCCCATCCTGCCGGCGCATCACCAAATACATGAATGCATAGCCCGTTGTGTTCCACAAAAAAATCCGATCATACGGGACGCTGTATGACCGGATTAGTGTTGCGCTGTGGCAGGCACCTCTAGCCTTCCTCATTCGTCTGTGATATGGTATTGCAAAATGTAATCACCATGAGGGAATGCCCATGAATAAAGAAGATAAACCCTGCGAAATCTGTCACAACAAAACAACTAACCTTGTTGTCTGTAAAAGCTGCGGCCGCAACTACTGTAAGCGCTGTCAGAGTCCATCAACCAATCAGCAATTTTGCAAAGAATGCGTCAGCATGCAGGGCATCGTCTCAAAAATTTGACTTTTCAGTTTCCCTGCATATTCGAAACGGTTCCTTGTGTCCCCGAGGGCACTACAATAGTGGAAATAGAATTCTTGGGCGACCCGTCTATAAATTTATCGCTATAGGTCAGATAGACCAACGTTGAGCGTTTTTTATCGTAAAAACGCACCACCTGTATCTTTTTAAACAGGATGGAGGTTGATTTTTTGAAGACCTGTTTGCCGTCATCCTTACCGGAGGCAACTCGCTCCGGCAGGGTGATAGGCCCGGTTTGGCGGCAGGAGATCGAGGCGTCTGAGGTATCCTCCGCCATACCGATCGCTCCGGATACACCACCAGTTTTTGCCCTGCTGACATAGCAGGTGGCGCCATTGATATCGGGGTCATCAAAGGCCTCGATCACGATCTTATCGTTAGCACCGATCATCTTAAATGTCGTGCTCACCTTGCCGATTTCCTCTGCTCCGGCGGGCAAAGCGGCCAGCAGCAATAAAGCACAACCCCAAAGACCCATTCTTCCGCAAGACATAGCGTTCCTACTCCTTTTTTCTTTTGGCTGCCGATCGGTTCAAAGCGCTGAGCAGCGACTTGATCGAGGCGACAATGATATCGGTATCCACACCAGCACCCCACCAGCTTTCCTGATCCTGATCGAGTATTTCGATGTAACTCACCGCTTTAGATGAACTACCACGGGTCAAGGCGTGCTCATGGTATGAATGGAGAACAAACTGCAGGCCAAGACCGTTTCGCAATGCCTCACAAAATGCATCCAGCGGACCATTTCCTTTGGCCATGATGATTTTTTCCTCGCCTTTTACCACTACCACCCCCTCTATTTCAGCGGTGGACAATTCCTCTTCCCGATCGATATGCCGTTTGAGCACATTGAATGATTTCAGATAATAACCATTATTATTCAACAAATATTCTTTTTCAAAGGTATGAAAAATCATTTCCGGGGTCAGTTCGGCGCCATACGCGTCCGACACTTCCTGGATGACTCGACCGAATCCGGGATGCATATCCTTGGGCAGTTTGAAGCCGAATTCGCGATCCATTATATACGCGACGCCGCCCTTACCCGATTGGCTGTTGATACGGATAATTGATTCATACGTTCGCCCAACATCCTGGGGATCAATCGGCAGATAGGGAACTTCCCACATCCCGCTTTCGGTCAGTTCGACCGCAGTCATGCCTTTATTGATCGCATCCTGATGCGACCCCGAAAAAGCTGTATAGACCAATTCACCGGCATAGGGGTGACGGGAGTGCACGCTCATCTTGGTGCAGCGTTCATAGACATTGATGACCCGGTTAATGCGAGAAAAATCAAGACAAGGATCAACTCCCTGGGTGAACATGTTGAGCGCCAGGGTAACAATGTCCACGTTGCCGGTACGTTCCCCGTTGCCGAACAGGGTTCCTTCGACCCGATCGGCTCCGGCCATGAGGGCCAGTTCTGTGGCGGCCACACCAGATCCGCGATCATTGTGGGCATGCAGGCTGATAACGGCACAATCGCGGTTTTTCATATGCCGGCAGAACCACTCGATCTGATCGGCATAGATATTGGGTGTCGATAGTTCCACGGTTGCCGGCAGGTTGACAATCACCGGGTTTTCTGGAGTCGGCTCCCAGACATCCATAATCGCTTCACAGATTTCCAGGGCAAAATCGAGTTCCGTTCCGGTGAAGCTTTCCGGAGAGTATTCATAACGGATTTTGGCATCGGTGCTCTTGGCCTGCTCATGAATCAATCGCGCCCCTGCTACCCCGAGATCGATAATTTCCTTACGCCCTTTCTTAAATACAATATCACGCTGCAGGGTTGAGGTCGAATTATAGAGATGAACGATAGCCTCTCGCGCACCTTGAATGGAAGCAAAGGTTTTTTTAATCAGCTGCTCCCTGGCCTGGGTAAGCACCTGCGGGACAATCCCTTCGCCCAGGTGATTGCCGTCGATCAGCAGGCGGATAAAATCGTATTCAATCTGCGATGCAGAAGGAAAACCCACTTCAATCTCCTTAAAACCGATGTCGACCAGCAGTCGAAACATTTCCAGTTTTTCTTCAAGGTTCATCGGTTGAATCAACGCCTGATTGCCGTCGCGCAGATCAACACTGCACCAGACCGGCGCGCAGGTGATTGCCTTGTCCGGCCACGTTCTATCCGGAAGATCGACCCGGGGATAAGGCCGGTACTTTTTCAATTTTTCCCGATTCATTGTGGTCTCCGTTAAAAAGTCAAAAAAAAAAGCCACGGTATTTAAACCGTGGCTTTAGGGGTCATATTCGGCGATGCCCGTCAGGACAGACCTCGCTTCCCTGCCACAGTTTCCCTGTGTAGTTCACTAAGCAGAAGAAGTAGAGCGAGTTTTCTTTCCATGATACGTTCCATCGTTAAATTTTTCTCATACTAAAGCGCTCGCGTTTTTTGTCAAGCAAGAAAATTCACATTTCCCCGCGGAGAAATTTTTCCGCTAAATCGACCTCTTTCTTAGAACCGATAATCAACGGCACCCGCTGATGGAGGTTCATTGGCTCGATATCGAGAATACGTCGACCGTCGTCAGTGATCGCTCGCCCACCAGCCTGTTCGACAACCAGCGCAAGAGGCGCTGCCTCATAGAGCAGCCGCAATTTGCCTTCCGATTTTTCCCCACTCTTTTTATCACGGGTATAGAGAAAAACGCCGCCCTTGATGAGGTTGCGGTGAAAATCGGCCACCAGTGAACCGATATAACGCAGACTGTATGGCCCCTTGCCGCTATCAGCCTTTTTCAAATAATCGATATAGTTGCGGGTACTGTCAAACCATTGGTTGGCATAGGCCTCGTTAACACTGTAATACAAGGCAGCCTCCGGGATGCGGATATCCGGATGGGAGAGGAAAAATTCACCGACACTCGGGTCAAGGGTAAAACCATGCACACCGGAACCGGTGGTATAGACCATCACCGTGGAAGAACCATAAATAATGTAACCGGCGGCAACCTGTTTGCTGCCCGCCTGCAACAGGTCTTCCAGTGTCCCCTGACCGGATTTGCTAATCCGTTTGTGGATGGAAAAAATAGTGCCGATACTAACATTGACATCAATATTGGTCGAACCATCCATCGGGTCAAAGGCGATGGTATAATTGCCATCATATCCATCGAGTACCGGTATAATATCATCGTCTTCTTCAGAAGCCATGACGCAAACATGACCGCATTGCTCCATCCGCCGCTTGATGGTCTGGTTTGCAAAATCATCAAGCTTCTGCACGCTTTCTCCCTGGATATTGGTCCTGCCCGATTGCCCCAAAATATCAGCCAATCCTGCCATGTTGACCTCGGCGCTGATAATCTTGCCGGCAACAACCAGATCGTTGAGCAGTCCGGTAAGTTCGCCAGTCGCTTCTGGATGCAGCAGCTGGTCATCCATGATCTGACGACTGACGGTAATTCCTTTCCTCTTTGCTAGCATCGCACTCTCCTTTGGCACGCTCTCGGGCTACACAGTACACGCATCCCGGGCGTCACCTTCTTAGTTCTTTTCAACAGGCTTCAGGGCTTTCCATTGATTGAGCAAGGCCACGAGCGTCCGCACACCCGTTCCCGAAGGCCCTTTGGGAATATAGGATTTTTCAGTAAAATCCCAAGCGGTTCCGGCAATATCGAGATGGGCCCACGGTGTTTCGCCGACAAATTCCTGCAGGTAGCAGGCAGCAGTGATGGTTCCGGCACTTTTGTCGCCGGTATTCTTGATGTCAGCCACCCGTGAATCAAGCATCTTACGATACTCCGGTCCGAGCGGTAACCGCCACATTGGTTCCCCGACCTGCCCACCGGCTTCGAGTAACTGCGCTGCCAATTGTTCGCTATTGGTCAGTAAACCGGTATAATGATGACCAAGGCCAACAATAACTGCACCGGTAAGGGTGGCCAGATCGATAGCTGCTTCCGGCTGGTAGGTGGCAATACCGTAAGCCAGAGCATCAGCCAGAATGAGCCGTCCCTCGGCGTCGGTGTTGATGATCTCCGATGTTTTACCGCCATACTGGCGAATGACATCACCGGGCTTAAAGGCTGCGGATCCCGACAGATTTTCCGTCGCAGGAATCATACCAATTACATTGACACCACTGATCTCGATTTCGGCAATGGCCTGCATGGCGGCGAGCACCGCTGCTCCACCGCACATATCGTATTTCATATCCTCCATACCGCTGGGTGGTTTGGTGCAAATACCGCCTGAATCGAAGGTCAGCCCTTTCCCCACTAAAAGTATGGTTGGATTCTTTTTTTCGGTTTTGTATTCAAGGATCACTAGGTACGGCGGCAGGGCAGACCCTTGATTAACCCCGAGAATCCCGCCCATTCCTAGTTTCTGCATGGCAGCCTTATCAAGCACCTTACATTTCAAGCTGCTCTTTTTACATAATTTTTTTGCGTATTCCGCAAATTCTCCCGGAGTCCAGCCGTTCCCCGGCTGGTTGGCCATGTCTCGAGCTGCACAGGTTGCCTCGGCCAACGCTCTTCCCCGTTCCATGCCCCTGCGGACGGCGCTGGTGGACAAACCGCCATTATGGAGCAACAGGCGTTTCACCTGTACCGCTTCCCCCCCCTCTTTCTTGGGGGTTTTGTAGAGTTCAAAACGATAATTGCCGAGCAAAAACCCTTCGGTGAGACATTCGGCTATCTCAGCGGCGTCCAGAAGAAAATCCTTGGGCAGCACAATCATGAGCTCAACCGCCTTAACGGCAGCAGCCTGTTTGGCGATAGCACCACCTGCCAGACGAAGCTGCTCTCTACGGACATTAATGGCATCGTTCTGTTTCCCCAGACCGGCCAGCAACACCCGTTTCGCCTGAACAGTTGGCGCATCGCCCGACACTATCAAAGACGGATAGAAAAGAAACACCTGTTCCTTCTCGCCTTTGAAATCGCCAGTCGCCCACACCTGCTGCAGGGCTTTATTAATGACCTTGTCAATATCCGCAGCAATGTGCGGAACATCTTCCTCCACAAGATAGACCAGCAGATCGCCAGAGTACTCACGGGGATTTTTTCCTGCCAGTTTTACTGCAACAGCCTCATTGTGCACCGGACACATTCCTCCCTGTTGGATCTTGCATAACGCTTTCAAAACGATCAGGAACTGTTTAAAGTAAGTTTTTCATACACTAAAGTTGATTGAACCTCAATTGGCAAAGCTCCTGTTAGCCGATACTGAGCTAAAAACCTGAACAACTATCGCGGAGGTTACCGTGTTGACCATTTTCATCCTTGCAGTGAGTAGCGCGTTATTTATGTCGATGATGTGTTCCCTTTTTGAAGCCACCCTCCTCTCAGTGTCCACCTCTCAGGTGGAACTGATGACAGAAACACATCCCCGCCAGGCGCAGACATTAAGGAAATTCAAGGAAAATATCGAAAAGCCGATCACGGCGATTCTTGCCCTTAACACCTTGGCCAACACCATAGGAGCTACAGTGGCGGGCGCCTCTGCCGTTGCCCTTTTTGGCCAACATGGTCTGGTTTGGTTTTCCGTCTGTTTTACCTTGGGGATTCTTTTGTTCGCGGAAATTCTTCCAAAAACGATTGGCGTCGTCTTTTCCAGGCAAATAGCGCCCTACATCGCTGTGCCGCTGCAACTGATGATCGTGGCGCTGAAACCGATAATCGTGCTGGCGCAACTCATGACGCGCCTTGTTCCCAACAGCCATAAACCGCATCAGATCTCGGCTTTGGAACTCAAGACCATTGCCAGCCTCAGTAGAAAATCGGGAGAAATCGAAGCCGACCAGGAGACGGTTATCTCAAATATTCTCCAACTCGGAACCAAAACGGTCCGTCAGGTAATGACGCCGAGGACGGTCACCTTTTCCGTTCCCCAGTCCCTGACCATTAAAGATGCGGCACGCATGGAGGAGCGCTGGCGGATGCACAGCCGAGTGCCTGTCTATGATGGTGAACCGGATAATGTAGTGGGCATTGCCTTGAGTCAAGATATTCTGATGGCAGCAGCTGTGGGGCAGGAAACCCTAAAATTATCACAGCTCATGCGTCCGGTCCATTTTGTTCCGGAAACCGCACCGTTGGATCGAATTTTTGTCGACTTTTTTGAGCGGTATCAACACCTCTTTGTCGTCGTCGATGAATACGGCAGCGTTACCGGGGTTATCAGCATGGAAGACATTCTCGAAGAAATCATCGGACGGGAGATAGTCGATGAATCCGATAAGGCGCGCAACATGCGGGAACTGGCCCGAATCAGAAAAAAGAAACTCAGCACCGTCTAATACTGTCCTAAGCATGGGGTCTGCTCGGCCGCATCTGGCCATCAGAAACGATTCGTGGTAGGTTCTCGCACTGCACGGCATCTAAAATAGACAAAAACGTTCTCACTCTGCTTACAACTTTTAGATCTAACAAATTCAGGAATCTGTTTATGAATATTCAACTGCCTCCTTATCAACGACCCGCGTTCGCCGCTCTGACCCTGCTGTTGCTCGGCTGCCTGACAACGCCACCGGTCATGGCAGAAACCCGATATGTCAAACCGAGCCTGGTAATCACCATGCGGCAAGGAAAAACCAATACGTCCAGACTGGTGACAACGGTGTCATTGGGGACACCCGTCGAATTGGTACGGGGAGAAAAAGACTGGTCGTATATACGTTTACAAAATGGGGTCGAAGGTTGGGTTCGCAGCCGTTACCTCAGCGACACCCCTATCCTGCCACCTAACACACTGAAAAATGAGGCGGATTCCAAAACCGCTCCTCTGGATATCCCGATGCGTTTGAAAGAATTAACCGAGGAAAATAATCGCCTTAAAGAGGAGATTGTTATCTGCACAACTGACAGAGCAACCCTTGCCGATAAATATCAAACGCTGACAGAGGATCCCGAGGGTGTCCTGCAGGTGAAAACCTCGCTGAGCGACGCACAACAGCAAATAAAAGCGTTGCAGGCACAACTTGCCACGGTTCAGATAGAAAACACCGTATTGAAAAAAAACGAATCGATTAAATGGTTTGTCACTGGCAGCAGTGTCCTGCTGATCGGTTGGCTCATCGGTCGATTAACCTCCAATAGCCGCAAGAAAAAGCCTTCATTGCTCTAAAGCACCTTGAGATGCTCGTTTAAAAAGCAATTAAGGCAACAGTGTTCGAAGAAAATAACACCGCAGGCAGGGCGGGTACCTGCCTGAGCCCACCTATGGGGCGTAAAGAGATTGTGGTGGGTGGTAGACAATGGGGAGGGATCGAACAGGGCTGATGGGCCGTGGCGACCGACCTATCTCAGCCCGTTTTCAATTCATTGCCTCCAGCGGCACCTTGATATCGACCGTTGATGCATCCCGCAACAGCGTAAGGATAACCACCTCACCGACCTTGTACCGTTCCAATTCGTCACGCAGTGAATCGTAATCTTTCACCTTCCTGTCATTGACCGCCAAGATGATATCTCCCACGACCAAACCGTCCCGAACCTGAGTGGTTCCCCGTATCCCTGCCTTTTCCGCAGTGGAACCGGGCAACACCTTGAGCACCAGCACCCCGTCCAGACCGAGTTCTTTCGCCAGCCTGGGGTTGGCTAAAGTGATGCCCAATCCCGGCCGAATCAATTTTCCCTGGCTGATAATCTGCGGAACCACCCGGTTGACCTCTCCCACCGGCACGGCGAAACCAATCCCTGAACTGGCGCCAGAGGGACTATAGATTGCCGTGTTGACACCGATCAGCCGACCGGCACTGTCCAAGAGCGGTCCCCCGGAATTACCGGGGTTGATGGCTGCATCAGTCTGAATAACATCATGGATGGTGCGTCCGGTGACGGCGGTAATCTCACGACCGAGCGCACTCACCACTCCGGTGGTCAGTGTCTGATCCAGGCCAAAGGGATTGCCGATGGCAAACACTTTCTGGCCGACCAGTAAATTTTTTGACTCGCCAATAGTGATAGGGCGTAATTTATTAGCCGGGGCTGAAATTTGCAGAACCGCAAGATCGCGATCCGGCACCGCGCCCACCAAGACCGCTTTCCATGAAGAATGATCGGCCAGGGTGACTTCAAGCCGGCTGGCATCGGAAATAACGTGGTAATTGGTGACGATCCTACCTTTTTTATCCCAGATAAACCCTGAACCCGTACCCTGGGGAATCTCATAGACATTCAGGCTAAATAGATTACGCCGCAAAGCAATGCTGGTGATATAAACGACGGAAGGAGCCGCATTGCGAAAAATATCGATGGTGTTTTGTTCATCACCGGCAAGATCTCCTCGAGCTTCAACCGGTCGGGAAACGGCTTTGGGATCATACAGAGAAGGCTGAAAAGACTGGACCAGCAGCCAGATGACAACACCAATTGTCGCTATAATATACAAGGGCTTCAGGCGGCTTTTGGAAGAAACGGGAGACAAGGGATGGCCTCTTTGTGAAGATGGGATGGAGAACAATCAGTACAACAAGAAGGAGGGCCGGTTCAGCAAAATAAAGTCCCCGGACCTTCTCGCTAGAGCCACTTTTTCCTTCGAAAAAACAACAGGGTCATAGCCGATGAGAGGAACATTAACAAAATAGCAAAGGGATACCCCCATAACTCATCCAACTCGGGCATGAACTTGAAATTCATGCCATAGGCGCTGGCAATAAGCGTGGGAGGCATGAAGATAACGGTGACCACAGTGAAAATTTTAATAACTCGGTTCTGCTCCATATCAACCAGACCAAGAAAAGTATTCTGCAGGAACTCGAGGCGCTCGAAATTAAACGACGTGTGATCTAAGAGGGAGCCCACGTCCTTGATCATGATGCGCATGTTCTCATAATCTTCTTTGGGGAACATTTTACTTTTGAGCATGGAGGAGAGAATACGCTGTTTTTCTACAATATTCTCCCGAATGGTAATGGTTGATTCCTGCAGGGCGGTAATTTTCAGCAACAGATCCCTGTTGGGATCTTTGTCGCGGGTCATTTCCTTGCTGATTGCGGAAATCTTGTCGGTGATATTCTCGATAAGATCGGCATCAAAATCAATGCGGGTTTCCAGGATTGTCAGAAATATATCATCGCCATCGACGGGTTTGGTTGCTCTGAGCTTTCGATACGTTTCTGAAAATGAGCGAAATTCATGCGTCCGCTGAGTGACCAGTATTTTATCCTTGATGATGAAGGAAACCGGTACATTGGAGAAGGCCTCGTTCTCCTGAATAAGAAAATTCAGGTTAATACCAATCTCGTCTTCGGTCTCAACATACTTGGAGCTGGATTCAATTTCTTCACTCTCCTGTTTGGTGAAGAGCTCCACCCTGAAATCCCGTTCGACCTGATGCTTCTCCTCATCAGTGGGATTTATTAGGTCGATCCAGAAGATATTAGGACTCACGGAGCTGTTACCGCTCTCCATCCTGACCATCTTGTTGTCTAAGAAAAAATAATTAACCATTGCTGCTTTCCTGGATCAGATTGCTCATGAACATGTACGCGTATGTTCCGGAAACGTAGTGCCGCTCAAAGTTCTGCACCGCAATCGGTCCGGGTTAGGCCGAAAGTCTGCTGCCCACTCTGTTCGAGGCCAAAAACCAGAGAACCCATTCGCCCATTTCGGCAAATGACCCGTGCCATTGTAATGATGAGCAAAGATAAAAGTCAATCGGTAAAAAGGTGGGTGGCACGACCTTCCGCTCGCCTCGCTTACCCAATCCTGAAGGTAATCGGTCTAATTAAACAGACCGCTTTTCTGGGCGAGATAACAGAAGAAAAAACCGGCGGCCATAGCGAACAGGCCAACACGACGCAGGTGAACCGCAGGCATTTCAAGGATCTGCCTGAGCCAGCGTTGCATGGCTTCGGGAAATGCCACATAGGGCAAACCCTCAAGAATAAGGACCAAGCCTATCAAGGTGAGTAATAGTTTCATGGGGCATGAATACCAGAAAGCAACAAGAGCTGCAATATTCCACAAAGGTATTGACAATGTCCGGTCAAAAAAAGTAATTTACTGCCACTATCCATCGCTTTTATTAGAATTCGTGT
>JBFJXW010000113.1:0-12162 GCA_041622895.1 Desulfobulbus sp. | reverse complement strand
TTGATCTGCAACGGACCCTCGGTAAAGACTCGCCGTTAAAATACACGACGCAAAAAACCCTGGAGGAACTGACCCAGACACTCCGTTCACTGCGTGATCTGGTAGATACGCTGGAGAACCGGCCGCAGTCGATCATTTTCGGAAAGGAGAAACGATCCAATGAATAACATTTTCTCATCCCTGCGTTGCATTATGCTGCTTGCTGCAATCGGCGCGGCCTTGGCGGGGTGCTCGGCTTCATCGCCTCAGGTTACCTATTACAGCCTGCTCGGCAGGGAGGCCGCCACCACCGTTGACAACCGGAACGACCAACTGGTCCTGAGCGTCGGTCCGGTTACCATCCCGGACATCTTAAAAAAATCGCAAATTGCTACCGGCGGGACCGAGGGGCGCTACCACCTCAGCGAGTATCATCGATGGGCCGGCAATGTCGATCGTGAAGTAGCCCGCGCTCTTGCGGAACAATTGGCCGGCAGGCTGGGTACGGAACAAGTCATCATTTTCCCCGGAGACGAGCGCCGTGAACCCAATCTTCAAATTACCGTCGAAGTGCTGGCCATGGACGGTGACCTGGGCAGGGAGGCGAAATTGACCGTACGCTGGACACTGGTCGACCCTCAAGGCACCAGGGCCCCGATCACCCGCCGCAGCCAGTTCAATGAACAGCCTGCGGGAAACGGCTATGACGCATGGGTGACGGCGCAGCAGCATAATATCGCTCGACTCGGCGAAGAGATTGCCGCCGTGATCAAGGCACAAAGGCGGTTATAACGGGCGGTCCAATTCCTTCCTGACGGTCACGCCTAATTTTTCAAGCGTGTACGGCTTTTGGATATACGCTCCGGCACCCAGCTGCTGGAGGGCCTTGACCCGTTCCGATTCGGAAAAACCGCTGGTGACGATTGCCCGCATCCCTGGTCGGGTCTCAAGGATTCGCATATATGTTTCCAGGCCGTCCATGCCCCCCGGCATGATCATATCGAGAACGACCAGGTCGACAGAGTGGGTTGCAAGATATTGTACCGCGGCCTCGCCGCTTGCCACAGCCGTAACGGCATAGCCGAGCTTTGTCAGCATACCGGCAGCTATCTGCAGTTGTTCCGGCATGTCATCGACCACCAGCACCCGCTCCGTTCCCACAAAATCCTCCAAAACCACCCGATGGTCAGCAAGGTCTTCCTGCTCCCGTGTGGCTGGAAAATACAGGGTAAACCGGGTCCCTTCACCTTCACGGCTCTGGAGATCGATGTACCCGCCATGATCTTTGATGGTCGCCCAGATTACCGTCATGCCGAGACCTGAGCCGCTTCGTTTCATCGTTTTTTTACTGTAGAACGGCTCGAATATTCTGCGGAGATCTTCGCCGACAATGCCAATGCCTTCATCGGCAACGCAGACACACACATATTCACCCGGAGGGATCTCTTCGTATACCTTGACGGATACATCGAGATACCGGTTGTACGAAGAGAGCGTGATCTTACCTCCGGCCGGCATCGCCTCGACAGCATTGGTCAGCAGGTTCATTATTGCCTTGGCCAGGTGCACCTTGGAGCCCTTTATTTTCATAAGATCCGGTGCAAGCCGGGTCTCCAGGCTTATCTTCGGATGGTGTTTCCAGGTGGCGGCAAATTCCAGCGATGCCAGATAGTCGCTGACAACGGCGTTCACATCGACAACTTCATTGGTTTTCACACCCCGCCTGCCCAGGGTCAGAAGATCCTGAACAATGGCTGCGGCACTCTTTCCAGACCGCTGAATTATGGAAATCTTGTCGCGAAGAGGGCTGTCTTTGGGCAATTCCAGCAAAAGCAGGTCCGGGTAGGTGACCAACCCTGCCAGAATATTGTTCAGATCATGCGCGACTCCGGCGGCAAGACTCCCGATGGCTTCAAGCTTCTGGGCATTCAGGAGTTTTTCCTCCAGCTTTTTTTGTTCGGTGATGTCACGAAGGATTCCCTGCGTACCGATAAATGCGTCCGGACAGGGGGCGTCCCCCTGATAGACACCTTCAGCAGAGATGCTGAAATACCGTGTTTCTTCGCTGGTCTCCTTGTCTGTACCAGGCAGCAGCAGGCGCAGCTCCAGGCCGTCGGTGGCCCGTTTTCCCGTTCGCCGTTCTATTAAATTATATCGCACTTTCGGCAGGTCATCAGGTGGCACCAGATCGAATATGGGTTGACCGATCAGTGAATCGGCAGATGCGGTGTATTTCAAAATGGCCGGACTGATAAAGATGATCTGCCCGGCGGTATCCAGCCGAAAAATGATATCAGGGATTGTTTTGATAATTGAATTCAGGTTTTTTTCGCTGGACTTCAAGAGGATGAGGGTGTTTTCGGCCCGTTCTCTGGCAGCGAGCTCGAATTTCCATGTTTTGACAATGGTAAGGAGGCCAAAGTTCAGCGGCACCAGCACCGTCGGTACCAAGGGGGAAAACAGATACCCGGATACCTGAAAGACGAACACGGCGACGATCCAGCTGGCGGCAAGGATCGTCATGCACACAACCGCGCTGGGCACAATGGTCAGCCAGACAATGGACAAGATAGCGCACGCTGCGACGAGCAGACCGATCAGAACCTCCCCCAGCAGGAAATCCCCGGTTCGGAGTACCTGTCGGTCGGCAAGCAGGTTTTCCAGCACCTGGGCGTGGACCGTGGCGTGGGTGCGGACAGGGCCGGCGTTTGTCTGATACGCCTGCTCCAGGCCGGCAGCAGAAAAGCCGACAAGGACGAATGTATTGTTGAACTGGTTCAATGGCCGTTTCCCGCTGAGCAGGTCGGCGGCGGAAACCCGTGGTATGGTGTTAGGCTGACGAAAGAACTGCACCATCATGTTTCCCGCAGTGTCGATCGAAATAGACCGGTTTGCCACCCTGAGATCGAGCCGCCCATTTTCTCTGCGCTGAATTCCGATCTGGTGGCTTTTTGCGGCGTTCATCAACATTGCCAGGGTCAGGGAGGGATAGAGCCTGTCATTGTAGCGTATGAGCATCGGTACCCGCCGCAGAATGCCATCCGCATCGGGAGCTGCATTTAAAAACCCTGAGTTGGTCACGGCACTGGAAAAAAGCGGACGGTTGCAGACAACCCCCCGGGCCGTGAAAAAATCTGTTGAGTCTCCCTGGGCATCAGAGATATTGACCAATGCGACACTTGGAGCATGGAGCCCGCATGACACATCGGTTTCTGAACCGTTTTTAAATAAAAACTGGTACCCGAGAATATAAGGCCCCCGGGTCAACGTGTCGGCAAGCTCCTGGTCGTGATCCAGCAATTTGGGCTGCTGCCCTGAGGTGGTCGTCGGGGAAACAGGTTCGCCATCGGGGTTGGTTGGCAGATAGTTGGGGGAGGTGCGATCCGGTTCAGCCAGGATCAGGTCCAACCCAATACTGGCGGCACCGGATGCGTTGATGGCACGGAGCAGCTGCGCGAGCCGGTAGCGAGGCCAGGGCCATTGGCCATAGCGGGCCAAGCTGCTATCGTCAATGTCTACGATGACAATGGACCCTGACACCGGCCTTGTCCCTGCCAGGGCCATAACCGCATCCGTTGTTTTGTTGTTTGTTGAACTGATGAGGGGCGAATACATCAGGTAGGCCGCACTCAAGGTCATGCTGACAAGAAGTCCCGTGATCAGCAGGACTCGTGTTACCTTTTTTCTGTCATGAAAAGGTTCCAGGACATCCACGGGGCACCTTACCTGACAACAACTTCGACTCGGCGGTTTCTGGGCTCGCTGACATTGTCTCCTGTTGGAATCAAGGGGTTTTCTTTCCCATGTGAAGTTGTCCGGATGGCATTCGACTCCGCTCCTTGCGTAACCAGCAGCGTTCGTACCGCCAGCGCCCTTGTAGTGGACAGTGCCGTATTGTACTCCTTGCTTCCCAGGGTGTCCGTGTGTCCTACCACCGAGATGTCCGTCGAGTTCCGCTGTTTGATCGAGGCAATGATGTCCGGCAGAAGCTTCATGGACTCCGAGGTAAGTTCGGTCCCCTCCTGGAAATAGAGCAGAAAATGGAGGGGTTGTTCAGGTTGAATGGAAAGCGCTTCTTTGAATATCTTGTCGAGCTTTTTTTTGGCTACAGGTGCCGGTGTCGAGGGCATTTTTTGGGGATCGCCGATGGTGGTTGCCTGGTAAGAGGTGTCAATGGTGACACTGCCGGCTGCACTCTCAACAGAGATGCTGCCGATTTTCCCATCCGGGTCGGGCACCAAGGCCACCAACATCTTCTTGGCACAGCCGCTTGTGAGTGTCACCAGGAGCAACAGGAGTGCAAATCGTACAAGAATGTTCATATACCATCCCCTTTTCAGAGTGTCTCAGTGGGTTGTAGATCGTGGTGCGAGGCGCAAAGAATTCAATCCACCTGGATGAGGATGTGCGTTCCTCGGCTGCCCACGGTTGCGTAAGGCGTTTCGATTTGTGCCTGCGTGGGTGCCAGTTTGGCAATTTGTCCGGATAAAAATGAAATGGTTCCGTGAAAGACGCGGGTTATGAAGGACAATTTCTTTTCATTCGGCTGAAACATGAAACGTTTGAGAGCAATCTTGCTGTCAAAACCCATGGAAATAACCGTATCGTCCTCCAGGATCAGGCCGACTTTACCGTTGGGTCCTGTCTGGACCACATCACCTTCCTGTAACCTGAGGTTGGGTTCGGCCTGGATTGTACGGTCGCTTCTGGTGATGACAACGTCCCCGGCCAGAGATTTGACAATGCCGATATGGGTGGTATCGGACCCGTATGCCCAGGTGCATGGCAGCATCAGCGCCGCGACCAGAACCCCCATGGAAATCGATTTCATGCCACGCTCCTTGCGAAAAAAAAATCCACCTGCGTCTCCTCGTTTCTCCAATATATTATTGGGTTGGCTAGCCGAGAAACAGTACCCTTTGCGATAGATATTGTCAAAAAGACAACCGCAGTAGCCCGTGCTGATCGGCATGCCATCGCTTCTCTGCATCCGGGCATGATTCAGTTTGGGTAATTCATTGTTCGAAAAATCGTTTCATCAATGGTACCCTGAATCAGGGTACTTCATTGATTTTTTTTTTGAGTTTATGTTTTTTTTTGCAACAGGGCACCAGCAGAGATTTTTTTCCCTGCAACCGCAACCACGCCTCCACGGAGAGCCAGGTAGCCGAGTTTTTTTGCGAGAGCAAACGGTCCCCTGAGGCCGCGCGTTGCATCACAGTCAACCAAAGTACCAGCCGTTATACGAATCCGTGAGGTTGTATCCGCAGGTAAGCGACGAATCCTGCCATTTTTTTATCGTACAAGGTGAGCCGACCATGACCAAAGCCGAGCAGATCAGACAGCAGATCGACTCCTTTCCCATCCTTCCTGCCACCGTATCCAGGATCATGGAAGTGACCGCCAATCCTGAGAGTTCGGCTCATGATCTGGTGCAGGCCATCCTCCCGGACCAATCCCTCTGCGTCACCGTTCTCAAGTTGGCGAATTCCGTGCTGTTCGGGCGGCCTCATCGGATTGATTCGCTGAAACCTGCGATTATTGTACTCGGCTTCAACGAAGTCCAGTCCATTGCCCTGATAAAAGCGATGAGCAACTCGTTCAGGGAATTGAATCTGCTTGATACCGCCGCGGTTGAACAGTATTGGGAACACTCCTACCTCACTGCCATGGCTGCCCAGCATATAGCCCAGCACCTGCGACTTCCCCCCTGCAGCTTTTTCATGGCCGGGTTGATTCACGATATTGGCAAACTGGTTATGCTGCTCACATTTGACGACGAGTATGCTCCCGAACAGTGGATGAGCCATTTAAGCACCGAAGAACGGCTCGCCGCCGAGCAGCAATCCTTTGCGTTCAGCCATGCAGCTGTGGGAGGGCTGCTTCTCAGACAGTGGAATTTTCCGGATAACCTGCTGGCCGCGGTAGAATATCACCACCTGCCTGCAGAGGCCCCCAGCGAACGGATTTTTGCCCAAATCGTACAATTAGCCGATCTGTTCTCGTTTTTGTGCATCAAAGGTGCAGCGGATCAGGACGACAAGGTAATTGCCAGGCTGGAGGCATTGCTGCCTGATTTGATTTCGCACTGGCGCAGTATGGGGATGGGTTGGGACAATGCGCAGTGCATTGATTGGTACAACTGGCTGTGCCAAAACCGTGAGCAGAGCAGCTCCATCAAGGAAATTTTCCTGGACTGACGGCAGGTATCAGCCGGCGAGCCCCTGCCCTGAAGTACTGCTTCTTGCAGAGAGCGGGGTGTGAGCGCCGGTGCATTGACATTTCTTGAAAAGAAGGATGGTATGAAATTTTCAGAGGCACGGCAGGGCAGAGTGTTTGTTCTTCGGCTTGAGGATGGCGAGATCGTCCATAAATGCATTGAGCAGTTCGCCGTTGAGCAGAACATCGAAGCGGCTTCTCTGGTACTTGTTGGCGGCGCCGACAAGGGCAGCAACCTGGTGGTCGGCCCACGGGAAGATCGCGGCATCCCCCTGGAGGCCATGAAATTCCAGTTGGAACATGCACATGAAGTGACCGGCACAGGCACCCTCTTTCGAGACGAGAACGGCACTCCGCTCCTGCATATGCACATGGCCTGCGGCAGAGACGGAAAAACGGTCACCGGTTGTATTCGCGACGGGGTAAAAGTGTGGCATGTGATGGAAGTGATCATTCATGAACTGGTCGGAACTACGGCGAAAAGAGCGGTCGAGGCGCCCCTTGGCTTGAAGCTGCTGCGGCCATAGGGCCCGCTGAGGCCTCCCTGCGGGCCATGAAATGGATCCAAGTAACGGTATCGAAGATACAACACCTCTGAATTGTGGGGCAACACAATCTGGATGGATCATATTTTTGCACAGGAGTAACAGCGTTTATGCACACTGACGGCACTCTCACACGATGGAACGATGAACGTGGTTTCGGCTTTATCACTCCTCGACGCGGCGGGCAGGACATCTTCGTCCGCCTTTCTGCATTTCCGCAAGACGGTCATCGGCCGCAATGCAACGAAATGCTTTCGTTTGAAATCGAAATCGACAAGCGCGGTAAAAAACAGGCGGTGAATGTAACTCGTCTTGGAAGCAAGAAGAAGATGAGCGCACGCCAAAACAGGCCTCCGCGCCCTCAGAGGAAAAGCTACCTCACCTCGCTCTTGGCCTCCCTGGCCTTGTTTGTTGCCGTCAGCTGGTATGGATACACGGGACTCTATGGAAAATCGGATGCCGTGTCCGGTGCACTCACCGCTACACCTGCAGCGAACGTGAACTCTTTTCCCGATCAAGAGGCAGCAACCGGCTTTCGGTGCGATGGTCGAACGGATTGCTCACAGATGCGATCCTGTGACGAAGCGATATTTTTTCTCAAAAATTGCCCAGATGTCACCATGGACGTCAACCGCGATGGCATTCCTTGTGAACAACAGTGGTGCACCGGAATCTTGGAAAAGTAAGCAAAAGAGCGTGCTTATCTGCTGATGCAGGCACACCAAAAGGGTGCCTTGGATAATGAGATGTTTTGTTCAAGGTCAAGGCATGCGAAAAAAAATACCACAGGCATATGCATACTATTCCGGGGATATTTTTTTGAGCATAACGCCGAGATTGGGCTCACAATCAATTATGCACGATGGCCATAAATGACCCCGGAAAAAAGTGGGTTGATGCAAGGGGAGCATTTCGCTCCCCTTTTTTTTGCCGCCGAAGAAGGCTATCTGCTCCATGTGCCACATTGCAGCTTAAACCTTTCACAGGTAAGATAGCATCGTTTCGACCTGTTGCGAGAGTGGTGACCGAGTGGTCGCGAGACTGCCAATACCTTCGCAATACAGCAAGGCACCTTCAACCTGTGAGGCCGGTGTACCGGGACAGGTCATGATGGGCAACAGGGAAACAATGCGAAGATCCCGCCGTCCTCCGGAACGTGCGGCGCATCAGGGCCAGGGCTTTTATTGTTGAGTAAAAAAAACGCACAAAGAGAGAAGGATAACTATGGATGATTTTATTCAGCCCTGGGAAAAACTCAGTGAACTGATCGCAGAGGGGAACCATGTACAGGTAACACAATGGATCAACACCCTGAGCCCTTCAGAGACCGCGCGTGTCATATCAAGGCTTTCCGAAGAGGACCAGCGCACTCTGTTCAGCCTGTTGAGCCCTGAAGATGCTGCCGATATCATTGAGGATATCCCTGAAGCTCAAGCTGCGGATCTGGTGGAGGACATGTCCTCTGAACAGGCTGCCGCTATTCTGGAGGAACTCGCCAGCGATCACCTGGTTGATGTACTGGGTGAAATGAATGCGGGGGCGTCCCGGGCAGTTCTGGAAAAAATGGACAAGGAAGATGCTGAAGAGGCACGACAGTTTCTTGGCTATGCCAAAGACTGTGCCGGCGGGCTCATGATTTCAGAATTTCTTGCCTACAAAACCGACAATACCATCCAGGATGTGCTTGATGACCTTCAGGCCAATCGCGAGGAATACGTTGATTATCATGTGTTGTATTTCTACGTGGTCGATCAGGACGAAAAATTGGTTGGCGTACTGCGCATGCATGATCTCCTGTTTCCCTCCAGGCAGACAGAACTGTCCAAGATAATGATTCCTTCTCCCCTCAGTGTTTCGCATACATCTTCACTGATAGACCTGGAGAATTTCTTCGATGAGCATCATCTGTTCGGCATTCCCGTGGTTGACGATGACAATAAAATGGTCGGGGTGATACTGTCCGAAGATGTCGAAGAGGCACTGAGCAAGAGTAAAACGAAGACCTTTCTTCGTCTCAGTGGTGTCATCGGAGGCGAGGAATTCCGCACTATGCCGCTGTTATCGCGTTCTGGGCGCCGCCTTGCCTGGTTGACTATGAACATTGTTCTCAATATAATCGCCGCAAGTGTCATTGCCATGCATCAGGATACCCTTGCTGCGGCTATCACTCTGGCGGTATTCCTGCCCATGGTCAGTGACATGAGCGGCTGTTCCGGCAACCAGGCCGTGGCGGTTTCCATGCGGGAACTTTCCCTGGGCCTGGTGCGGCCGGGTGAATTGTTGTGGGTACTGGCAAAGGAGTCCAGGCTCGGTATTATCAATGGCCTGGTGCTGGGCCTTATCCTCGGTGCTGTTGCCTTTTTCTGGAAAGGCAACCTCTGGCTTGGTGCTGTAGTTGGAGGGGCGTTGGCGGCCAACACCCTGGTATCGGTGACCCTGGGCGGCATGCTGCCTCTCGTGCTCAAACGGCTGAAAATGGACCCCGCCCTAGTTTCCAGCCCTCTGCTGACAACGGTTACCGATATGTGCGGCTTCTTCTTTGTCTTGAGTTTCGCCGCAGCGGTAATGCCAAAACTGGCAGGGATATGACAGGAGATGGCTTTCGCCGGGGCGACCTTTTCCGAAAAAAACGAGCAGCGCAATACGTTGAAGAACGTACACCTTTTTTGGTTGACATTGCCTGAACTTTCTGGTTTCTAATGCTTTAATTTACATACTTTTTCAGGTTCCGATAAGGAATAAAAGGGAACCCCGTGAAAATCGGGGACGGGCCCGCCGCTGTAACCGGGGACGAATGTTGCACGATGTCACTGACCTCTGGGTTGGGAAGACGCAACGAGTAGGATGAACCGGGAGTCAGAAGACCTACCTGAGAAAAGATACCATATTGCCCCGAGGACAAGGGCAATGTGACGATACGTGGATCTACTAGGGCATCCCCGGGTCAGTTTTATTGACTCGGGGATTTTTTTTTGGGTTTTCCGGAAGGTGCCGCTGGTTTGACGATGAGGACATCTCCCTTTTTTTACGTACAAAACACAACCTCTTTGGTTTGCCGTGCCATGTCGACCCAAGGCTGGGTGGGTATACTGTTTGCCGACAGTATACCCACAATGTTTCCACGCCGGGGCGGCGGTACGATTGAACAGACACGTTCAGCGTTGTTTTTGTCGTGCAGGTTCCCTCCATTGTACCGTTACTGAACAGAGCCAGGGATGAGGGGAACATAATCCTGTATTTTTGCACAAATTCGGGAAGTATCCGGTGCAGCACTCCCGGAAAGGGACGACTGCCGAAGCCGGTTGATGGTATGACAGAGAAGCCTTGGTGAATGGTTCACGATAGCTTTCTCTTTTGGGAATAAAATCAACAAGGAGAACGTAACGATGTTTCGCTCAACGAAAAGCTTCGTACTGGCGCTGTCACTCTTACTGCTACTGCCATGGACCGGTCTTGCTGCCGGCCATGGCAAAGTCGTTCCTGACAAGACGGCAATTGTGCTGGCTACATTCGGCACCAGCGTTCCAAGCGCCACGGCGGCTTTCACCAATATTGAAAAACAAGTCAAAGCGGCTTTCCCCGATACGGAAGTCCGCTGGGCCTACACCTCCAGCATTATCCGCAAGAAGTTGGCAAAACAGGGAACGCTGATCGATGCACCGGAAGTGGCTCTGGCCAAATTGATGGATGAGGGCTACACCCAAGTGGTTGTTCAGTCCCTCCATATGATCCCCGGTGCCGAATTCCATGATATTTTTGTCAATGCAAAGCTGTTTGAACAAATGGTGGGCGGCTTTAAGAAAGTCATGGTCTCGTATCCTCTTTTGGCAAGCGACGAATCCATGGAAGAGGTCATCACGCTCATTATTGCCAACATGATTCCTCGCGAGCGTAAACCAGACGAGGCGGTCGTTCTTATGGGACATGGAACCCATCACCCCAGTGACGCGATCTACTCCGCCCTGATGTACAAATTTCAGAATGTTGATCCCAATATCTATGTGGGCACCGTGGCAGGACACCCGACATTCGATGAAATTAAGAACAAGCTGGTGAAAAAGGGCGTCAAGAAAGCCTATCTGATTCCGTTGATGTCAGTGGCCGGCGATCATGCACTGAACGATATGAGTGGTGACGAAGACGATTCCTGGAAGAGCATGCTGGCCAAGGCGGGCATCGACACGGTGTCAGTCCTGAAAGGAGTAGCGGAATTTGATCCCCTCGCGCAACTCTGGATCGCAAATCTCAAAAAGGCCATGGCGCATCTGCAATAGATCGAATCTCGCCCCGCAACCCAATGATGGGGCTGTGCAGGTGATCAATACGCAGCTGCATGAAGAGCAGAGTTACTGCTGTGTTGTTGTACTTCGGGAGTAATTTGCCGAGGCGTCCCCACTGGTGACAAAATAGTTTCGTAACCGGACGGCGCATGTTGCGCTTTGGGGACGGTATCAGGTGCTCATTGCTGAGCTGAAAAGGGAACCCCGTGTGAATCGGGGACGGGCCCGCCGCTGTAACCGGGGACTCAGGCCGCTTGTTGCCACTGTCCGATGTATCGACGGGAAGGCGCGGCCGTGGGCATGATCCGGGAGTCAGAAGACCTGCCTGATACGTGCAGTGGTGCTGTCCCCCTGGACAAAGGGACGGCTGACAGATCTTGTGGAGCAACAGGGAATCCTCAGATCGATGAACAATCGGTCCGGGGATTTTTTTTTTGCCCCGGAGCAAGATTTCAATCCACAGGAGATGAACATTCGATGAAGAACGTAGTGTTGCTGGTGCCGTTATCGTAGGTGACGCTGAACCCGCTCTCTGCCAGTGCTGCTGCTGTCGAGCCGGCGGTCACAATCATGGAGGAGGTGGTGGTCACGGCCACCAAAACCGAGGAAAAACGTAAGGATATCGTCAACAGCATGGTGGTGAAAGACGCCATGGATATCGCAGAAGCCCCGGCCCAATCGCTGGGGGCATTGCTGGCCAACGAGGCAGGCATCGACTGGCGGACGCGAGGCAATTACGGCGGCGCTGCCGAGTCGATCCAGATCCGAGGCATGGATGCGGACGGCACACAGGTGGTGCGGGATGGGGTCGTGCTCAACTCGCCTTCGCTGGGGTCGGCAGACATCAGCCAGATCCCGCTCAACAGCATCGAGCGGGTCGAGGTGGTGAAAGGTCCCGGCTCTCTGCTGTACGGCTCCGGGGCGATGGGCGGCACGGTGAACGTGATCAGCAAACGGGCCAAACGGGACGCTTTTGTGGCCAAGGCCGAGGCTGGGTACGGCACCGAGAACACCTATCACCTGACGGCGGAGAACGGTGGTTTCGTGGTCGGAGACTTGGGGTACTACCTCACCGCCAATCGCAAGGAGACCGATGGCTTTCGCGACAACAGCGACCTGACCCATAACGATGTCACCCT
>JBFJXW010000112.1:0-12246 GCA_041622895.1 Desulfobulbus sp. | reverse complement strand
GAACCTCATCCATGATATGGAGGCCCATCATCATCATCCGCGCCACCCAGAAAAAGAGGATGTCGAAACTGGTGATCAGCACCGAGGTCGGGTAGAAGCATTCCAGTTCCCGGGTGTTCTCCGGCCAGCCCAGGGTGGAAAAGGGCCACAGGGCCGAGCTGAACCAGGTGTCGAGCACGTCGTTCTCCTGGTTGAGGCTGGCGCTGCCGCAGACGGGGCAGACGTCGGGATCGGCAACCTCGACGATCACCTCGCCGCAGGCGGTACAGGTCCAGGCCGGGATGCGGTGGCCCCACCAGATCTGGCGGGAGATGCACCAGTCGCGGATATTCTCCATCCAGGCGTAGAAGGTGCGGTACCAGGTGTTGGGGTAGAGCTTGATCCGCCCTTCCTCGACCGCGGCCACGGCCTTGTCGGCCAGCGGCCGGACGGAGACGAACCACTGCTTGGAGGTGGTGGGCTCGACCACGGTGGTGCAGCGGTAGCACTTGCCCACCGCATGCTGGTAGTCCTCGATCTTGTCGAGAAAGCCCTGCTCTTCCAGATCCTTGACGATCTGCTTGCGGCAGGCGAAGCGATCCAGACCGGCGTACGCGCCGGCAGCCTCGTTCATCACGCCGTGATCGTCCATCACCTTGAGCCGTTCCAGGTTGTGACGGAGGCCGATTTCGTAGTCGTCGCGGTCGTGGGCCGGGGTGACTTTGAGGGCACCGGTGCCGAATTCCCGCTGCACATGGTGATCAAAGACCACCGGCACGGTGCGGCCGGTGAGCGGCAGGGTGATGCCGATGGATCCGAGGCCCTGATAGCGCTCGTCTTCCGGATGTACCGCCACCGCGGTATCGCCGAGCATGGTCTCCGGCCGCGTGGTGGCCACCACCACGAACCCCGAGCCGTCGGCATAGGGGTAGCGGATATGGTAGAGCTTGCCGTCGGTGGGATCGTGCTCGACCTCGTCGTCGGCCAGCGCCGTATGGCAGCGCGGGCACCAGTTGACGATATAGTCGCCTTTGTAGATCAACCCTTCCTTGTACAGGCGGACAAAGACCTCGCGCACCGCCTGGGACAATCCTTCGTCCATGGTGAACCGTTCCCGGTCCCAGTCGCAGGAAGCGCCCATGCGCTTGAGCTGATTGATGATGGTGCCGCCCTTCTCTTCCCGCCAGGCCCAGACCCGCTCGATGAACTTCTCCCGGCCGAGATCATGCCGCGTCAGCTTTTCGGTGGCCAGCTGGCGCTCCACCACGTTCTGGGTGGCAATGCCGGCATGGTCGGTGCCGGGCACCCACAGGGTGTTGTCTCCCTTCATGCGGTGATAGCGGACCAGGAGATCCTGCAGGGTGTTATTGAGGGCATGGCCGATATGCAGTACGCCGGTGACGTTAGGCGGCGGAATGACGATGGAAAACGAGGGCTTGCCCTCCTCCATGCCTGCGGCAAAGGTCTTTGCTTCCAGCCAGTGGGTGTACCAGCGCTGCTCCACCTCGGCAAATTCATAGGCCTTGGGGAGATCGTATTTTTCGGAATGGGTGTGTGCTGTATTTTTCATAAATGTAGGTAAATGCCGTCGTCATCGATGGCGGTTAGCAAGGGACAATCATGCCGTCAGAGAACGCTCCAGGGCTTGGGCATGAAAATCTGAGAATAAAGCGTCAGGGCGTAGCGGTCGGTCATACCGGCGATAAAATCACAGACCCGGCGGTGACGCTGCTGCTCTTCCTCGACGGAGCGGACCGGGTCGCGGAGCGGACAGCGGGAACCGACACCGTTATCAGGAAACTCGTGCTGCAGAAAATACCCGTAGAGGTCGCGGATGATCCGCTGGGCTTTTTCGAATTCGTTATGCACCCGGCAGTTGCGATAGACATTTTCATACAAAAACGTGCGCAGCTCGGTGATGGTATCATTCATCCGATCGCTCAAGTGCAGCCGCCCGTCATTGCGCGCCAGCGTGGTGTAGACCAGGTCGCCGACCATGACGTTGATCCGCTGCGAGGAGCGGTCTCCGAGCACCTCGCGCAGATGTTTGGGCAAGTCCCTGCTGTCCAGCATGTCGGCGCGCAGGGCATCATCCATATCGTGATTGACATAGGCCATGATATCCGCCACCCGCACCAGCTGCCCTTCCAGGGTGGCGGCAAGCTCCGTGGTTTCATCGGGCAGGATTGCACCATAGCCCTTGGAATGCTTGAGGATGCCGTTGCGCACTTCCCAGGTGAGATTCAGGCCGCGGCCGTCGTTTTCGAGAAAATCGACAATCCGCAGGCTCTGCCGGTAGTGCTTGAATCCCTTGGGGTGCAGCAGATTGAGACTGTATTCGCCGGCATGACCGAAGGGCGTATGACCGAGGTCGTGCCCCAGGGCAATGGCCTCGGTCAGATATTCGTTGAGCCGCAGACAGACTGCCATGCTGCGTGCTATCTGCGACACTTCCAGCACATGGGTCAGGCGGGTCCGGTAATGATCACCGGCCGGGGCAAGAAAGACTTGGGTCTTATGCTTCAGCCGCCGGAAGGTTTTGGAGTGGATGATCCGGTCCCGGTCGCGCTGAAACGCGGTCCGCAGGTCACATTGATCCTGCCCCCCGGAAAACCGCCCCCTGGACTGACTGCTCAGGCAGGCATGGGGGGAAAGGATCTTCTTTTCCCGCTCCTCGAGCTGCTCCCGGATAGTGCGTTCCATGATCGTTACCGATAGTTCAAACTCAGGTCAGGGCTGCCACAGCAGGTAGGCCTTGATAAAGGGATCCAGGCGGCCGTCCAGTACCGCATCGACATTGCCGTCCTCGCAGTTGGTGCGATGATCTTTGATCAGTCGATACGGCTGAAGCACGTACGAACGAATCTGGCTGCCCCAGGCAATCTCTTTCTTGTCGCCCTGCAGGTTTTCTTGGGTGCGGAGCTTCTCCTCTTTTTCCCGTTCAAAAAGCCGGGCCATCAACATCTTCATGGCCATGTCCTTGTTGCGGTGCTGCGAACGCTCGTTCTGGCACTGCACCACAATCCCGCTGGGAAAGTGGGTGATTCGGATGGCCGAGTCGGTCTTGTTGACGTGCTGTCCGCCCGAGCCGCTGGCCCGGTAGGTATCGATGCGGATATCCTTGTCGTTGATATCGATGGCGACATCGTCGTCAAGCTCCGGCATGACCATGGCCGAGGCAAAGGAGGTATGCCGGCGGCCGCTGGCATCAAAGGGCGATATCCGCACCAGGCGGTGAATGCCGACTTCCGAACGCAGATAGCCGTAGGCGTATTTGCCCTTGATCAGGATGGCCACGCTTTTCGTGCCCGCCTCGTCGCCGGGCAGCAGATCGAGGATGTCGGTCTTGAAGCCCTTGAGCTCCGCCCAGCGCAGATACATGCGCGTCAATATGCTCACCCAGTCCTGGGCTTCGGTGCCGCCGGCACCGGCATGGATGGTCAAAATGGCGTTGTTGGCGTCATGCTCACCGCTGAACATGCACTCCAGTTCCACCAGATCGATACGGCTGCGCAGGGTGTCGAGACTGGCGACGACCTCTTGATAGGTGTCCTCGTCATTCTCTTCCACGGCCATGTCGAGCAGCATTTCGGTATCTTCGAGCTCATCGAAATTTTTCTGCCACACACCGATCAGATCCTGCAGCTGCCCCAGTTGGCGCTGTACCCGCTTGGCCTCGGTCTGGTCATCCCAAAAAGCCGGGCTGAGGGTTTGCCGTTCCAGCAGTTCAATCTGTTCTTTTTTGCCATCTAAGTCAAAGATGCTCCTTGAGCACGAGCATTTTGCCTTTCAGGTTGCCGAGTAATTGTTTTGATTCTGCTGATTCGGTAACATCTGCCATGGTACACCTCACTGTAATACGTATAAAAAAATAACAATCCCGCCCGAAAAGGCTCGCCCTGTCCAGGACACAGAGACACACCGTCAACGGATGGAACGGCCCTGCCATTCCTGGGACGCGTCATTGTTTCAGCCAAAAACAAAACAACTATAGTAAACAGATTCGCCGCAAGTCTCAAGGAAGAAAGCCGGAAAACCGGTTGAAAATCACGGTACAACTCTGTGTTTGCGTTCAAAAAATGCTCCTGTTTGCGCAGGGGAACACCCAAGGGGCCGCACCAGGAGAGGGGGACGCCTCAACCCTCCCCCCGTTTCCGAAAGACCAGCATCATGGGGATCAGCAGGCAGCAGGCGGCGCCGAAGAGATAGCCGTTGCGGCAGAAAACCGTCTTCAACTCCAGCATCGGCGCCCGAGCGGCAACAGCGGCCTCGGTGAACAGGGCCGTCTGTCCGCTGATGCGCCCCAGGGGATCGACAAAGCCGCTGATCCCGGTATTGGCAGCCCGAATCAGGGTCCGTTTGTTTTCCACCGCCCGAAAGACCGCCATGGCCATGGATTGGTGCGGGGCGCTGGAATTGCCGTACCAGGCATCATTGGTGAGATTGGCCAGCAGATTCGCGCCGCGAACCACGCTCTCCCGGGCGATCTCCGGGAAAATCGACTCATAGCAAATGAGCATGCCCAGTCGCATCGGCCCCATCTGCAATGGTCCCTTTTCGGTGCCTGCGGAAAAATCGCCAACACTGACCACCAGGGGCTCAAGAAACGGCAGGTAGGGGCGCAGCGGCACATATTCACCGAACGGCACCAGATGCTGCTTGGCATGCTGACCGCTGATACGGCCGGAAGGGCCGATCAGCAGAGCACCGTTGAAATAGCGCACCTGACTGCTGCCATCGACCTGTTCATCGATACTGTAGAGCGGGGCACCGGTGAGCAGCCAGGTGTTGGCATTGGTGGTGAAATCAAGCACCCTGCCGACCAGAGGATCCTGCTGCGGATAAAAAGGCAGCGCGGTTTCCGGCCAGACCACCAGCTCGATATCGGTATCACGCAGCACGTCCCGGGACTGCTTGAGGTAGGTGTCGACGGTGGCAGCCTTGGTTTCGGCCGACCATTTGACCGCCTGATCGATATTGCCCTGAACGACGGCCACATGGGCCTGCAGCGACCGGGCAACAATACGTTCCACCACCTGGTACCGAACCAGTGAATAGCCGCCGACAAACACCAGAAACGAACAGGCCAGGAGCAGCAGACGTCGCTCCAGGCCGAGGTTCCAGCGCACATCACGTCGCTGCCGGTCGAGAATGCCAACCAACAAACTGTTGCAGAGCACAAGGCTGAAGGTGACGAGATGATGGCCCCCGATATCGGCGGACTGAATCAATTTAGGCTGACTGTACAGGCCGTAGCCGAGGTCCATCCAGGGAAAGCCGGTCAGCAGGATGGAGCGGAGATAATCGAGCCCGACCCACAGCACCGGCGCACCCCAGACCAACGGCGCCACCGAACGTTCCTTCTGCCAGTACCGGCCTGCCAGCAGGCTGAGCAAGAAGGAGAAAACCGCCGGATAACAGGCCATATAGGCGCTGAGAAGCACCAGGGCCGGCAGGGAAATCCACCAGGGCAAGGCGCCATAGCGGCCAAGTACAATCAGCACCCAATACAGTAGGGCACAGTGGTAGACCAGCCCGCAGACAAACCCCACCAGCGCACTCCGCCCGGGCGGCGCATAGAGAACGACCAGCAGCAGGGGGACAAGAGCGACAAAAAGCAACGGCCACCAGCCGGCACGACCGGGCATGGCCAGGGCAAGAAGACCGGCGGTAACGATACCATACAGCAGGAGCGACCCCTTTCCGTCAGTCTTTGGGAGAAATTTCATCAGTTTTGACGATCCTCACGGTTTTGATACGCCGCGGGTCGGCGCCGAGGACCTTGAAGGTAAGCCCGTTTTCCTGCACGACCGTGCCGGACGGCGGCACCTTGCCCAATCGATGCACAACGAATCCACCAATGGATTCATACGGACCTTCCGGTAGACTCAAACGGAAATGCGCCTCGACTTCTTCGATGTCGATTTTGGCATCAACGATGACCGTCCGTTCATCCACTATCCGCAGTTCGCTCTCTTCAACATCGTGCTCATCATCGATTTCACCGACAATTTCCTCGATGACATCTTCCAGGGTAACCAGACCGCGTACGCCCCCGAATTCATCAATAACAAACGCCATATGGATTTTTTTCGATTGAAATTCACGCAGCAGTTCGGTGATGGGTTTGGTTTCGGGAATAAAGGTCGCGGGGTTGAGGAATTCTCTGAGATTGACTTTGGCTTCGGGATCGTGAACACAGATGCGCAGCAGGTCTTTGACGTGCAGAATACCAACGATCTGGTCCAGATTTTCCTTATAGATGGGAATACGGGTATACCCTTCCTCGTTGATCAACCGAATCAGTTCCGGCATCGAGGTATTTTCATCGGCACAGATGATCTCCGCCGAAGGGGTCATGATTTCCGAGGCAATGGTTTCCCGAAAATCAAAAATTGAATTGATTAATCGTTCCTCATGGATCGAGATCAGGCCCTGCTCTTCGCCTTCTTCCAGCAATTCCTGAATCTCATGTTCCAGCTCTTCTGTGGTATCGGGTGCGCCACGAATACCAAGAACTGATTTTACCTTTTCAAATAACGACTTACCAGGGGGCTCCTCATCAGAGGGCGCCGAGCCGGCCGGCGAAGGGTCCACATTTTCCATACAGAATTACATTCTCCTTTGCTAATATAAAAAACAGATTTCCTGAAAGTAGGATGACATCCCACAAAGTCAAGAAAGATCTCCCTATGTTTTTTCAGACAGGCAACCAGAATTGCCCAGGAATCGTTCAACAAGCCCGCCGATGCGGTTTTACTTGAGCTTCCTCTTGACGCTTCCGCGAGGGTGTGCTAATAGATGCGCTCGCGACGTCGGACTCCTTCGGCGAAGCGCTTTCCCGTTGCGATCGGGGCCGTTAGCTCAGCTGGTAGAGCAGTTGACTCTTAATCAATTGGTCCGGAGTTCGAATCTCCGACGGCCCACCATCATATCAAGCACGTAGTTCCCTTTGAACTACGTGCTTTTTTTATTGGCGGCCGATGTCCTCCCCGTGGCGTTCCTCTTCCTCCCTGTCCTTTTTCGCCGCACACTTCCGTGTCGACTCCAGTGCCCCCTGACAGGTGCAGCAGGAACTCCCGCCGCTGCTCTGGCAGGTCGAGGATGCGCCAGACCGACCGCGGCTGGCCCGGCGTCGGCTGTAATTGATAAACAGACCGATGCTGACGATGACAACGAAGGCGACGGCCAGGGTAATAAAAAAGGTTTGCATGGCTCAGCCGCCGAAATCGTCGAAGTGAATATTTTCCGGTTCCACGCCCAGGTTATCGAGCATCTCCAGCACAGCCTTGGTCATCATGGGCGGTCCGCACATGTAGTAATTGACATCCTCGGGTGCCGGATGGTCTTTGAGGTAGTTGTCGTAGAGCACCTGGTGGATAAACCCGGTCAGTCCGTCCCAGTTGTCTTCGGGCAGCGGGTCGGAGAGCGCGATGTGGAAGGTGAAGTTGTCGTGCTCGCGGGCCAGTTGCTCGAACTCCTCCGCATAAAAGATTTCCTGACGGCTGCGGCCGCCGTACCAGAAACTGACCTTGCGCTGGGTCTTGCGTTCCCTGAACAGTTCAAAGAGATGGCTGCGCAATGGAGCCATTCCCGCGCCGCCGCCGATGTAGATCATCTCTGAGTCCGAATCCTCAAGGAAGAATTCACCAAAGGGGCCTGATATAGTGACCTCATCGCCCTCTTTGAGGTTGAAAATATACGAACTGGCAACACCCGGCGGGATACCCAGAGGACCACGCGGCGGCGGGCTGGCAATACGGACGTTGAGCATGATGATGCCCCGCTCTCCCGGATAATTGGCCATGGAATAGGCGCGGGTCACGGGAACACTGACCTTTGACTGGTACTGAAACATCTTGAATTGCTTCCAGTCGCCCAGATATTTTTCGTCGATGTCAAAACTCTGGTAGTGTAGTTCATGCGGCGGCACCTCCACCTGAATGAAACCGCCGGCTTTGAAGTTGACCTGCTCGCCTTCCGGTAGTTCCAGGATCAATTCCTTGATAAAGGTGGATACATTGCGGTTGGAACGCACCCGGCAGCGCCATTTTTTACTTTCCAGCGCCTCGGGCGGCACCTTGATAACCAGATCCCGCTTGACCGCCACCTGGCAGGAGAGGCGCATGCCCTGCCTGGCCTCGGCCCTGCTGATATGGGTCCGCTCGGTGGGCAGGATCGCCCCCCCTCCCTCCTCGATGATGCACCGGCACTGGCCGCAGGAACCGCCTCCGCCGCAGGCCGAACTGAGAATGATCCCTTGATCGGCCAGGGTGGTCAGCAGTTTACTGCCGGGGTTGGCAGTCACTTTCTTCTCTTCGTTGACGGTGATGACGACATCGCCTCCCGGCAGCAGGGTCCGTTTGGCAAGGACGATCAACGTCACCAGGATAAACTGGATGGCACAGAAGCAGAGGACAGCATAGAGGATTTCGTTCATAGCGTTTGCTCCATATACTCCTATCAATCAAATCCCGTTAAAACCCGGCCAATCCCATGAAAGCCAGGGCAATGAGTCCGGCGCAGATGAAGGTCGACCCCAAACCGCGCAGCCCGGCCGGAGGATTGGCGTATTCCAGTTTTTCGCGAATGCCGGCAAGCAAAACCACAGCCACGAGAAAACCGGCACCGGCGCCAAAACCGTAGGCCACACTCTCACCCAAGGCCAGGTCCCGCTCGACCATGAAAAGGACCCCGCCGAGGATGGCGCAGTTGACCGTCAGCAAAGGCAGATAAATGCCCAGGGTGTTGTAGAGGCCGGGCAGAAATCGGTCCAGCACCATCTCCAGAACCTGCACCACGGCGGCAATGATGCCGATGTAGGTGAGCAGGCCAAGAAAAGTCAGGTCAAGGTCCGGCTGACCGAGCCAGTACAGCGCGCCGGGCTTGAGCAGGTGATTGAGCAGCAGGTTGTTCAGCGGCAGGGAAAGGGTCATGATCATCAGCACTGCCAAACCCAGCCCCAGGGCGGTCTCCACCTTTTTGGAAATGGCCAGGAAGGTGCACATGCCGAGAAAGTAGGTGAGCGGCAGATTTTCAATGAAGATCGAGCGGAAAACAATATCGAGGTAATGGGCGGTCATCATTCTTTCTCCTGTTGGGCAGGATCGATGGTACGGAGAAACCAGATCAGCAGCGCAATCAGAAAGAACGCGCTCACCGGTAGCACCAGGATACCATTGCGCATATACCAGCCGCCGTCGGAAATGAGCGGCAGGACGGACCAACCGAACACGGAGCCGGAACCCAACAGTTCGCGGAAGAAAGACACCGTCATCAAGACAAAACTGTAGCCCAGACCGTTGCCGATACCGTCAAGGAAGCTCTCCCCGGGCGGGTTGCTCATGGCAAAGCCCTCGGCCCGGCCCATGACGATGCAGTTGGTGATGATCAACCCCACATAGATGGACAGCTGCTTGGAAAGGCTGAAGAAAAAGGCTTTAAGGATCTGATCGATGATAATAACCAGGGTGGCGATGACCGTGATCTGAATACCGATGCGCACCGAGTTGGGGATCTGGAAACGGACTATGGAGATGATCATGGAAGAACAGGCGACCACCAGGGTCACGCAGATCGACATCACCAGCGCGGTGGTCATCTGGCTGGTCACGGCCAGGGCCGAACAGATGCCCAGTATGAGCAGGGCAATCGGATTGCGCTCGATGATCGAGCGCAGCAGCAGGTCGGTGGTGCGGGTGGATACCTTGTCAGCCATTGAGTCCTCCCTTTTGCCTGAGTTGATCAAAAAAAGGTTTGAAACCATGATCACCGAACCAGAAACGCATCAGCCCGGTGACACCGTTTGAAGTCATGGTGGCGCCGGACAGACCGTCAACCTCGAAACGGGCCGCATCGCCGGCAGGGGCAACGCCCCCTTTGACCAGCTGAAACTGCACGGTGCCGCTGGTGGAGTAGAGCTGCTTGCCCTGCCAGCCTGCCTGCCATTTGGGATTTTCCACCTCACCGCCCAATCCGGGAGTTTCCCCGTGTTCATAGAAACTGATGCCGCGAATGGTGTTGAGATCGGCATCCACGGCCACGTAGGCATACATGGTTGACCACAGGCCCTTGCCGCGTACCGGCAGCACCAGCTCATCATAGCGGTTATCTTTTTTGACCAGATACACCAGCGAATATTTTTCCTGACGCGACAGCCGGGCCAGATCCGCTTCCTTGGCCAGCGGTCTTCCCAGGTCATCGGAAAGCGCGGCCTTCAGCTGGTTGTAGGTCCGGGGATCGATGGTATCCTCGGACACGAAGCGACCGCTGGCGAGATCGACCACCCGGGTTTCTATAGCGGCAAACAGCTGGTCCACCTTTCGTTGCGGATCATACAGGCCGGCGGCGCGCAGAATGTTCTTCTTCTGGTCGAGCTGACGGTTGGCCTGCTGCAGGGGCCGCAGGCCGACCGCTGCGCCGGCCACCAGGGCCGAGCAGGCAAAAGCCAGAACCAGCACCGAATAAAAGGGTTTCAAGGGATGTTGTTCAGCCATGGCGGAGCACCCTTCGTTTAATGTTGGCGCGGATAACGAAATAATCAATCAGGGGTGCACAGACGTTGCCCAGGAGAATGGCCAGCATTACGCCCTCGGGATAGGCCGGGTTGGCGACTCGAATGAGCATGGCCACACAGCCGATCAAAAAGCCGTAAATCCATTTGCCCATTCCGGTTGAGGCCGCGGAAACCGGGTCAGTGGCCATAAACACCAGACCAAAGGCAAAGCCTCCCAGGACCAGATGCCAGTGCGGGCCTAACTCATACAGGGGGTTGGCGGAACCGCCGAGCAGCCAGAGTGCATTGGTGACAGCCACTCCGCCCACAAGCATGGACAGCATAATCCGCCAGGAGGCAACACCGGTGACAAGAAGGATGGCAGCGGCGATCAGACAGGCCAGGGTCGATGTCTCGCCCATAGAACCGGGGATGGTACCGACAAAGGCCTGTCCCCAGGTAACATTGAGCGATTGCACCGCATGGCCGGTCTGTGCCTTGGCAGCCAGCGCCAGGGGAGTGGCGCTGCTGAAACCGTCCACGGCCACCCAGATCCGGTCGCCGGTTATCTGGGCCGGGTAGGCGAAATAGATGAAAGCCCGGGAAACCAGCGCCGGGTTCATAAAGTTACGCCCTACCCCGCCGAACACTTCTTTGGCGAAGATGACGCCGAAACTGATTCCCAGAGCCGCCTGCCAAAGCGGTATCGTTGCCGGCAAGGTCAGCGGCAGCAGCAGACTGGTCACCAGGAAGGCCTCGCTCACCTCATGGCCGCGGATGATATTGAACAGCACCTCCCAGAACGACCCGACCACGACCACCACCAGATAGACCGGCAGAAACCACAGCAGGCCATGCAGCATGTTGGCCAGCCAGGAGGCCGGGTCGCTGCCGGTAAGCGCCAGGATCTGACCTCGCCATCCCGGCGGCAGGGCAACGCCCATCTTGGCCAGCGCCAGGTTGGCCTGATAGCCGGTATTCCACAGGGCTGCATAGACGCAGGGGATCAGGGCTAGTAGCACCGTGATCATTATCCGTTTGTAATCGACAGCATCGCGGACATGGGGTGCGGAGCCGGTGGTGCGGCTGGTATGAAAGAGAAAGGTGTCGGTGGCCTCAAACAGTGGATACCATTTGGCCAACGGCCCGCCTTTTTCAAACTTGGGGGCCAAAGTGCGAAAATATCGTTCAAGAAATTTCATGGTTCGCCCTGGGATACGGTTTGGCAGATGACTCACAAGCCTTCCTTTTCGATGGTGGTCAGCACGGCGCGCAGCATGGGTCCGAATTCATTTTTCCCCGGACAGACAAAGGTGCATAGCGCCAGGTCTTCCTCCACCAGTTCCAGACAACCGAGCGCCGCCGACTTTTCGATGTCGCCCACGGCCAGACTCTTGAGCAGACTGGTGGCAATGATGTCCAGCGGCATCACCTTTTCATAACTGCCCAGGGGATAAATGGCACGATCGCCTCCCCAGAGTGCGGTCGGCAATGCCATCAATTTTTTGGGCAAAAAGGCGGACAGGAACATGCGGGTGGCGGAAAATCGATCCGATCCGGGACGCATCCAGCCAAACAACGCGCGCCCGCTGTCTTCGGGCAGCACGGAAATCTGGTGATGGTAGCGGCCGAGAAACCCCGTGGTTTCACTGTTCTTCCGCCCGTGCAAGATGGATCCGGAAACCACCCGTAACGACGCATTCCCGTCGACCAGACCGGCGGTCAGCTCAGCAAGGGAGCCCCCTTGGCGGGCCCTATACAGAGCCGGGCTG
>JBFJXW010000111.1:0-12299 GCA_041622895.1 Desulfobulbus sp. | reverse complement strand
GCAGCGCCGATGCCGATGAGGGTCACACTGGGGATGAAATAACCGTATACTTCTTCACGAACTGCCATAATGAAACCATCCTTTTTGTAGTAATGAATTGCTCTGGTACTTCTTGCCTCTCTTTGGATCCAAATACGCGTTGCCATCATAAAGCAATCCTCGTGCCAACTTGTAAAGTGCGTATAGTCAGCCAGATAGGATGGATTCGGTTTTTTGAAAGATAGTTTTTGCCCCATGCAAAGCATCTTGCAGAGATGAGACAAGGGAGTTTGGGGAAAAAACATACTGATTCCCCCATAAAAAGACGCCTTTAGCGAGGTGTGGGTTGTTGTGACCCTGTTTTTTTCTAATTGGGTAATAGTGACCCATCGAGAGTGGCGGAACATTTTTGGGTCACGAGAATTCGAAAAAAGGTGAATTATCGATTGCAATCTTTCCCGGCAAGGGCGAATAGTTTAGTTTGCAGGGATGAGGGAAGGGTTGGATCTGCCCCTTCATCTTCTTTTAACAAACGGAGGAAGTGTCGATTATTCTCAGATCACGATAGTATTTGTAAATTACTGGAAGAAGTTCTACTTGAAGGGTATCAGCTAAGGTGATTTTGATACGTTGAGTGTATCATTGAAATAAGAATGAGGAGAACGATGCCTCATATCGCGAGCACTGCCATGTAAAAATAGCCAGAGGGTAGAGTTGTTGTGTACCCTCTGCTAACGTCCACGGAAGATGGAGGAATGTTTTTCGAGATGGGTGTGGAGTGTAGCTGTGTTACCCATGGTTTCCGCTGGGAGTGTTCTGATAAGGCATCATAACCAGCAAGGAGAAAGTATTATATGTCCATTATTACCATATCCCGAGGGTCGTACAGCCGAGGGAAAGAAGTCGCTGAACTCTTGGCAAAAAAATTAAACTATGATTGTGTTTCAAGGGAGATTCTTCTGGAGGCTTCCGAAGAATTCCATATCCCGGAAATGAATCTTGTCCGTGCAATCCATGATTCGCCCTCGGTTCTTGAGCGTTTTCGACACGGCAAGGAACGGTACATAAGCTATTACCAATATGCACTGCTAAAGCATGTGCAAAAAGATAATGTTGTCTACCATGGTTTGGCTGGGCAGTATTTTCTTCGAAATACACCCCATGTTCTCAAGGTCAGAATCATTGCCAGCATGGAAGATCGGGTGCAGGAAGTGATGCGTCGCGATTCTATTTCAAGAAAGGAGGCAATACATGTATTGACTAAAGATGACGAAGAACGTCGTCAATGGGGCCTTAAACTGTACGGTTTTGACACGTGGGATAGTCGGTTATACGATATGGTGCTCATGATTGATCGGATATCGGTGAATGATGCGGTGGAGTTGATCGTTGAAACCGTTAAAAAGCCGGTGTTCCAGACAACTACTGCGTCGCAGAAGATCGTTGATAATCAGGTCCTGTGCGCAAAAATTCACGCGATGCTGGTCAATTTCTCTCTGATGATTGAAGTGCGGGCTGATGACGGCGTGGTAACGCTCGGTAATATAGGAGAAGTTCTACGATCCGATACGGCCTTGAGGGCGAAAATCGAGCAAATGGTCATGGAAATTGAAGGTGTCAGGGAAGTACAGTTTAAAGAGAAGCCATCTGAAAAGAAAGATCACGTCAATCCCTTTCACAATATCTGATAAGATACGGTTCATGTGAAAGCAGAAGGCCTGGCACATATGCGCCAGGCCTTTTCTATTCAAGATCAGTCGATGGTATACTGGGTCAGTTTGCGGTAGAGGGTTTTTCTGCTGATGCCCAGGGTGTCGGCCGTTTTCTGGCGATTGCCGCCATGAAAATCAAGCAGTTTGAGAATGTGCTGTTTTTCCACGGATTCCAAGGTCAGCGCTGCGCTATTGTGGTCGGCGGATTCCACCATTTCCCGTGGTAAACAACGTTCAGAGATAATCCCGTTTTCCGCCAGGATAATGGAGCGTTCGATCACATTGCGCAACTCTCGAATGTTGCCGGGCCAGTTGTAGCGCAGGATGCAGGCCATGGCACGCTCGACAATTCGATAGCTGGTGTTATCCGGGCTGAGCGTGGTGAGGAAATAATCTACCAGCAGGGGCAAATCCTCTTTGCGATCCTTGAGCGAGGGTATTTCAATGCTGAAGGCGTTGATACGGTGAAAAAAAGCTTCGTTGAACCGTCCTTTCTCCACCTCCTCGGCCAGATGACGGTTGGTGGCAAAGAGAAAACGGATGTTCACCTTGCGTTCCTCCTTCTCTCCGACTCGTCGGTAGGTGCCGGTTTCCAGGGCCCTGAGTAACGAGGCCTGAACCTCGAGCGGTAAATCGCCGATCTCGTCAAGGAAAAGGGTACTGTCGTGGGCAAACGAAAGCAGGCCTTCCCGGGATTCATTGGCACCGGTATAGGATCCCTTGATATGGCCAAACAGTTCGCTGCGCGCCAGTTCTTTCTGCAGGGTAGCACAGTTTTTAACCACCATTGGATTCGCGGCCAGAGGCGAGCGCTGGTGAATCAAGCGGGCGACCACATCCTTGCCGACTCCGGATTCGTCGGTGATCAGCACCGGTATCTTGGCTGGAGCCACTTTTTCAATCAGAAACTGGATATCGCGGATTGATTGAGAATTGCCGATAAATCGCACCTGGTTCTGATCTTGGCCGCTGCTGTGACGGAGCATGGCATTTTCTCGTGACAGCCGTACCCGTTGATGTGCTTTTTCCACGATTAGATCAAGCCGATCAAGATTGAACGGTTTACGGACGAAATCGCATGCGCCCAGCTTCATGGCCTCAACCGCAATGTCGACATCGCCATGACCGGTGATCATGATCACCTCGGTATGAGGGATCGATTCCCGAATATTGATCAGCAGGTCGAGGTCGGAAACATCAGGAAGCCACAAATCCATGATGATGACATCGAACCAGTGGTTACGTGCCATGGCCAAGGCTTCAGTACCGTCTGCAGCGGTGTGGATTTCGCGACGGCTGTTGGCCAGTTCCTTTTGCAGCAGCCTTCTGATCGATTCTTCATCGTCGACTACCAGGATAGAGTATTTGTCTTTGTCCATTCTTCTACGATGCTCGGAAGAGATACTCGGAATGCCGATCCTGCGCCTACTGCACTGGTGACACTGATTTCTCCATTGTGGTTTTTAACAATAGAATAACAGGTGGAAAGGCCGATGCCGATTCCCTTGCCCACCGGCTTGGTGGTGAAAAAGGGCTCAAAGAGTTTGTCCTGGAGCTCTTCGGGAATACCGCATCCGCTATCTTCTATAATTAGCTCGACTCTTCTTTTGTCGGCGATGATTGTTTTGATCGTAATGGTCCCTCCGTTGCCGGAGGCATCCAGTGCATTAGTGAGGAGATTGATAATAACCTGTTTCAGCTGCGATTCATCGCCAAGAATAGCGGGCAAGGATTCGTTGAGCTCGGTCTGCAGGGTCAGGTCGTGCTGATCCTTAAAATGGTGTTTGAGAATAAACAGGGTGTCGATTACGCACTGGTTAAGGTCGACATGGCCCAGGCTGGCAGCGGTCGGGCGGCTGAAGGTGAGCAGGGTCTGGACGATATCGCGGCACCGCAAACATTCCTTGATAATTGTTTCGGTATATTCAATAAAGTCGTCGTGCAACTCGCTATCGATCTTATCCTGAAGCCGTGCATTTCGTCGCTTCAATCCTTGGGCAAAACCCAGAATCGCTGTGAGTGGATTGTTGATCTCGTGAGCGACACCGGCGGCCAGCGCACCGACTGTGGCCATTTTTTCCGCTTGATAGAATTGGGCCTGGAATTCCTTTTCCAGGGTGACGTCTCGTTTAAAGAGTAGGACCTGTCGCTCGCCGGTGCTCCCCATCTTCAACGGTGAGGCAATGATCTCGTAGTGTTTGAATTTGTCGTTGACCTTGTAGATGCAGAGATCCTTGACGATCTGGTCGCGATCCAAAGCTTTCATGGCCGGGCAGTCCTCACACTTACCGATCCTGCCGCGGAAAATCTCATGGCAGTGACGGCCAATGGGGTCGACGCCGGGAAACCAGTTGGTGAACACATGGTTCACTCGCTGAATAATCAAATCCTCGGAAAGGACCACCATGAGATCGGTGATGCCGTCAAGCAGTGCCTGGATTTCCTGACGTTTTTTTTCCAGCTCCAGATTGGAGCCTTTGAGTTGCTCGACTTTCTGCTGCAGTTCCTGGTAGAAACCGAGTTTGCAGTGCTCGATGCCGACAAGGTCCTCAAGTGTTGTGGGACCGGGCATTACCACACCTCCTCGCAGATCTGCAGAAATTCCTCCCAGGTTGCCGGCCGTGGATTGGTCAGGTTGCAGGCATCATGAACCGCCATTTTACAGATAGGCTCCAGGTGGTGTCGTTCGCTTTCCGGAATGAGTTGACTCAGGCGGAGAGCAACATCAAAAGATGCAAAAAATTCTTCAATTTTTTCGATTCCAGCCAAAGCGGTTTCCTCGTCGGAACCCAGTTGGCGATGCAGAATCAGACGCCCGATATCGGCCATTCGCTGCGGGTTGATCTTCATGTTGAAGCGCATGACGCAGCAGAGCAGGATGGGATGCACCACGCCGTGCCGCATATCAAAGTGACCGCCCAGCGAATGAGCAAGAGCATGCTCGGCACCGAGTCCGGCATTGCTGAAGGCCATAGAGGCGGAAACCGAAGCGATGCTCAGTTGTTCCAGTGAGTCCAGGGAACGGGTGGCGACTGCGCGCTGCAGGTTATTGAGGATAAGATCGATGGCCTTGAGCGAATGCATTTCGGTGAACGGCGAGGCAATGCGCGACATGTACGCCTCTATGGCATGAGCCAAGGCATCAACAGCAGACTGAATAATCAGCGATTCGGTCTTGGTTCGCAGAATCAGGGGGTCGACGATGGAGATGTTCGGGACCAGTGTGCGGGTTATAATGGACATTTTAACCCCGCGTTTCATATCGGTTATGATACAGAACTGGCTGATGTCCGAGCCGCTGCCTGCGGTGGTGGTGATCAGCATCATCGGCGGCAGCGGTCGCTGCACCCGATTGGCACCCTCGTAATCGCGAATTTTACCGCCGTTGCTGGCGATGATGGCAATTCCCTTGGCCGTGTCCAAGGCGCTGCCACCGCCAATGGCGATGATCACATCGGTACCGTTTTTGGCGTAGAATTCAGCACCCATTTCCACTTGAAAATCGCGGGGATTGGAGGTGACGCCCGGGTAATAGACCCACTTGATGCCCTCTTTCTCCAAGACATCCATAAGGCGCTGCAGCCATCCCGCCTGCTCGATGCCTTCATCGCTAACCAGGAAGACTTTTTTAGCGCCGAGTCGGAGAGCGCACTGCCCTGCATAGTTGAGGCTTCCACGACCAAAGATGATTTCTGGAATAGCAAATTTTGTGATATCCACGAGTCTCGCTCTGCTTGAATGTGTACGGTTTGTTGCAATAAATGCCTTTTCAATGAATGAACCGTCACGAGACGTGGTCTCTGCAGGCGGCACCTGCTGAACGTGGTTAGCGGTCGACCAGGTAGTTTCAGGTTCGGCGTGTGATTTCGCTGCTGGCTCTTCTTTGCGCAGTATGGCGTAAGATGCATCTTTCATGCCTGATGACCTCTGTGGGGGGCAGGATGACAGGAGTTAGAAGATAATAGGGTACAAATGACTCTTGGGCGCCGATCTATACCATTGGCGAGAAATACCAATACAGCATACTATAACCACAATTGGGAAAGATGCGAAGAAGAGTTCGGGTCTTTTTGACTCAAGAAGAAAGACGGAGCGGGGCAGTGTGACCCGCTCAAAAAACAAAATGCAGTTGTGTAAAGGAAGATTCGATGATTGTCAGTGCCAGCAGGCGAACCGACATCCCAGCCTTTTACAGCGATTGGCTGTTCAACAGGCTGCGGGCAGGCGAAGTGTTGGTGCGCAATTCTTTTAATCCCCGTCAGGTTTCACGAGTTGCCCTCACCCGTCAAACAGTGGATTGTATCGTATTCTGGACCAAAAATCCGGCCCCCATGCTGCCCCGGTTGAAGGAACTCGACCGGCTGGGCTATCAGTATTATTTCCAGTTCACCATCACTGCCTATGACGTGCTCTTGGAGCAGAACGTGCCGAAAAAATCGGCGCTCATAGCTACCTTTCAAGACCTAGCGGATCGTATTGGCCCGGAACGGGTGTTGTGGCGTTATGACCCGATAATTTTGACCCCTGCATTTGCCATGGAGCGCCATCTGTGCTGGTTTGATCACTTGGCCAGACAGCTGCAGGGGTACACCCGCAGCTGCACCATCAGTTTTTTAAGTCTGTACGAGAAATGCAAACGCAATCTCAAACAAGTTGAACTGCTGAGTATCGTGGAAGCAGACAAGATTAATTTTGTTTCACAACTGTTTGCAATAGCAGAAAAAAACAAGATTGAGCTTGGCGCCTGCTGCGATCCTGTCCTCCCCGAGCACTGCAGGGTCAAGGCGGCACAGTGTATCGACGAGCAACTGCTGGCAGTACTTGCGGGGCAGTCTGTCCAGGTAAAAAAAGACAGCAACCAAAGGCCGGAATGCGGTTGTGCAGCCAGCATTGATATCGGTGCCTACAATACCTGCTTCCATGGCTGCCGCTATTGCTATGCGAATACCAGTGCTCATGCCGTAGCCCAAAATCGCACAGCCCATGACCCTGAGGCACCGCTCCTCATTGGCAAGTTAACCGGCCGGGAAACCGTTACCAAAAGAAAAACAGTATCCTGCCTATCGCCCCAGAGGTCGCTTTTTTGAAAAAGTGTTGCGGTACTTTTCACTAAACTCATCGATCACATTACGAATTTCGCTTTGCAAGTGGAGATTCTTGACAGGCACTGCCTGGATTTGTAATGGTTTGTTCATAGGTTGAATCGCCACTCTGGGAGTGTGCGTTGTTTTGCGTCCAACAGGTGACGACACGTACGGCATGGCTCTGAGCCATAAGCCGAGGAGATAAACTGTATGTACAAAATAGTTCACGAACAGGATGAAATAACCATCCGTTTCGAAAAAGATTTAGTTGATGGTGAGGTCCTGTCACGATTCCTCAGTCATGTTAATCTCCAGTCCATGTTGAAAAAGGGTGCAGCCACTGATGCCGCGGCCAGGATGCGTGCCCAAACCCGGTTTGCCGGCTTGCCCACCGGTATTGCCCTGATTCGCGATCCCAATTTGAACAAAGGCTCCGCGTTTACCCTGGAGGAACGGGAAACCCTCGGGTTAGCCGGTCTGTTGCCACCGCGGGTTCATACCATTGACGAGCAGGTGCAGCGAGTGCTGGAAAATCTGCGCAAGCAATCTACCGATATTGAACGCTATGTCTATCTCATTGCCCTTCAGGACCGCAACAAGACCCTGTTTTACCGTGTATTGCTAGATAATATTGAAGAGCTGATGCCTATTGTCTACACACCTACTGTAGGTCAGGCCTGTCTGGAATTCGGTCATATCTTCCGACGCCCTCGCGGTATCTACATTACTGCCAAAGACAAAGGCAGGGTTGCAGAACTGTTGGGGAATTGGCCGTTTAACGATGTCCGCATCATTGTCGTCACTGACGGCGAGCGCATTTTAGGGTTGGGGGACCTTGGAGCCGACGGCATGGGGATACCGGTGGGCAAGTTGTCACTGTATTCGGTCTGCGCCGGAATTCATCCTTCCCAGAGCCTGCCGGTTACTCTGGATATGGGAACGGACAATGCCCGGTTGTTGAACGACCCGCTCTACACCGGACTGCAGCATCCCCGAATACGGGGCCAAGTCTACGATGAGATGATCGAAGAATTTATTCTCGCCGTGCAGCAGGTCTTTCCAAGAGCCTTGATCCAGTTTGAGGATTTTGCCAATCGTAATGCGTTTCGTCTGCTTCAGCAGTACCGCGATCAGGTGTGCTGTTTTAATGATGATATTCAGGGTACTGCAGCCGTGACCGTGGCGGGGATACTCTCGGCCCTGCGCATTACCGGCGGCAAGCTCAAGGAACAGCGTTTTCTTTTTCTCGGTGCTGGCGAGGCCGGAATTGGCACCGGGGATTTGATGACCGCCGCCTTGATTGCGGAAGGGCTTTCTCTGGAGGAAGCACGCCGCTGTTGCTGGTATTTCGATTCCAAAGGGCTGATTGTGAACGATCGCCCCGGCCTCAGCGGCCACAAATTGCTTTACGCTCACGATCACCCTCCTGTTGCCGATTTTCGCGATGCTGTCGAAGCATTGCGCCCGCAGGCTATTATTGGTGTTTCCGGGCAACCCAAACGGTTTACCCCCGAGGTGCTGGAAGCCATGGCACGAATCAATGAGCGACCGATTATCTTCTCCCTTTCCAACCCAACCTCCAAAGCTGAATGTACAGCTGAAGAGGCCTACACATGGACCGAGGGCAGGGCGGTTTTTGCCAGCGGCAGCCCCTTTGCACCTATCGTCACCCATGGGAAGAAGTTGTTTCCGGCTCAGGGCAACAATGTCTACATTTTTCCTGGGGTCGGCATGGGGGTTATGGCAAGCGGTGCGGTGCGGGTAACCGACGAGATGTTTCTGGCCGCAGCCCGCGTGGTTGCCCAGGAGGTATTGGAAACCGACCTGCGTATCGGCCGGGTCTATCCCGCCTTGCCGCGAATTCGCGAGGTATCCCTGGCTGTAGCGGTCGCTGTAGCCGAGTTGGCATATACCAACGGCCTTGCGGCCAATCCTCGGCCGGAAGATCTTGAGGCACATATCTGTTCATTGATGTTTGAACCGGAATATGAAACCTATGTCTAACAGGACTCGTTTGCGGTACGACTCGACCACAGGATTATAACTGATACGTTTCTTTCAGTAAGGAGGATCTCATGGACACCATTGAAGCCATTACCCAGCGGCGGGCAATTAAAGAATATGATCCCGATTATCAGATAAGCGATACGGAGGTCGAGCAGTTGCTCTCATTGGCCATGCTGTCGCCTACGGCCTTCAATATTCAGAACTGGCGATTCGTGGTGGTACGCGACCCCCAACTCCGTCAGCAGATCCGTGCCGTCGCCTGGGACCAGGCCCAGGTGACCGATGCCTCGCTCTTTATTGTGCTCTGCGCTGATCTTCACGCCTGGAATAAAAATCCTGAGCGTTACTGGCGGGATGCTCCGGAGCCGGTACGAAATTTTATTATTCCCGCCATTGACAGCTACTATCGAGGCAAGCAGCAGGTGCAGCGGGACGAGGCCATGCGTTCCTGTGGTATGGCCGCCCAGACCCTGATGCTGTCCGCCCAGAGTATGGGGTACGATTCCTGCCCCATGGACGGGTTTGATTTTGAAGCGGTAGGTAAATTGATCAACCTGCCTGCCGATCACGTTATTGCCATGTTTGTCGCTATTGGCAAAGGAACGGGGACTCCTTGGCCGCGCGGCGGAAAACTTTCGCTGGCCGAGGCAGTGGTCACCGACAGGTTCTGAGCAGAACGCATAGGGACGACTGGCTGAGAGAACTGAGTTTGTTGGAAGCGGCAGGCCGCTGCGTTTTCAATGATGATCTTTCCCACGCCGAAGGTTCCCGTGATTAAGATTTTTTGACAAAATCCTCCAGCCGGGGCGGTTTCATGCAACAGCCCGTCATGCAGTCGCCAATAGCGTTGATTTCCGCCTCTTCGAAATCAATGAGAGCGCTGATTACGTCCTCTATCGTGCCTCCGGCAAAAACGCCTTCCGGGGTAAACCATCCTTTGCCCTCTTTGAACTGAAAGCGGTTTCGCACCTGTTCCGTCCGTTGTTCCCGAGATAGATTGGCGAAAGTATCGGTAAGCATGGTGGTCTCCTTGTATGTGCGTTACTGACATGTTGTTCGTGCAGCCCCGATAGCGAGGGCGCCTCCAAGATAGAGAGCCGTGTTTGTTTGACGCGGCTCTCTAGTGGGACAAATCAGGGAAGAATGGTGCTGCCAAGCACCTCAAGAAATTTTCGTATCCATTCCGGATGGGCAGGCCAGGCCGGAGCGGTTATCAGGTTGCCGTCGACATACGCGTTAGAAAAGGTCTCATTGATTTCTCCCCACTTGCCGCCGGCTCTCAGGATATCTGGTTTTACTGCGGGATAGGCTGTGCACAACCGGCCTTCGAGCACCCCGGCGGCGACGAGGACTTGCTGGCCGTGACAGATCGCAGCAATGGGTTTCTCTGCTGCGGCAAAACTGCGGACAATTTCGATGACCCGTTCGTTGAGACGGATGTATTCAGGAGCCCTGCCACCGGGAATGACAAGGGCGTCATAGGCCTCAGGATCAACATCGGCAAAGGTGGTCGTGATAGCGAAATTGTGCCCCGGTTTCTCACTGTAGGTCTGATCCCCTTCGAAGTCGTGGATCGCCGTCTTTACCGAATCTCCGGACTGTTTCCCGGGACAGGCCGTATGCACGATATGGCCTACCATGAGAAGCATCTGGAAAGGTACCATCGCCTCGTAGTCTTCAACAAAATCTCCGACCAGCATCAGTATTTTTTTTGCTGCCATTCTTGCCTCCCTGTTTGGATGAGTGACATGTGTATATTGGGATGAGTTTAGGGGGCCCCCTACCTCAACCGCATACGTGCACTTTTCAGTACATGCTCTGGAAAATCAATATCTTTCCTCTATCGGTTGTAACGACGTCCTTTAATTGCCGTTTTCGGCAACAAGGCGGTAGCATGGATTGTAGGTGCTGGTGGGTAATTTCATTCGCTGTTGTTCGACAAAGGCGGTGAGCAGAGTGTCGAGCGGGTGCATGATCCGCGCGTCGCCGTGCAATTCGAACAACCCATTTTCCTCGATGGCGCGTATGCCGGCTTCCTTGACGTTACCGGCAACAATCCCGGAAAAGGCGCGGCGCAGATTGGAGGCGATCAGGTGCGGGGGATTGCTCTTGTGCAGATCGAGGCTGCGCATGTTTTCGTGCGTAGGAGCAAAGGGCAGCTGTAGGCTCAGGTCGATGTGTAACAGCCAGTTATAATAATAGGCATCATCGGTCTTGCGGCGAAACTGGCGTACCTGTTCAATGCCGTCTTGCGCATGCCGGGCAACGCTTTCCGGATCGTCGATGATGATCCGGTACAACTGTCGTGCCGCCGGACCCAGCGTTGCCGTGATGAATTGATCGATCTGCTCGAAATAACCGGCAGCGCTTGCTGGCCCGGTGAAGATCAACGGCAGGGGGATGCGCGAATTTTCGGGATCCAGGAGGATGCCCAGAATGTAGAGAATTTCTTCAGCCGTACCAACACCACCGGGAAAGACGACAATGGCGTGTCCGGTCCGCACAAAGGCCTCAAGCCGTTTTTCGATATCCGGCATAATCACCAGGTCGTTGACGATGGGGTTGGGTGATTCCGAGGCAATAATGCCGGGTTCGGTAATACCCAGATACTGGCCGGTGGTGATGCGCTGCTTGGCATGGCCGATGGTTGCCCCTTTCATCGGTCCTTTCATCGCACCGGGACCGCAACCGGTACAGATATCGAGGTGGCGCAAGCCCAGCTGGTAGCCGACTTCCTTGCTGTAGTCGTATTCGGCTGGGGATATCGAATGGCCGCCCCAGCAGACGACCAATCGCTGATTGGTGCGTGGGCGCATGATCCCGGCGTTGCGCAGAATATGAAAAATGGCGTTGGTGATGCCGTCGGAGGTCTGCAGATCGAAACGGGGATTGTTATTAATGGTGTCGTCCACATAGACGATATCGCGGAGTACGGCGAACAGATGCTCGTTGATACCCTTGATCATCTTGCCGTCGACAAAGGCGCTGGCCGGAGCATTGCGTAGATCAAGCTTAATGCCTCGTTCTTCCTGAATTACCCGGATGTCGAAATCCTTGTAACGCTCCAGAAGTTCACGACCGTCATCAAGGTGGTCGCCGTAATTAAGTACGGCCAGCGAACTGTTGCGAAACAGCGGATACAATTCACCCTGGGTGGCGTTGAGGAGTTTACCGACTTCCAGTCGGGACAGAACATCCAGGCTGCCGTTAGGGTTGATACGGGCGTCAATGACATCATGCTGCATAAAAAAAATTCCTTGTGATTCGGTTGAGTACTCGGGAATAGGTAGTGTGATTGCTAGTGCCCGGCGATCGCCCATGCTTTCAGGACGGTTGCCGGGCAAACGGTGCCTCTCTCCCTAGCGCGGTTGTATGACACAGTGGTCGGTGCCGGATCAGGGTTTAATGATCGTGTTGTCCGCCAGCAGTGGCGGCGGGGTTGTTCGCAGGCAGTCCCTGACCTGGTTGTAGACCAGTTCTTTGAGGGAATCGTAGGTGTGATCCTGGGGAAAGACTG
>JBFJXW010000110.1:0-12351 GCA_041622895.1 Desulfobulbus sp. | reverse complement strand
TCCAGTGCAAATCCAGACAAGCAACAAAGCAAAAACGAAGGATTTGATCACTCCGAGCCTGAGATCGTGGTTGGTCACACTCTGCTCCATCCCTGCGAAAAAGGCACCGCCGTTAACACCCATCAATTTCACTCCGGCCAGATATCCTCCCATAATACCGACAACATCGAAAACAGCCGTCAATAGTGGAACGGATATCAATGCGGCTAGAAATTTAGGAGAAATCAGATAACGAAATGGATCAATAGCCATGCATTCAAGAGCGTCAATCTGTTCAGAAATTCGCATAATACCAATCTCGGCGCACATCGCAGACCCTACCCGTCCCGCTACCATCAGAGCGGTCAAAATAGGTCCGAGTTCCATGATCAAGGTAAGGGATACTGCGGATCCCAACATCCCTTCGGCCCCAAATTTACTGAGTGAATAATATCCTTGCAGGCCAAGTACCATACCCGAAGAGAGAGCGGTAAAAAAGATAACAGTAAGCGATCCGGCCCCAATGAAGTACAATTGCTTGAGTACTTCCTTGAAACGAAAGGGGTGTTTGAAAAGACCGATAAGAGCAAAAAATAAGAAGATCCCCATCCTGCCGAGGTCTGTCAGAACATAGAGCGCCTGTTCACCAAGCCCACCAACGATCCGAAGCAATGATACCGTTTTTATTTCAGATTGATTCATACAAAAAATTTAAAAGAAGGCTGTCTGCTGTAAAGGGGATAAGAAAGAAGGAGTGCAAGTCTGTCGTGGTACTGTTTCAGCTTATTACTCAGCAGTTCGACACGATATCGTGGGAAAATCCTCAAAAAATTTTTCGGCAATGCCAATGGGATCATGGGAAGAATAGAGAACTATGGTCTGCAGAAACATGAAGCTGTCGCTTTCCATGTCGATAAATTTCACACCAACACCGTCATTCTCTTGTCGTAAAATCTTACCGTAAAAGTTCAAAATAAAACTGGAAAGACGACCAATGCCATGAAGTTCGAGACGACAGTCTGCTCCTACGGGAATATCAATATTGCCCTCTAAAAACAAGCCGCCTAGGCTCAGATTTCGCGCTGGGTATGAACCTCGAGTATATCCCTGAGCAAATAACGTGACATTACGGGTGAATATAACCCGCGAATCCTTCCGCTTATCAGGGCTGAACACTATGCTTCCCCTGCTCCCATCCCGTGACCTTTCTAAGGAAATTTCTTGATAATCACCTTTTAGTATCGCATTCAACGATAATAATGGCAAGTACAAAATCGTATATTTTGGACGGTTTGTGATCCATCCTGTAACAATCACACAAGCATGGTTTATCAGTGAGTTCTACGGCAAGGAGACCATTGCATGACATTATAATGTCAAGGATATTCAGATGAGGTGACAGTATTTATACATCTCACTGAATCGAATTTCTTGATAATGCCCTCATGACCTCGTCCTGCCATGTATGCAGACCACGGGTGTGGCATAACAATAGTGATCGTTTTCCTAATTAGTCAACACCAGGGCGGAATCCTCCGCCCTGGTGTTGTGTGCTGTTCCCCAAGAAGGGGACAAACCGACTTGCCAAACGATAGGTTTGCCTGCCGTGCCGCAACGGCTTAATAGACCCCCAGCAGGTTAAGAGCCAAAATAACCAGACCAGCACAAGCAACCCGTTTCACTACGAGCGGGCTGACCCGTTTAGCAATCTGCGGCCCGATATACCCACCAAGGATGGCCGCTGGAAACATCGCCAGAAAAAACAGGAAATCAAAATTGCCGAACTGATAGTGGCGCAATGAGCTGATCGAGGTATTGAAAAAAATCGCCAGAAGCGAACTGCCAACCACCAGATACATCGGCAATCGCAGAACTACGGTCATGAGCGGCACCATAAAAGGACCTCCGCCGAAGCCGAACATCGATGACATGACGGCGATCAGAAAACCGCCGATACAGCCAACAACCATATTGACTTTAAATTCCTGTCCCCAAAAATCTATTTTCATAATGGACTCCTTCTCGAATTATCCTAATTATTTTCCTTTAGCCTTTTCTTCAGCACGTTTTTTGAACTCTTTGAGAATGGATTGTTCCTTCTTGTTCTTGGCCAAATACCCTGGCGTCGTTTGCCAAAGCATCAATGCAGCCAGAATCAGGAGGATCCAGCCAAAGGCAAATTTAAATTGGTCAAGGGTTATCATCTCAGTGAGTTTCGGACCGATAAACCCCCCGAGCAGCATGGCTGAGCCAATTCCACAACCCAATTTCCAGCTAATGAAATTAATTTTGCTATAATTGAAGATGCCGCTTCCCTGAGAAAAGAGCACGGTTGGCGTGACGGTTCCGGCAACAATGGTATGCGGCAGAGCCGGGAACAGCGTCAGCAGAAGCGGATTCATGATAAAGCCGCCACCCGCGCCCATGAGCACGCCGAAGATGGCCACCACCAGAGTAAGGCAAAAGGGATAAATCAAGTTCATACTTGTTCCCGCATTGCTCAGGTACATGGTGGGAAAGCTAATTTTGTTTTCGAAAGTTGCAGCCTCGCTTTTCACCTTCTTATCAACCACAGCCACGATTTTGTACTGACCTGGAGCCAGGCCATCGCGAATTTTGATTTCCGCGGTGAAGGAACCGTCGGGTTGTATATCCACATCGGCGGCAACGACCTTGTCAATATCCCGGAAGCGAGCTTTTACAAGCTGCATGGAACGTTTCTTGTTTTCCTTTTCATCCATTGCAGGAAGCAGGTTGCCGCGGCTGCCGATGACACTGGCCATGAGCGTTGACTGGTACCGGTCAATCTGCGCCTTGCCAGGAACTGTATAGGCGATATCCGCTCCAAGATCCTTAAGCAGCTTGGAATAGCTCCATTTTTTACCCTCTTTTTTTTCCGCATCGATTGTAGGCTGCAACTCCTTGGGTACAAAGGTCTTGTAGTAGGCCGGCATCTCACTGGTAATGTAGAAAATATAAGGTCGCTTGCCAGTGTCCTTATCTTTTTCACTGTCAAAACGGTTCGCGCGCACCGAGTGATCAACGGACCACACCTCGAGAAAAACCGGCTTACCTGCAGGTGCCTGTCCGCTCACCTTGATAACACCGCCGTTATTGAGCTCGGTTTTATCGATACTGATGGTCGGTGCAGTCAGTGACGCCGATGTATCATTTTCCGCTGCAATCCCCACATTCGCCCCTAAAAAAAACACCATTGCCGAGAAAAGCCATGGCAAGATCCCTATCCTCTTTTTCATACCATTTATCTCCTGTCTGTTGTTCATGCTACACCTCCCTGCCATACTAGAATTTACGGGTGGCACCTCTCTCCAAACCTCTTTTGAATTATCCGCCGCAGCCCCGATACTCACCCATTGGCATCAACGTATTCGTGTTACGGTGGACCTACTCATCTGTTCCTCTGCTCTCACACCTCCTTTATGCCGAAGCCGCCTGATTACTGTTCGTTTGTCAGGGTCAGTATCTTGTTTGTCCCCACATACTCCCTGCTGGTGAAACCGGTCATTGATGCCATTTTTTCGGTCAGCTCGCTGATTTGCTTCAAATTTCGTATAATTACCGCCAAGTCGTCAAGCACTTCCGGGTGCTCACTGTCTTCCGCGAGTAACTGTGCCGTTCCCAGAGCAGCAAAAAGAGGGCTGTTAATTTCATGCGCAACGGTTCCGGCTAGCTCCACAATGCCCTGCAATTTACCGCTCTGGATTTTCTCCTCCTCGAGCATGTGTTCGCTGGTGATATCACGGATAATCTCGATTACGTATTCGATTTGGCCATCGGTATTATAAATGGGTGAAGCCGTGCGCTCGAACCAGTTTTGCTGATCACCGGAACACCATTCCTGGACCAGCGGCAACATCTTTTCCTCTTGAAGGATCTGATCGACAGGACAGCAGGCATCCCCGGTGAAACATTGACAAAAATCGCTGTAGTCCTTCCCCAGCACCTCTGCTTCTTCTTTTCCTGCTGCTGAAAGAAAGACCTGGTTGGCGAGCACAACCTTCCGATTCCGGTCAAGAACCAGCAATTGATGTTGCAGACTATTGATGATGGTAGCGAGAAACCGTTCGTGTTCTTCTATTTGCGTTAAAAGCAGATGTATTTTTTTGTAATTTCTTGCATTTCGAATAGCTGTACCGCCAACCCCGGCCAGAGTGGCGGAAAACTGGACCTCCGTGTCGGTGAAAACTCGAGGTACATCCGAAAGAATACGCATGGCTCCAATGATCTCTTCGTTGACCTGCAACGGTACGGCCAGAAGGGAGCAGATGCCTTCATCAGCCATCTGTTGCTGAAAATCAACCCGTTGGTCATGGCGGATATCGTAGATAGCCACCGGTTCTCCGGTGAGCACCATCTTGATATTGCGCTCGTTTTCAATCTCTCCACGTTGGAGGTATTCGGTTGAAACACCATACGATGCCATCAACTCCAATTTATTGGTTGATGGATCAAGCAATCGCAGGGTACACCCCTTGGCGTTCATAGTGACCGCAACACGTTCCACCATTGCCTGAAGGATGGTCTCCAGGTCCAACGTGGAATTGACCAGTGCGGAAATCTCTTGTATCTCGCGGAGAAAAATGAGCTGCGCCTCCATCTCCTTGAACATGCGCCCATGAGAGATGGCCAAACCCACTTGCTCCGCCAAAGCCATGGCAAAGGAAATCTCTTCGGAAGAAAACCGTTTTTGCGTTCGGCTCAACAGCCGCATAATACCGATAAGGTTGCCCTGAAAAAGGATGGGCAGGGTGAGGACCGTCCTGATGCCCTCACGGCTTGCGGCATCCCGGAATGGCAGGAACGGGTCTTCATCCACATGGGCATTGAACACCGGATATCCGGATTGGATCATGGCCATGGTTTCTTCGGTATCAACGATTTCCCGAGAAAGATATTCCAGTGAAACGCCATGAGCGGCACCAAGGACAAAAGAATGAATAGAGGTGTCCAGCAGCCTGATGGTGCAGGCATCAATGCCAATTAATTCAGGAAGACTACGCACAATGGTATCCATCACCTCCTGGTGATCCATCACCATAGAGGTCAGTGCGGTTATCTTTTGAAAAACAGCGAGAAACTGCTGCTCACGCGACTGCTGGGTATGCACGTTCGTTCCTGCCTTCCTGAATTTATCGTTCAAGCGTAGCCTAAGAATCTGCAGTCCAAATCAGGACCTGGGCTTAGCCGCCAAGACTTTTTCCACCTTTTCCTCCAACTCGCTGCGATCGATGGGTTTAACGCAATATTCGTCGGCTCCCAGGCTAATCGCTTCTCTGGCTGTTTCCACTGTAGGGTAGCCAGTCAGCATGATGGCCCGCATGGCCGGATTGTCTTCCTTCATGATGGCCAGCACTTCGATGCCGCTCATTTTTTTCAGTTTGATATCTAGAATCGCCAACTCAACCGGGTGCTGCCGGGCAAAGGCAATAGCCTCATCCTCCTCCGTAAAGGTATGAACACTATGCCCCTTTTTTTTCAAAATTTTACCGACGAGAACCGTAGCGTCGAGAACATCATCTAAGGTGAGAATTTCAGCCATTATTTTCTCCTTACAAAGCGTTGATCAATCGATTAATTTTTTATGGCTTCCGTTTCCCTGGCAAGCGGAAGGATCAGCCTGAACAGCGTACCCTGAAGCGAGGTGTTGTCCGGGCCGCAAACCGGACTTTCTATTTCTATGGTGCCACCATGCTCCTTGATAATGCCGTAGGAAACGGAGAGACCGAGCCCGGTACCCTTGCCCACCGGTTTGGTGGTGAAAAAGGGATCAAAAATCCGTGCTTTGATCGATTCAGGTATGCCGTGGCCAGAGTCCTGCACTTCGATGATCGTTCGTTCCGTCGTACCATCATAATAGGTGCGGAGCAGTAGTTCACCAGCGCCCTGCTCCTCCATGGCATGGTGTGCGTTGTTGATCAGATTGACCACCACCTGACGCAATTTTTCCGGATCACCGGCAATGGCCGGCAGCTCCGGAGAGAGATCAAGCTGCACCTTAATATGACTGAGGTTAAGATTGTGTTCTGTGACGGCAACGGCATCGCGAATAATTTCATTGAGGTGTACCGATTCCTTGGCACTGCCAGACTGACGCGAATACTTGAGCAGGTCTGCTACAATCTTACGGCTGGCCTGGGTCTGGCGTTCAATAACCTCCAGGTTCTGATAGGTTTCTGAATCTTTCTCGAAATCATCCATCATCAGCTGGGCATACCCTAAGATGATCCCCAGAGGCGTATTAATCTCATGGGCGATACCCGCAGCCATCTGACCCACCGAAGCCATCTTCTCGCTGGAAACCAACTGCTCCATCATAGTTTTCAAGCGAGTCAGGTCCTTGGCGATACACTCGGAGCCAATAATCCGCCCCTGTTCGTTGTACAGAGCTGTTGCTGAAATCAGGACATAGATGGTCGAACCGTCTTTTTTTCTGAACTCAGATTCATGGTCGCGGATATACCCGTCCAACTCGAGCATCTTGCTATAAACGGCCACATCCCCTTCATGGCGAAAGATATCGTGCAAGGTCAGCGAAGTTGTTTCCTGTTCAGCATAGCCAAGCATTTCTGAACCCGAAATATTCATATCCAGTATGGCTTGGCGACTGTCCGAGAAGAACACCATGTCCTTGGAAGCGGTGAACAGATGACGAAATTTTTTCTCGGACTTGGATAATTCCTCGGTGCGTTCCTCAACCTTGTCCTCAAGACTGAGATTGAGTTCTTTCAATTCGCGGGCGGCACTGGAAAGGCGCATTTTCGATTGCTTGAGTTTTGCCGCTTCCTGCTCGATGGCTTCATATGCCTGTACGCCTTTATGGTAAAATATCATTACCGAGGATACCGCAATCATACACAGGGTATTGAACCCTCCCGAATAGGGAGCAATAACCTGCCAGAGTGCCCCTTTGCCGCTGATATGCAGGAATTCCCGAACAATGTGTCCCATGGCCCTGGAAATAGTAAAGGCGGCAATGGCCAGAGTGACATAGAAAAGATAGCCCCAGAGAAAGTTTTCCGGTTTGAGTCGGGTCAGCTTAAAGGCGTACCACAGGGCTAAAAAAGAAAAGAGTATATTAGCCAGGGAGCCGGTGATATCGACAACGATGGTCGGCAGCATGGAAAGGTCGTTCATCTGCCCTCCCTGCCGGTTGTTCCCGCAACCGAACGATAAAAGGACCGCAGTCCCCAAAAGAGAAAAAACAGGGCGGGTACAAGAATCAGATGGTCGAGCCTGGTGATAAAGTAAAGAATTTTGTTGGGCGTAATCGGGCTGAGCAGCCGTGTCTGCAGATATGAATCGGTCTGCAGGAGCACCTGAGGATCAAGATAGACACCTGCCAGATGACCGATAAAGGCTATCACATTCCATAGGGTCATCAAGAGACAGAATAGTTGAAGATGACGCCAGCCCCGGCCAGTGAAAGAAGTCCGCCTGATATCCCAAAAAAAATACCCGAGTGCAAAAATGTAGTGCAGATGGGCCATCTGGTGTACGTACAGTCCTTCGGGCTCACCATGCACCTGCAATGCGCAGGCTTCACTGGGATTCAGGAACGCTGCTATCAGCGGCACAACAAACAGCAGGATGTTGATTATTCTGTTGGTCATCAAACGATTCCGGGATCTCTTGTTGATAACAGCGCACGCATACACAGGCTTTCAAAAGACATAGCATCATGGATGCCAGACTGAAACCTAGCAGGTTATTTCCTATCTATCCATCCAAAACAACTGGAAATAATATAGTTCGACACCTGCCCTTGCGCTAGCATTTAACCGTGCCGATGCAGATAAAGTGCAACAAAAAAGATGCAGGAGAAACAAAAAGAATGCACCGGATAGTCGTACCCAACCTGAAACGACATCCAATGAGAGTCATCACCCCACTGTTGTGGGAGGCAAGAAGTCCTATTCGGAGGTATCGGTGGTGGGCAGAAGGCTGTGCTCGATACGCGGTTGAATGATATCCAGAAGTCCAGGATTCTCCAGATACGGACAGGGCTTGTCATAAGGAAAATCTTGGCATTGCTGGGGCCTGGCTTCATGAATAGTGCAGCGCTTGCACATGCGATCATCGGCAAGCAAGATACAGGAACCGTCCTCTCGGGTTTTAAAGGTGTTCTTATTTTCAAGAAACCGCTTTCTCACCTCACCGTCACTGATACCGAAATAGCGGGCAATGCGGTTGATATCTTCCGCCCGAACAAACAACGAAGAACCAGGAAGCCGGTAGCAGCAATATCCCGGACAGTAGTTACAATACGATTTGTTGCGAGCCAGGCTATAGTGTATCGGGGTATTGGGCATCAGCGATAACTCCTCGATTCAATGTGGTAGCGCCGCAAAAGACGCTGGAAAGCCTGCCGCTCCATACCGCAGGTCCGGGCAGCAAGACTGACATTACCATCCGCCGCTTTCAATGCCTCGGCCAGATAGGTGGCATTGAACTGGTTAAGCACGGCGTCCTTGGCGGCTCTATAGGGAAGTTGCTCAAACGAGGGCAACGGCATTGCTTCCTGCTCATTTTTCTTTTCGCGTAAGCAATTCGCGCCTTGATCGTCCCATAAATTGTTGACTCCAATAGCGCTGTCCTGGCAAAGCAACACAGCCCTGCTGACCATATTCTGCAATTCACGGACATTGCCCTGCCACTTACGCTGCATGAGATAGTGCAGGGCCTCGGCTGTAAATTCCAGATTATCATGGTCCCGACCGTGCTCCTTGCTGAACCGCTCAAGGAAATGTTGGGCAAGCAGAGGAATATCCGCAACCATCGAGGCAAGAACGGGCATGGTGACGGTCATGACGTTGAGCCGATACAGCAGATCCTCACGAAATTCCCCGCGCCTGATCTTTGCCTCCAAGTCCTGATTGGTGGAAGCCACAATCCGGACATCCACCTTGAATGTTTTCGTCTGCCCTAAGGGCTGGACCTCTTTTTCCTGGAGAACCCGCAGCAATTTGGTTTGAGTGCTCACCGGAATATCGGCAATCTCATCCAGAAGGATTGTGGATCCCTCTGCCTCGACAAACAGCCCTGTCTTATCGCAATCAGCCCCGGTAAAAGCGCCCTTGCGATAGCCGAAAAGCTCGCTTTCCAAAATATGCTCGGGCAGGGCCGGACAGTTGACGGTGACCAGAGGCCGGCTAGCCCTGTCAGACATGGCATGCAGGGCCTTGGCGGCCAGTTCTTTGCCGGTTCCCGACTCACCGCGAATGAGCACGGTGACGTTGCTGCGAGCTATACGTCGAAGCAGGTCTAGGGTCTGCAGCAACTGCCGCGAACGCCCGATAAAACCATGGGTATTGTCCTGATCGTTTAATTTGTGATGGAGTTGCACATTCTCACGAAAAAGCCGGGTGCGTTCAATCGCCCTTCTGACGGTACGGATGATACGCTCGTTGTCAAAAGGCTTTTCAATGAAATCGTAAGCCCCGTCTTTTAAAGCTTGTACGGCCATCTCGATAGTACCGTACCCCGTCATGAGAATGGTAGTGACGGCCGGATCCATGGCAGTAAGCTGCTGAAGAAACGCCAATCCATCCATGCCCGGCATCTTGATATCCGTCAGTACGACATCAGGCATGTCGATCGGTATCATTTCCAGGGCGAGCTCAGCGGAACCCGCGGTAACAACGGTATAATTACACTTTTTGACCAACACCTTGACCAGCAAGTTGAGCATATCGCGCTCATCATCGACGATCAGTACCTTTGGTCGGTTTATTTCCTTCATTGCCGTATGTTATCCGTTTTTCTCGACCATTGCCTGAAAATAGAGTTGGACAAATTTTCCTGAAATGGTATCGGCTGATGAAAATCGCAAGGGTTCCCCGGAAACCTCTCCGCCGGTCAGTGAGCGGTAGGCCTGGCGTGAAAGTTCATTTAAGACCCGGGAAATTTCCTGAGTATGCGCATCCGAAAGAGAATGCCCCCAGTATCGGCAACGCGATGGGCGGTCGGCAAAGACCAGACATGCCCCGTCCTCGAGCAACGGACAGCTCAGCGGTTCCTGAGGAAAGACTTTTGCCACCTCTCCAGTGGTCAGCCCCGACTGTCGATGGTGCAACTCTTTGAGCCGGTGAGCCAGGTCAAAGGCCTTCGCTATCACCTTCTGCCGCTTTTCCTGGTGCAGGGTCTTATTGATCACCTGGCTTAAATACATGCTTTCAATAAGAAGCAGCTCAAAAGGCTGGTGGCAGCATTGGTTATCGTTACGACCGCAACAGTTTTCAGTCGCTCCTTCCTTTTCTTGCCAGTCAAAGCGGGCAAGCTGTTCTTTCAAATCATCAAGCAGCGGTGAGATATTCCTTGTCGGTCTGTTATCGATCTTGGGTGTAGTGGTACGCAGTGCCCCCACCTGCTTACCGTATTGCTTGAGAAAACTGCGTTGCTGATAATTGGCTGGATTGGCGTTTCTGCCTTTCATGGTTTTTTCCGCCAATTTGAAATCAAACCCCCGACGCAACAGATAGGCGGCAACAAAAGTGCCGGTGCGCCCATGACCATGACGACAATGAACCAGCACTTTCTTGTCAAGATATATGGCCTCGTCCAGCCAATCCAGCGCTTTTTCCATAGCGGTAAGATCCGGGGCACACTCATCCACTACCGGTAAAAAATAGACCTCAAAACCGGTGCTTTCCTCAATCTGGTGCAGATCGCAAAATTCACCGCAGAGGTTAACGATAGCGGTTATTCCCTGTTCACTGATGGAATCAAGTTCCTCGTATGACATAGGGGCATGCCCGGTGGCCAGGTGATCGGTAATCCAATTCAGTTCGTACATAGGCTATCAGCCTTCAGGATGAGTAGCAATATCTGCAGCGCTCTTGAAACTGCCGGAACCCTGAAAAAATTGTTGTGTGTAGTTTTCAATATCAGCCTCCTGTACAACCATATCCAGTAATTTGGTCATACCGAGCAGGCGGCCCAACGCAGTAAGCAATGCGCAGAGTTCGGCTGAGGCATATCCGCTGACCCGGGCATCAAGAAGATCACCCCGGACATTGACTTCAAAGCCGAGGCGCCCCAATATCCTCTTGAGCAAAGCGATACGGGCCAATCGCCCCTGGTAATCGCCGCCACCGCCAGCAAAACGGACCTGGCAGTAATTGGCTCTGGCATCCTCGCTGCAAAGACAATCAACCAAGGTAAAATGATACCCGAAGCGCATGTTCAGGTTGAGATAATCCGGACTGACCACCGCATAGGAAGCGAACTCCTTGGCACCGCCGCTGGCAATACCGCCGGACAGGGCTATGTCGCTAAACCCTTTCCAATCAAAATGAAGATGCGACTGCCAATCGATTTCCGGATGACTGAGTCCCTGCCAGATGGCCAGAAAGGGAAGCGCCTGCAATTGCTCCGTTATAACTGTAGTCGCCCCCTCGTCACTCGCAAAAGCGCCGCCCACATCCAACAAATACACATCCACTGGCAGATCGGTCACCAATTTTTTGCAGCGGGAGGTCGTGCCGGGGGCGATATCGCCCAGACCAAACATGGTCTGTACCGCCTTTTCATGGGCATAACGGATGATATCGTGCAGGGAACGGCAGGATTGGGGACGGAAGGTTGCAGCACCAGGATCTATCAAGTGTAACGGGGTGATATAGTCCAGCAATTGCTGCATTTTCCCGGAAAGGGAGGAGGCCGGACGATCGAGCTTGGGACTGCGGGCAAGCAGCCCCGCAACTCTCCCCTGGTAGACCGTGCCCGTAGCGCCATCCACCGTGACCTCCAGATCCTGAGGTAGCAGAGCGAGAGCGTCTGCGGCCTCGACCAAAAGGACAACACCGAATTCCCGGCAGATCGTGGCGAAATGGCCGGTAACTGCTCCTTGCTCACAGATGACAGCGGCCAATCTGCCGATGTATCGAACGAGAGACGGAGGGAGATGACGGGTCACCAGTACCGTATCCCGGGGAGGGGGAACACTGGATACCTGATCAAAATGATGGACGAGGCCGCTGGCCACCCCCCCGGCTGCGCGTTTCGCTCCTGCAAGCAAAGAAGGGACATCCGGAAGACTACCCGTTGCCTCAAGACCTTGCGGTATGGATTCTACTTGCAGAGGCCGCGACTGCAGGATGTACGGGATATGGTTGCCATCCACAGCCCATTCAACATCCTGTGCTCCTCCGAAAAAGCTTTCTACCTCCCAGGCGATAGTGGCAAGTTGCCCGGCTTGCTGTCGACTGATTGATAGTGATCCACGATCACTTGGGGAAAGCCGTTCCTCGCACAGTTGGCCATGACGGAGTATCAACCGCCGCTGCTGGCGTCCGGCAGCCACCTGAACAGGGGAAGCATCGTGGTGCAGGAACGAAAAAATATCCGGGACGG
>JBFJXW010000109.1:0-12354 GCA_041622895.1 Desulfobulbus sp. | reverse complement strand
TGGGGTGACCTTCTTCTTAATATCCTGATTTTAAAACAATTAATTATTCTGCCATCGTCTCCATTCGAACCATCCGTGAACAGATCTGTTGAGCGGATCCCTACGCACTTCTTTGTGTATCCTGTGTAGTTGCCTAAAAAAATCATCCTTCTGAGCGGGTTACGCGTATTCTGGAATGTTGCGAGAGTTTTTCTGATGGCGCATTTTGCGCCCATGACCGTCCGGGTAAATGAAGCAATGTGCGTCGTTGCTGGAGACATTAGGACAATTATTTTTGCACGGAAACCATGAAAGTCACTTGTTGCAAGATAAAATTTTAACGTCACTTCAGTAGGTTGTTTTCTTTTCTCTCAAAAGGACCGCTTCCAACTCATTAATGGCACAGGGCTTGCCAAAGTAAGAGTAACGAAACGCTCCAACCAGCGAAAAACGAGCAGAGGGGATTACAATGAACATTTTATCGCAAAGCCAAAGCAAATCGTCCGGGAATGATGGCGGTCATTTCCTGGTCACTTGGGTGCGGGCACATCTGGCACAAATCAGCGAGTCTTTATGGTTCTGCCTGACGTTCCTGCTTTTTCTTCTTATGGGTCCATTTTCAGCCATTGCCGTGCTCATCGGCCTTGGTTCATTGGCCAGTGAAGAAAACAGAGAACGAATGAACGAACCGACACCGTTATAAATTCAGTCAAACAATTTCTTAAAGAAACAGACGGGAGGAAATGGATCATGGCAAACGGATTTTCACTAACAGCAACGGCAGAACCGGAGGTAGCTAATCCTTTGGTAAAAGTGTTATCCAGCGCTTTTGGCTTAATGCTGATTGTCGGCGTCGGAGTTGGGTTGGCCGGTTTTTTTATCGGTCATGAGCACATTTTTAACAATACACGTGAGGTTCCTTGGGGCCTGTTGATCTCGACCTATGCATTTTTTGCCATTACCTCCACCGGGCTCTGTCTGTTGGCGGCAATCAGTCACGTCTTCGGCGGTAATAAACTGGCGCCCCTGGCAAATCGAATGGTATGGATTTCACTGATCACTATTCTCAGCGGGTTCGTTGTTATCGGCATGGAAATCGAAAGTCCCTGGAGGATGGCGATCTATAACGTTATTTCGCCCAATATAACCTCTAATATCTGGTGGATGGGTACCCTGTACGGCATGGCTCTTGGTTTCATCCTGCTGGAATTCTGGCTGATTCTTACCCGCCACTATACCCTGGCCCTGGCCCTTGGCATTCTGGGTGCACTTGCCGAAGTCGCAGCCAATACCTGTCTGGGTGGTGTTTTTTCAACACTGGCCGCTCGTCCGTTCTGGTACGGTTCGCAACTGCCGGTGTATTTCCTAGCCTGTGCTTTCCTTTCTGGAGCGGCAGCATCCATTTTCTTCACGCACTACGCCTATGTAATCCGCGGTCGCAAAATGGAGCAGCATGTGTACGAAGGCGTTCAGGCTGCGGGAAAAGTACTGTTGCTCATGTTGATCCTGGTAGCAGTTTCAACCTTCTGGAAAATGGCTTCCTTCTATGTCGGTGGGACCAGCGATGGTCGTACCGCTGCCGATGCCCTCTATAGCGGTCCGTTGTCATTCAATTTCTGGACCCTTGAAGTCGGAGTCGGTCTTGTAGGGCCTGTACTGCTGCTGGTCGTGAGCCGGATGAAGAGTGTTGTTGCCATGTCGACTGCCGGCCTGATGGCCCTTGTCGGAATGTTTGTTGCCAGGCTCGATATGGTGATCGCCGGTCAGATTGTTCCCCAGTATACCGGTTTCAACAATCTGCCCACCTATCTCAACTATATGCCCTCCGGTTTCGAATGGATTGTCGCTTTGGCAGGTATCGGCTTCACCGGTATTGCTTTCCTGCAGGGGGAGCGATTCTTTGGCAAAAGCTTTACCGAACATGCGGCGCATTGAGTTGTCGGTAGTGGTGCGACCTTGTGACCGGGAACCGCTTGGTACACCGGTCACAGATTCAGGCTATGGGGGTTGAGATGGTTGATGAGAAAAAGGCAATTTTCACCATTGGCGTTGCTGCACAGATGCTCGGGGTGCATCCTCGAACCTTGCGGATCTATGAGGAAGAGGGGTTGATCACTCCCGAGCGCAAAGGGAAATGGCGCTATTTCACCATGAATGATATCAAATGGGTAGAGTGTCTTCGTGAAATGATTCATGAACATGGTGTTTCTATTGCTGCTGTAAAAAAACTGCTGCAGTACACTCCCTGCTGGAATATCACCGATTGCCCGTTTGAGAAACGTAAACAGTGCACAGCCTTCATGTCCAACGGTCTGGTTCCGAAGAAAATAGAAAAACAAAGGCTGAAGAAAGAACAAAATACAGGTACGCAAGCAGCCTGAGCACAATCGTAGCTGTTCCTTTTGGAGCCGATGGAAGCTGAAAGTACCCTCAGCTTTCATCGGCTTTTTTTGTTTTGCAGTCTTTATTGGATAAGAACCGCTTGGTGTTTTTTATCGACAGGAAGAATGTTGAAGCTCTTGCAGGAGTCGGGTATAGATACACCTTGTGTTCCAACCTTTGTATCTGTTTTTTCAAGAGCAACTACGGTCGGGGAATACAAACTTCGGCTGCTGTGTGTCGTGATAGGGCGCCTCTTTGAAACCCTCTCTATGCGCAGCGGGCCCAACTCTTCGTATATCGTTTTTTTCGATTTTTTGTGTCAATTGAAGGAATATTTATGAGATCCAGTGCATTATGTTGGTCCCTTTTTGCTGCCGTTTTTCTCTTGGCTGGCAATATCCAGGCAGCTCCCTCGACGAATTCCAGCGCTAAAATCCAAAAAAATTATAACCAATTACTGAAAACCAAATCTTGTCCTTCCTGTAATCTGAGTGGCGTGGATTTAACTCGGGCCAAATTGAAAAAGGCCAATCTGGAAGGCGCTAATCTCACCGGCGCAAAATTATCCCTGGCTGATTTGTCTGGTGCGAATTTGAAGAATTCCAACCTTCAAGGGGCCAATCTGGGCGGTGCCGACCTGGCCGCTGCGGATCTGAATGGCGCTAATCTTTCCGGTGCAGTTCTTGAAGGAGCGTTTTTCAAGGCGACCAAGATAAAGGGACGTGTTGTCAACCGCCTCATCCATGCAGACGATATGCAGGTGGAGAGCGTAAAGGAACCAGGTGCCGCGGCTGGTGCTTTGTCAACGGGCAAGACAAACGCCGCAAAGGCAATCAATGGTGGGCAGGGTACGGCAGCGGAGATGACGCATTCCAAAAAGATGGTCACTCTCTCCGACGCAGTTGTTGATGGTGAGGCAGTTTCGTCAACCACTGCTGTCGCGAAAAAGCAGGAGCAAACGGTTGACACAGCCCGGTCAGCAGCCGAAAGTACGGCAGCCGTGGATGATGCAACGGCAAGTACCGAGGTTGTCGCCAACACGAGTATGCAGGAGGATGGAGAAGCGGTTCAGGAAAAGGCTTTTGCAGAGGAGCGTGCTCCGGAACAGCAACAGCCGGCTGAAGACGCCACTGAGCAGCCGCCAGTCGATGCCAATGTCGCCAAACAGGCTATTGTTGAGCAGATGTTTGATCAAAAACGCTGCGTGGGTTGTGACCTTTCTCGAATGGATCTGTCCGACAGAGATCTGGAAGATTTTGATCTGGAGCGGGCCGACCTGAGCAACAGTGATCTGCACGATGCTGACCTCAGCGGTGCTAATCTCAAGGGCGCGAATTTTCGCAACGCTAATTTGCAGGATGCCGATCTGCGCAAAGCAGACCTGTATCGTGCCGATTTCACAGGTGCTGACCTCACGGGTGCGCGTCTTGATGATGCCCTGCTTGATTCCGCCGATGTCAGCGGTGCCCTGGGGTTGAAAACAGAAGATACCGAAACGGACAAGTGATTTTCCTTGATGGGATATTGCTAATATGCTTGACATCCTGAGGGTATTTCGATATACAATACTGTTTATTTTTTAATCTTTCATCATGGATGCTTTTCATAAGGAGTTAGGAGTTCTACATGGCAAATCATAAGTCAGCAGAGAAGAGAGATCGTCAGTCTAAAGTACGTCGTTTGCGTAACCGGATGAATAGATCGGCAATGAAAACCGTTATCCGGCAGGTTGAAGAAGCCCTTGCCGCAGGTTCAGAAGAGCAGGCTAAAGCTGCTTTGCAGGTTGCTATTCCGGTGATTCACAAAACCGCCTCTAAGGGAACGATTCACAAAAACACAGCTTCTCGTAAAGTTTCCCGGCTGACCAAAAGGGTCAACAAAATGCAGTCCCTCGCATAAGGTGGAACCTTTTTTTCTTTTCAATTCCGTATATACGCAAGCCATGGGAGCAGATTGCTCTCATGGCTTTTTTTTTCTAGATATCCGGTTGTAAGGCGTTTTCCAGAATACAGGGGTTTGCGTCTCTGTTGTGCTCCGGAAAGATTCGCTCCGGTTTGAATACGGTGTTGAGGAGAGACAGGCTTGTCGTCTGTGTACCGTGATTCTTTCGGTAGGCAGATGCTGATCCATTTCCCGCATCAATGAAGCACGACAGGTTTCTTCCATGTATTTTCCCCAGCAACATGCCTTTGCAGAGATGATCGGTTCGTCCGATCTTGTCCCGGTTCATCGTACCATCATCGCCGATCTCGATACCCCGCTCACCATTTTCGCCAAAGTCGCCGGTGACGATCCCCATGCCTTTCTCTTTGAATCCATGGAAGGAGGCGAAAAATGGGGCCGCTATTCGTTTATCGGTCTGGATCCCCTGGTTATTTTCACCAGTGTCCGTGATCAGATTCGCATGGAGTATCCAGGGTATCCAGACCGAACACGCGAATTGAGCGGTGCCAATCCACTTGCGGAGCTGCGTAACTTACTGGCCTTTTTTACGGTGAGCAACGCACCGGGTTTGCCAAAATTCTACGGCGGCGCTGTAGGCTTTCTCGGCTATGATATGGTCCGGTTCATGGAAAAAATTCCAGACCGGCATACACCGCTTAATCTGCCCGACAGTTCCTTTATGATACCTGGAATTGTTCTGATACACGATTCCGTGTCTCAGAATCTGACAGTTGTCTGCAATGTCTGGAAAAGGGGCGCGGAAGCAGTTGACCAGCTGTACACTGCGGCCTGTGAGCGGATCGAACAGATTATCGCCCAGTTGAAAGAGCCTATTCCCCGCACCTTTGTCAGCCAAGAGGGACCGGTAGCCGAACATCGGTTCACTTCCAATATGGATGAAGCCACTTTTAGCGCTATGGTGGAACGCGGCAAGGAGTATATCCTCGCAGGCGATATCATCCAGGTCGTCCTGTCGCAGCGTTTTCACACCGATTCCGAACTCAAGCCTTTTGCCCTGTACCGCGCTCTTCGCCACATCAACCCCAGCCCCTATCTTTTTTATATCCGCCAGGGGGATATGGTGCTCATTGGCAGCTCACCAGAGATTCTGGTGCGTCTGGAAAATAACAATATTGAACTGCGGCCCATTGCCGGTACCAGGAAACGGGGTGCGACCGCGGAGGAAGATCAAGCACTGGAAAAAGAACTGCTGGCCGATCCCAAGGAACGGGCAGAGCACCTGATGCTGGTCGACCTCGGGCGTAACGATGTAGGCCGGGTTGCTGAAAACGGCAGTGTCGTGGTTCGCGATCTTCTGGTGATTGAACGCTACAGCCATGTGATGCACATCGTTTCCGGCGTGCATGGCAAGCTCAAATCCGGCCTGGACCAGTTCGATGTTCTTGAGGCCTGCTTTCCAGCGGGAACCGTAAGCGGCGCACCGAAGATCCGCGCCATGGAAATCATTGATGAGCTCGAAGTCAGCCGTCGCGGTCCCTATGCCGGAGCGGTGGGGTACTTCGGTTTTTCCGGCAACATGGATTTTTGTATAACCATCCGCACCTTTGTATTTAATGGCCGCAATCTTTGGATACAGGCCGGAGCCGGCATTGTCGCCGATTCCGATCCAAAAAAAGAATACGAAGAAACCATCAACAAGGCCATGGGGCTGCGCCGGGCCGTGGAACTGGCGGAAAAGGGGTTCTAAGCCGTGATAGTCATCATCGATAACTACGATTCATTTACCTACAATATCGTTCAGACATTGGCCACCGCGCCACCCTCTGCGCCGACCGGCTGGCAGGCACCGGACATCAGGGTGTACCGCAACGATGCCATCACCGTCCGCGAAATCGAAGCGCTCAATCCGGACCGGCTGCTCATTTCGCCCGGCCCCTGTACGCCGAAAGAGGCGGGGATTTCCATGGAAGCCATCCTTCATTTCAGCGGACGTCTTCCCATTCTTGGCGTCTGTCTCGGTCACCAGTCCATCGGAGAGGCATTCGGCGGCAAGGTCGTCCGTGCTTCCCGGCTGATGCACGGCAAAACCAGCCCTATCCACCACGACAATCGCGGCGTCTTCACTGGACTGGACAATCCGTTTGACGGTATGCGCTACCATTCTCTGGTGGTGGAAAATCTGCCCGATTGCCTTGAGGCCACTGCGCATACCGATCAGGGGGAACTGATGGGGGTCCGTCATAAAACCCTGGCCATCGAGGGCGTCCAGTTTCATCCCGAATCAATCATGACCGGTGTGGGCAACATTCTGCTCCACAATTTTCTGCGGCCGGACTATGAACAACTGCTGCGCGGTTAATTCTGATTACCGCAATTTTTTACCTGAGGTTGACCCATGATTAAAGAGGCTATTGGCAAGGTCGTTGCCCTGCAAAACCTGAGTGAACAGGAAATGATCGGGGTAATGGAGGAGATCATGAGCGGCGATGCCACCACCGCCCAGATCGGTGCCTTCATCACCGGACTGCGAATGAAAGGTGAAACCATCGATGAAATTGTCGGTGCGGTCAAGGTGATGCGCGAAAAGGCGACGTTCATTGACACGGGCGTCAACACCGCGGGCGGAGAAGTGTTGATGGATATCGTCGGCACCGGCGGCGACGGGTCCGGCAGCTTCAATGTCTCCACTACGACCAGTTTTGTGGTGGCCGCGGCGGGGATTCCGGTCGCCAAGCATGGCAATCGCGCGGTTTCTTCGCATTGCGGAGCCGCCGATGTGCTTGAGGCCCTGGGAGTCGATTTGAGCATGCCGCCGGAAAAGGTAGCTGCCTGTGTGCGAGAGGTCGGGATCGGCTTCCTGTTTGCACCGATGCTGCATGGAGCCATGAAATACGCCATAGGCCCGCGGCGTGAAATCGGTATCCGCACGCTGTTTAATATTCTCGGCCCCATGACCAACCCTGCCGGGGCCAATGTGCAGTTGACCGGTGTCTTTGCCCGTGAGCTGACCACGGTTCTGGCTGAAGTACTGGTCCGTCTGGGCATGAAACGGGCTGTTATCGTCTGGGGGGAAGGCAATCTCGACGAGATGACCATCACCGGAGCCACCCATATTGCCGACGGGCACGACGGCACCGTAACCAACTCCATCCTCAAGCCCGAGGACGTCGGCTTGCAGACCGCCGACTTTTCCACCATCCTTGGCGGCAAAACCGCTGCGGAATCGGCTCAACAGGTGCGCGCCGTGCTGGGCGGCGAGGCCGGTCCCAAATTGGATATGGTGCTGCTTAATGCCGGTACCGCCCTGATGGCGGCCGGTGTGGCTGTGGACATCAAAGCAGGCATCGCTGTGGCCAGGGAGATGGTCGCCTCGGGTGCGGCCCTTGATAAACTGGAACAGCTGATCCGTTTCAGCAAAGCCTGAGCACACGTCGCTTATTATGATTCTTGATACCATTGTTGCCCGAAAATACGAAGAGGTGGCCGACTTGAAACGGCGTGGCATTACTGCGCCGGAAAAGGCAGTCGACCCACCGCGCGGGTTTATCAGAGCGCTGACCAATGCTCCCGGGGTGGCCATTATTGCAGAGGCGAAAAAAGCCTCCCCCTCGAAAGGCGTAATCCAGCCGGATTTCGATCCTGTGCGTATTGCCAGAAATTACCGTGAGGGCGGTGCGCACGCCCTGTCGGTGCTGACCGATGTTGATTTTTTCCAGGGGTCGCTCGACTATATTCTGCTGGTTCGCGAGGCTGTGGAACTGCCGGTGCTGCGCAAGGATTTTATCATCGATCCCCTGCAGATCGAAGAAGCCCGCGCCTTTGGAGCCGATGCCGTTCTATTGATCGCCGCTATTCTCGATGTGCAGCAGTTGCGAGAGTATCGTCTTCAGGCCGAATCCCTGGGCATGGACGTCCTGGTTGAGGTGCACGACGAGGGTGAACTCGATTCTGCCTTGCATGCAGAGAGTCGGTTGATCGGCATCAATAATCGTAATCTCAACGATTTTTCCGTCAGCCTGGATACCACGTTCCGCCTGCTGCAAAAAATTCCGGCAGGCATCCCGGTGGTCAGCGAGTCGGGTATTACTTCGGTGGAGGATATGAAGCGTCTCAAAGAGGCCGGGGTTACGGCGGCGCTGATTGGTGAAAGCCTGATGCGCGCCGGCAGGCAGGACCAGTTGTTGCGGGAATTTCTGTCCATATGAGCGGGCCGCAGCGCATCCGAATCAAGATCTGCGGTATGACCCGCCTTGAAGATGCGCTCTGTGCGGTCGAGGCCGGGGTTGACGCGCTGGGTTTTATCTTCTACGAAAAAAGCCCGCGTGCCATTGATCCGGAGGCGGCCAGACAGATCATCGAACACCTGCCGCCCTTTGTCGATGCGGTGGGTGTTTTTGTCAATAAGGAGTTACACGAGGCAGCCGCGATTATCAGGGATTGCCGCCTTGGCTACGCCCAGCTGCATGGTTCCGAACCACCGGAATATTGCCGTGACCTTGCCCACAATACAGCCCCCTGCCGGCTGCTCAAAGCCTTCCGGGTGGGTTCCCATTCCACTGCCGCCGAAATTGCCCCGTATAACGACTGTGTGCAGGGTTTTTTGCTTGATACGTACCAGAAAAGCGCAGCGGGCGGTACGGGCGAATCTTTTGACTGGTCGATCATCGATCGCCTGCATCTCGCCAGGCCTTTGCTGTTGGCGGGCGGCCTTGGCCTCGACAATATCCGTACGGCCCTGGAAAGCGTCCGTCCCTACGGCGTGGATGCCAATTCCGGCCTGGAGACCGCACCGGGCGTCAAGGACCATGACCGTATCCGCAGGTTCATTTCCCTGGTACGTGCCGTTGAAGCGGACAGCTTAACGAGCCAGCAGTAAGGCGTAGCGGAAGCCGTCGAGCTTCAGCTGTGTTTCATAGAGTTTCGCTTTTTTCAGGGATGTACCGGCAAAAATCATTACCCGGTACAGGTTCATGCCCGCGGCCGGATACTGCTGGATAATCACGTCGCGACCCTTCTTGGCGAATGCCTTGGCCAAGAGTCTGGCGTTGTCTATTTTGACGAACGCTCCCACCTGCACATAAAAGTTTCCCTTGTCGAAATCCGGTACCGGCGGCGCCTTGCGCGGCTTAATTTTAGCCACCTTCCGGGCGGCTGCCGATTTCGGTTCCTGTTGTCGGCTCACTGCCACCTGAGGCTCTTGCTCCGTTTCCCTTTCCGCCAAAGCAATTATCTCCACATCGGCGGTGCCATTGCCGATTATTCCCAGGGTCGAAGCCTTAGTATACGACAGATCAATGATCCGTTCCTGGACAAAAGGGCCCCGGTCGTTGATTCGCACCACCGTGCTCTTACCGTTCTCAAGATTTTTTACCAGCAGCATCGTATCCATGGGCAGGGTCTTGTGAGCGGCTGTGTCAGCGTACATGTTGTACACTTCGCCGTTGGATGTCTTTCTGCCGTGAAACGGTTCACCATACCAAGAAGCCTTGCCGCGCTCCACGTATCCAATTGCCGAGGGAATGGGATAGTAGGTGATGCCCTTGATCACGTAAGGCCGCTGCGTGGCTTTTCTCGAAAAATTTTTTCTGGGGGTTTTCTTGGTTTTCTGGGTGGTGCTTGGCGGGGTGTACGTTCTTTTTGTACTGCATCCGAAGCTGATGCACAGCAGGAGAATAAGGAAGAAAAGAAAGAAAATTCTCGGTCGGGAATCTGGTACATGCATAGAATCGTTATTTGCCGTCAGGAGTCAGGAGGTGTTTGAAGCGGTCGAGATAAAATAAACCGGCATATCCGGTGGTATGCGGTGTGTAAGGGCGCAGCCCTGATCCGGTACCGCCGATGTTGTCAAAGGGCACGGATCCGTCGTCCTCCACCATGGACAGGTGCAGATCGAGTATCGGACGGAAAACCTTGATCACGCCATCGCCATCCCTGGCAACCTGCATAGCTTCCCATCGCCGCTGGCCGTATCCCATGTACCAGATCCCTGGTCGGGATTCGCCGGTCAGGCCGTCGCGCATGGTCGGCTCTCGTTCCGCCTCGCTGCTGTACAGGTTATGTTCCAGCAGTAATTCAACTTCAGAGCTCGATTGAACCGTCAGCCGTTCCCACGGATCGTACTCTTCAACCGTTGAAAGCAGCAGGTGCGTGGGGGCATCGTTGTAGCTCCACTGGCCATGGCAGACCTGACAGGCAACAGTTGGTCCGTATTGTTGATGCGCGGGATGTTGCATGGCAGGGATCGTGTGTTCAGCACCGGTATGGCTCGAGGTCAGTACCAGGGTTTTGTCCCGCACCTGAACCGTACGCAGCGGCGGAGCAGGACGGCCGGGTTGCCAGGCATGGCAGTCGGCACAGGTGAGGGCGGGTGATCGATTGTGGCCGCTGTCCTGGTGACAGTCCGTACAGACCAGGCCGCGCTGCTGATGAATATCCGCCACCAGGGATTGGTTTTCGACTCCATAGGGGCGGGGGGGCAGGCCGCTGCCGCTGGAAGAATACGGAGTCCGATATTCCCAGTTGAAATCGTGCTCGTAGCGGCCATAGTAGTCGTTGCCCACATAGTTGCCGTAGTGGCAGCTCAGGCATTGGTTGTCGGTGGGGGCGACAAAGGCATGGGATTGCAGTTTTTTATCGGTGAACGCGAGATGGCAGGCGCTGCAGCCGGTTCCGTGACGAACAGCCGGGTAATCGTCCCCCCCGGAAAAAACATGGCATCGTAGGCACCGGCGGCGGAGCATATCGTCAGCCAGGGCGAGCGGCGTTGTTATGGCTGCAGAAACGGGGATATCCGCCGGAGTCTGTACACGGGTTTGCGCGCCGAAATGCATCCTGACGGCGTTGATTTCGTTGTTGAGGGTGAAATGCAGGGAACGGGAGGCGTCTTTAACCTGCTCCGGGTGACATTTGCCACAGGTTGTTGCCATGTTCGCCGGATGTGCCGGTTGGGCAATCAGGCCGTTGTGGGCTGCTTCGATGGTGCCTTCGTTATCGCGGCCGCCGTGGCAGGAAGTGCAGGCCAGATCATGAGCCGCATCCAGTTTGATTGCGTTATGGCATCCGGTGCAGCCGATTTTTTCAGGTTGAGAGGCTGCCAAAGGGATAACGGCAGCAGGCTGCGGTTCAGCAGGAGCGGCAGGCTCCTCGGAACGGCAACTGCTCAGTAGCAGGAGAATAAACAATATCAAGGCGAAATAGCACTTCATAATCTTGACACTCTACCATAAAATTGCTACATCAATAAACCTCAAATACACCCAGCAGGAAGCAATCGTAAACGCAAAGCCGATATAGCTCAGTTTGGTAGAGCAACTGATTCGTAATCAGTAGGTCACCGGTTCAAGTCCGGTTATCGGCTCCAGTATAATCAAGCACTTAGTCCTTAATGGATTAGGTGCTTTTTTTTTGGTGCTACTTCGGTGCTACCTTCGAAAAAATAATTTCCATTTTTTTTCAACGTGTGAGTGGCTTCTCACTTCTAATTCAACAAAAAAAAATCACCCAAGGGCGCTGAGGCCAGTGCCGTGTTGTATAGTTTGGTCAAGACCGCCAAAGGCGATGGTTGCGAGCCCTACAGTTACCTCCGCCATATTCGAAAAACTGCCTCGGGTCTACTCATTGGTGGGTTATGAAGCCCTGCGCCCCTGGAACCTGAACAGGATGGAAGTCATGCGGGCGACACTGCAATTACCTTATTAGATGCTTACCGCTTTCAGCGCAGCAGACTAGTACTTCTGGCAATGCACGGGTTGGAAAGGGAGAATAGAAAATTGTATTTTTACAGGAAGTTGGCCAGTAACATTACGCTGACTGAAAATAAGAAAAAAAAGATCAACCCACCCATGCAGCCTTTCGGAGGGCGACTTTTGGTTTCCTTTTCCATTTCTTGATACAAGAGGAAGTCCAGAGTCTCATCTTCATCCAACAGAGATGTCTCATCGGAAACCGGCTCATTATGCATACTAGCCCACTTCTCCTTATTAAATTGAAACCGACTCATGTGTAATCCCCTCTAATCGGGGCAATAAGGTACCAAAGTGAATATAAACACCGCGACGTCGTACTTTTCGTCTCAATCCCCTCTGATCG
>JBFJXW010000108.1:0-12568 GCA_041622895.1 Desulfobulbus sp. | reverse complement strand
GGTTGAAATATATTTTTCAGGTCAAAAGTATTTTATCACATCCGGAAAAAAGCAGATACTCGATATCCTTATCTCGACGTATGAGAGTGCTGTTAAAAAAAATACGGACCTTATTAAATCACAGGAGGAGTTGCTCCTGGTCAACGAAAGGCTCGTCGATCGAACTGAAAGCCTGTCAAATTTACTCGAAACAATAACCGATGGCATTCTCATTATTGACAGTGAAGGTATTGTTAAATATTGCAATAATTCAGCTAAAATTTTACTTAACAGAAATGAAGAAGATTTGTTGAATGTTGAATTTGGTTTTCCTGTTACAACCAATTCCTGTGTTGAAATTGATATTATTAGAAAGAACAAAGAACCAGGCGTTGCTGAAATGCGGGTGACGCAAACAAATTGGGTCGGTGATCCTGCCATGCTTATATCAATGCACGACATTACTGAAGTTGTCCGGTTACGAGAGAGGTTTCGGAACGTTGTTTAGCAAATCCTGTACATGTTCTTGTTTACCGGTCAATGGAAAAAAGAAGTTTAATAAAGTGTCCATAAGGAATTGGGAGAGGTATAGTGAGTAAGTTTAAATTACGTTTATTTATTACCGGGAGAACACCCAAGTCAGAACGTACCATCTCGAATCTGAACGATATTTGTAATAATGAGCTCAAGGGGTCTTATGAGTTAGAGATTATAGATGTCCTGGAGAACCCCGACCTCGCAGAAGAGAAAAAAATTCTGGTAACGCCGACCCTGATCAAAGATCTGCCGCCGCCTCTTAAACGAGTGATCGGAGACCTGACAGATACGGAGAAGGTCCTGATCGGTCTTGATCTGAAAAAAGCTGTTGAAAAGTGATGGTGGATGGCTCTTGAACCCGACGAGTTGAACCTGAGCGCATTGACTGGTTTGGTTTTTTGGTGAAAACGGAAAGGGGGAAGTGTCGAGGAGATGTTTGTTCTCATACTGTCACAACGCTGGCTGTTCTGATCAGGCGTAGTTGTATTCTTCCTGCATATTCTCCCTTCAATTTCAATTTATGGGCCCACACTGAACAGAATGAAAGAAAAACTTTTAGCGAGTGCACAAAAGCTCATTCCCCCTTCAGAAAAAGCGCGCAAGGAATTTAATGCTAAAATCGGTATCCTTGTCGACAAGGGAAATAAAAGCATGGCAGCCCGCCCCGACCTTGATAAGCTAATTTGTGCTGAAAACCTCGAGATGGCAGAAAACAACAATAGCAATTTTGCCCGGTTTATGGACTCTATGTTTGTTGCATATGATCCGTCCATACTTGTGGAGACAGTCCTCTGGGTATTCAAGGCATACCGTTCCCACGGTTTTCTTCCAACATACTGGGCAGCTAACCTTGATATTTGGCTGAGGATGCTGGAGAAAGAGTTGTCAGATGAATCGTTTAAAGCAATTTCGCCCTTTTATAACTGGATCGTTGTCAATATTCCAATCTTTGTCAAACTTACAGACGAATGCCTTTCTGTGGAAATCCCATGTGGAACGAACGATAGATGATAAGGAGAAATAACGAAGGTGGGGACCAAGATTAAAGCAGATCTCTATCAAACCTATCTCGCCTCGCTGCTCCGTGGTAGCAAGTCAGAATGTCTGAACATTGTCACGACTCTTCTCGAAAACAAAATAGAAATCCGAGAACTCTATACTGAACTTTTTCAAAAAAGCATGTACAGAGTGGGAGAGCTTTGGGAAATAAATGAAATCAGCGTTTCCAGGGAGCATCTGGCTACGGCAATAACCGAGAATATGCTGAGTGTCACATACCCGTATCTCTTTACTGGTGTAAAATCGGACAAGACGGCTATTATTTCATGCACTGCCAACGAATATCACCAACTTGGCGGGAAGATGGTGGCGGATATTTTTGAACTCAATGGTTGGGATGCATATTTTCTTGGTGCCAACACTCCGGTTAAAGAGTTGTTGCAATTTATTGATGAAATAAAGCCCGATTTAATTGGTGTATCACTGGCCGTCTATTTTAACTTACCTGCACTGAAGGTAACACTTGAAGCCATAACTTCTCATTTTCAAAATCTCGATATCCTTGTTGGTGGCCATGCTTTCATATGGGGCGGTACAGGCGTGCTGAAGAATTATCCTGGTGCTCATTACTATGAGTCACTTGCTCAGCTGGAAGCAGATTTATAAACTTCCACATGCCCGAATCGCCCGCTCACTCTCAGGCTATTCTCGAATATTTTAAAAATGTTGCACCGGTCCTTTATTTCCTGCTCAATCAAGACGGAATTATATTGTCGGTCAATAGATATTGTCAGGATCTTCTTGGAGCAACCATCGTTGGCCGCAGTTTCAGCGAACTGCTGATTGATTTCCAACAGTCATTCAGGCTGGAAAAATATATTTGCAAAAACGCTGATCGCTCTCTTCTTAGCCTCAACATACCGAATTCTCTACCACGATCATATTTATTCACCTTTCGCCGAATAAATGATTCCATTCTTGTATTTGGAAGAAGTGACACAGAAGAACTTGAACAGCTCCGTCTGGAACTACTGCGTGCCAATCAGGATCTGAACAACCTGACCCGCTCGCTCCATAAAAAGAATGCCCAACTTGCACATCTCAACACTATCAAGAACCAGTTTCTTGGAATGGCGGCTCATGACTTGCGCAAACCGATTTCGGTCATACTTAATTATGCAGAGTTTCTGCTCGATGAAACCGCAGAGCAGCTTGACGAGGAACACACCAGCTTTCTGCGCAGAATAGAACATTCCGCCTTATTCATGAAACGACTGGTTGATGATTTTCTAGACGTCAGTGCCATTGAAGCTGGAAGTTTTCAACTTAACATCGCCCAGGTAAACCCTGCTGAAATTCTGGAGAGAAGTCTTGTCCTGGCACGGATGCAGGCTGGTAAAAAAAGGGTTGCGCTGGCTGTGTCTGTTGCACCAGGGCTTTCTGAAATTTTTATAGATGCCGACAAGATTGAACAGGCGATGAATAATTTGTTAGGCAACGCGATTGAACATTCAGCCGCTGGAACATGTGTATCTGTCACTCTGCAGGAGGTCGATGAGCGCATAGTCTTTTCTGTGCAGGACCAGGGTGTCGGCATGAGTCAGGAGGCAATGAAACAGCTCTTTACTCCGTTTTCAACAACCGGTGCTATCAAGACAGGCGGAGAAAAAAGTACTGGCTTGGGGCTGACCATAACCCGCAAGATAATAGATGCGCACCAGGGCGAAATGACTGTTGAAAGTGAGGAAGGATCAGGGACAACATTTACCATGCATCTAAAATTGAAGAAAAATGATGGATAATAGCGATATAAAAGCAATGGATAATAGCGATATTCGAGTTTTGGTTGTTGACGATGACCCCGATATTCTTTTTGCAACTATGCGCATCTTGAAAAAGGAAGGATACGAAGTTGCAGGTGCAGAAACGGGTGCTGAGTGCCTGGAAAAAGCAGTCGATGAATTGCCTGATCTTATTTTGCTTGATGTTGTGCTCCCTGATATTTCCGGCACAGAGGTGTGCTCGAAACTAAAGCAGAATCCGGATCATCTGAAACAACTTATCATGATGATTTCTGGCAAAAAGACATTATCCGATGATCAGGCGGATGGGCTTGAAGCTGGCGCCGATGGATACATCACCCGGCCTGTTTCTAACCGTGAGCTGCTGTCTCGGATTAATTTAATGGTCCGGCTTGTCAGGGCAGAGCGGGAAAACGACAAGCACATATCGGATCTCGAACAGGCATTAGAAAAAATAAAGGTATTAAGTGGGATCATACCCATCTGCATGCATTGCAAAAAGATTCGTGATGACAAAGGCTACTGGAACCAACTGGAAAAATTTATCAGTCAACACTCTGAAGCACAATTCAGCCATTGTATCTGCGAGACTTGCGAAAAAAAATATTACCCGGATTATACAGAAGAAGATTGAGGGGAGGGGAGAGGTGGATCCAGGGTCTTGCTGATCAGTTCATCCCCGGGGTCGCTTCGTTTGCTGGGGTACGCGTTGCGGCGCCTTCTGATTTATTTCAAAAGATGCGTATTGCCTGGCGTACAGGAAAAGCAGGTGCAATGGAGAAGACGGCCCCGACCTGAAAAATGAGTTCCCTCGGAACGGCAGGTCGTCAAACACCAGCAAGGGCGGCGCCCTTTGGTTTCGCTGCATGAACGAACGAACAAAGCCCTATCGAGTTGCCCTTGATTCTGGCCACCGTTGACAACTGCAATTTCTTTTCAGGCAGTTACTCTAATCGAATTTTATCCGGCTGCAGTTCTCCCCAGTGAGAACGCGATTTTCTCACGGTATATTTTTTACCACCACCATTTTTGCAGCATACCAGGGCTACCAATACCGTGAAAACGATGGCGTTTGCCGGGATGTGCAGATTGAAGTCGCTGATACTGTGGATCAGGATGGCGATAATTCCTGTCATGGCACCGAGGGTTATCCCCCAGACCTGGTTGCTTGGGTTTGCCAGTTTTTTCCATCCGGTTACGAAAACAGCTGCGAGCAGCCAGCAGACCAAGGGGACAAGCACCACACCGATTTCAGCGATACAATGTAAATAGTCGTTATGAGCCTCGTAAAATCGAGCGGCTACTCCGGGATGATATTTTGTAAAAGCCGTGGCAAAGCTGCCCGGGCCGGTTCCCAGAAACGGAAAATCCCCTATCATTGTTACAACCCCTTCCCATATAACACGCCTCCCCCCTATCTCCATTAGTGTATGTTCTTCCGAAAGGGTGAGAATTCTCTCGACAATCTGCCGGTCGGAAAGGATGAAGAGAAACAGCAGGATACACCCCATGAAAAGCAGGAAGAGCAGTTTTTTACTTTGAAACCGTTTCTGCAGGAAAAGGGTCAAAACAAGGACCATTGCGCTCAGAGAAAGCGACAGCCAGCCACCTCGGGAAAGGGTCAGTATCTGTGCCGATACGAGGAAAACAGTCAGGCACAACAGTGCAACAAAGACAGGAGCGCGCCTCCTTCTGGTAAGAAAGAGGCCAAGGAGCAGAGGAATGGCCATTTCCAGGTAGCCGACCAAATGGTTGCGGTTACCGTACGGCCCGGTCAATATGCCACTGTAGCCGCCGGCGTGCTGCGGATAGTCCCACCAACTGACCGGCAGGGAATCGAACCGTTTGAGGAAACCGAGCACAACCAGCAGCACCGCCACGCCGATGATGACATAGACCAGCATGCGCTGTTGTTTTCTTGTGCGGACTGTATGAATAATTATATAAAACAAGGCGATATAGCTGAGAAGCATGGTCACCGCCTCAACGGCTTCCGTTCGGTGCACAGAAAACGCCGCGGAAAAAACAACCAGGAGCAGGGTGACGAGCAAGGGGACATCAACAGCGGTTCTGGGAAACCCAAGTTCTGCGGGCGAACTGGAACCTTTTGCCAAGCGATTGCGCCCTTCAATCAGGCAGGAGGCATCCTTTTCAGGCGTACCGATATCTTTTTCTGGTGCGGTGTCGTTCCCGTTGAAATGACGGGCCGTTTCCCGACAACTGGACCATTGGTCGGTGATTTTCTCCAGCAGCAGGAGTATCAGGAGGGCCAGGACGGCCAGGACAATGACAGTTTGCGCCCAGGGGTGAACCGAACCTCTAGCCAGCGGCGTGAAAAGTAGAAGCGCATACAACAGCAGCATCGATGCGTGATTGAAAATTTTCGACAAAGAAGAAACTGTCATGAGCTGGTGCGATCCTGTTACCATTTCGATTGAGCTGCGAGAGTTTCGACTTTTTTCTGATACTGGTGGTTGTCGGGAGCCAATTGCAATGCGTTCCGAGCATACTGCAATGCGGAGGGATAGTTCATTTCCTTTTCTGCCACAATCGAGAGATTATAATAGAAATCAGGACGCCGAGGAGTGAGGCGGAGTGCGTTCTGCCAGTCTTCGTTAGCCCCCCGGTAGTTTTTCATGTGCAATCTGATTCCTGCTCGGGTGTTGAACAGTCCGGCGTTGGGGGAGGGGGCGGCTTCGATAGCCCGGGTGGCGGCCTTTTCTGCGGCGGCCATTTTTTTCTGATGCTTCAATGCCTCGATCAGCAGGCCATGATAGCCGGCATTTTCGGGATCAAAGACCGTTGCTGTATGGCCGGCCAGCTCCATCTCATCCCAGTTGTGTTCTTTCCCAGCGATGCTCGCCTGAAGCGCGTACCGCTCCGCCTGATATTTTCGTGTGGTCACCTGGTTCAAATGGATGCGCGCAAGGCCGTACTGGCCCATCTCCCCCAGGCAATACGCCTGTAAAAGATTGGTAACCTCGGCACGATACCTGTCGTCGCCAATGGTGTGGCAGAAGGCCAGAAAGGCTTTGTACTGTTTTGCGGCTCGATAGCGCTGCCAGATCCGGCGCAATACAACCTCTTGATCATCACTCTCCCGCAAGGCTGCGGTAAAATGCGTTGCTGCCTTGTCCTCCTCCCCACTTTTAAGAAAGAGCTCACCCAGCCTGATCAAATCCCCGGTTGCATTGAGGCCTCGTCCCGACAGCACGGTTCGGCCGTAATACTCGGCAGCCAACGCGGGGTGACCATGTTGCAGGGCAATGTCAGATAACGCTCTATTTGCCTGTATCCACAGCCTCTCGTCGGCAAGAGCGATCTGCAGACCTTCCTGGACGCCCCTTTCCACATCGGGGGAATAGAGGGGTTCGTTTTTCAGTTGGTAGTAGCTCTGCGGGTAGATCGAAACAAACCGCCTGGCAACCGCCTGCATGGTTTCAAGCTCCCCCAGGCTGTGCAGATAGCGCAGCAGCAGGTAGTGGGCCTCTACTCCTTTGGGACGCAAATACAGCAGCCTTTCAAAAAGAGGCAAGGCGGAAAGGGAGGATACTTCCTTTTTAAGCAGATGATGGTCTATCCGCTCCAGTGCGGCAGTCGACCTGGCCAGACCTGTTGCCGCGTCTATATCGTGAGGATTTTTGGCAACAGCGGCCTGATAGCATTTTCGCGACTGGCCCATCTCCTGAAGAAACGGTTCAGTTGTTGTTGCGTTCGTCGAGCGCTGCAGAAAAAGATCCCCGCAGGCCGTATCAATCCGCTGCAGGTCTTTGGCGAAGACAAGGGACCTGAAGGTGTCCGAATTCTCGAGATCGGCATTGGAGAAGCCCGGAAGAGCCTGAAGTGCCATGTCGAGCGCACTGTACGCCGGCTGAAGCTGTTTCTGCCCGATCAATTCAACGGCAGTCTGATAGTGAAAACGAGAAAAAAGAAGCTGCGTGAAAAAAGAAAACACGACAATCAGCAGCCCAACGGCGGCAATCAGATAAACAACTCCGGGCTTGAGCAACCGTTGGGCAGTAATCATTAAGGCCGGTGACACGGATCAGTGTCCGTAATATTTATTGGAGTATTTGTAGTAATAACCGCCTTTCTTCGGTTCAACCTTGTTGAGCACCGCTCCCAGCAGGTTGGCTTGCGCCCGCATCAACTGCTGAACGACATCCTGTGCAAGTTTTCTGTCTGTAGCTCCACATTGAATGATGAGGATCACCCCGTCAACCTGAGAGGCAAGGAGCAGGGGATCGCTGACCGGCATCACGGGTGAACTGTCGATGACAACGACATCGAATTTTTGCTCGAGCCGTTTCAGGAGATGGGTGGTCAAGTTTGAACCTAAAAGTTCCGAAGGGTTGGGAGGGGTGCTGCCGGATGGCAAAATAAAAAGATTTTCTGTCGTTGTCGCGTGGATGGCCGTGTCGATCGTTCTATTTATGTACGATTTTTCACTGTTTCTGGTGAGGTGCTCTCCAAAAAACTGTTCAAACGAATGCTTGCATCTGGAAGAGGGGCTCACCTCTTCCTCGGATACGGTTCGGACACGAAAAACGCCATCCACCATCTCAACCGTGGTCCGTAACGCCTCCATGATCTGAACAGCCACAACCTGGCTCAGGTCGTTATCGGAGATCAACTTCATGGCCAAAAGGATATCACCAAGCTTGCTCACAGTTTTCAGCTGATATCCGAGAGCACGCTGCATATCCTCCTGCGATACCATTTTTTTCTGGACAAGCGTGTTCTCCAACTTCGAAGATTCAGGCCGGTTCTTCCAGACAATATCGACGAATTCTCCCTTGGAAAAAGAGAGTTCCGTCTCGTTGGTTGCATCGGCAATATTGAGGATACAGGTTCGTTTCTGGATATTGATCAGGGAGATCAGGTCGTCGAGACCGTAATCGCAGATTCTCCCTTCAGTGGCATGCCGTTTAAACAGGTCCGATAACAGGTCGGTTAAACCAATGGTATTTTTTAAATGAAAGAGACTGGTCAATCCGGGTTTGCGCAGATCCGCATCCAGCATGAGTACGGTCTTGCCGGTCTGCGCAATGGTATGCGCAATGTTGGCAACGGTGTTGGTCTTGCCTTCGCTGGCCGTGGTGCTGGTGACGAGAAGCGAATTCAAATTCTTTTCCATCATGGAAAAATTCAGATTGGTCCGCAAGGTCCTGAATGATTCACTATAGCGGGAATTGACGGAAAAATTTTCAAGCAGGGCTTTGTCTGCTTCAAGCGTGTTGTGTGCAGGTGTACGTTTCAGCATTATGCGTAATTCCCGTGTCTATCGTTTTCATCTGCTTTTGGAATAACAGCGAGCAGCGGTAATTCGAGATACATTTCGACATCTTCTTCCGAGCGAACGGATCGATCCAGGTACTCCATCCCGAATGCCAGCCCAACGCCGCCAAAAAGGCCAAGCACGACACTGAGCAATAAATTTCTCGTTTTATTTGGTTTGATGGGACTTCGCGGCACGCTGGCCGGCTCGACAATCCGGATATTGGAGGTGGGGCTGCCTGTGTTGATTTGTGATTCCTGCATCCTTGCAAGCACGGTATCGTAGAGAGCCTGACTCGTATTGAGGTTTCTCTGCAAAATCGTATAGCGCATCTCCTTGCTCCCGGCATCGAGGGCATCCTGCTCGAAAGCACCGATATTATTTTCCATGGTCTGTTCTTTGGCAAAAAGAACAGACCGTTCGCTCTTGAGATTATCGACTTCTTTTTTCAGTTCGGTCTGTAATTTAACTTTAGCCTTCTCGATTTCACTATTTATCTGGAGCACTTGCGGATGTTGGCTTTTAAAGACCTTGCCGATTTTATTGGCTTCCATCTCCAGGTTGGTTAACTTGGAATACAGGTCGTCAATCATCGAGTTGGAGAGAATGGAACGCGTATGGAAAATATCGGATGTTGAGCCCATCTGTTTTTCGACTTCCTTGAGTTTGGCATCCAATTCCAGTCGCTTGTTTCTCGTGCTCAGGTATTCATTGTTGAATTCGTTTATTTTCTGGTCAATAATCTTCTGTTTCCCTTCGAGAGAAAAAACATTCTGGTTTTTCTTGAACTCGAGAAATGCCTGTTCGTCGTCTTCCAACTGTTTCTTCAGCGCGTACATTTCCTGATTCATGAAGGACATATTCTTTTTTGTTGCCTTGAGGCGACTGGCAACATCAAATTCTATGTATTTCGATCCCAGGACATTGGCTATATTGCTCGCCAACTCGGGGTTGGTGTTTTCCACTGAAATGGTCAACAGCCTGGTATCCTTGGTTGGCTTGATTTTGATGGTATTTTGTATAGAGGCAACCATCCGTCCCGTGGCGTCCTCTTCGGATTTTTCGGTGCTATCTTTTTTCAGGAGCAGTTGCAGGTTTTCTTTATATTTCCGCAATATTCCCTTGAAAGAATGGGTATTGGTATCGATCTTGACTGCGCCGCTGTCCAACTTCAGCTCGCGTATAACCTCTTCGATAATAGGTTTGGACTTTATCAGTTCGAAATGCGTATTGAATGTGAGCACCTGATCCTGATAGGACCCGAAATCAAGCTCTCCTCCGGTAACTGGAGATTTACGGTTTTCCCTGTCAATGACCAGAACCGAAGAAGCTGAATATATCGGTGTCATCAAAAAAGTCCGAAACATCACAATAAAAACGGTGATGATCAAACAGGTCAGAATCAACAGTTTTCGTTCGATAAGTACATTGATATACGCCGATAAATCGATTGATTCATCGGTCTCTATAAATTCTTGCTCTTTCATTACCACTCCTAAAACCAGGATTCCGGGATATTCACACGATCTCCCGGTTTAAGGGGAATATCCGCTTCTTCACCGTTATTGACATCTTCGAGGTCGATTTTGATGATGACCTGTTTGTCCCCTTCCATCCTGATAACCGTCGCCCTGTTGGGAGCGGCAAATTTTGTGAAATCCCCTGCCAGAATACAGGCACTGAGCGCGGTAAGGCCAACCTGGTAATCATACCCTCCTGGTTTGGCTACTTCACCGGCAACAAACACCTTCGATTCCGACTGATTCAATCGGGTTGCAAGAGGGATATACACGCTATCGCCGGATTGCAGCGTGATGTTATGGGAAAAATCCCCCTGATCAAGGAGTTTGACGAGATTCACCTTGATCGGTTCGGCTGCGGAGCCGCCCGCAGGGGGGAAAGCCGTACCCTGAGCGTTTGACTGTTTACGCATGACATAGGCAACATTGCCGCGCTCCGCCAAGATGCCGCCCGCCTTGGCTATGAGGTCCAGCAGGGTGGTTTTTGAAAACATTTCGAAATTCCCCGGGCTCTTCACGGCCCCGGATATGGAAAATCGCAGGCTGTGGTACTCTTTGACCTGGACATGCACCTGGGGGGAGACAAAATAATTGGCTCCCAGCGGTGCTTTCACTTTTGCCTCCAATTCGGAGGTGGATAATCCGCCTGCTTTGACTGAACCTATGAAGGGGAAATTCACTACCCCCTGATCGGAAACGGTCAGGTCCACCTTTACCTGCTCGGCACCTCCCGCAAATACGGAAACAGTGAGCACATCACGCGCGCCTATTTCATAGGAGGGGTTTGCGTAGGATTGCCGGGCGGAAACCAATAGAAAGATGAGCGCAAACAGAAGAACCGTTGTTTGCCTTTGCCATATTCGCTTACACATTATTTCTTGAGAGAACCTGCAGTAATATATGGATTGATAAATAACCTAGAGTCTATTCCCCAGGTCATAGCTGAAGGTGAGATTCAAACCGATAAAGGTATTGTCATAATTTTTACCTGTTTCGTTAGAATCCCGGCTTGAGTACCCCCCCTCCAAGAAAAGGGTCAGCGTGTCGAGGACTGGATATTTGATCGTGGCCTTGGTGGTCCAGGTATCATCTTCACGGCCAGAATTTTCATAATCGCTGTTCTGGAGAATGAGCTGTACTGAGGTGTCGATTTTTCGCAGAAATGTATAACCAACTTCAAGATCAGCAACAGTCGCTGTGAAATATTCATCCCCTGTTCCCGCATCATTCATTTCTTGTGACAGGGTCAATGCCATGCGGCTTTTAGACCCCTCTCCCCGCACCTTCAATCTCCAGGAAAACAGGTCCATATCTTCCAGATCGCTTGTGTCAAAGGTCCGTTTATGGTAGCCGCCACCTGCCATTATGTTGAAGTATTTGTATTTTTGCAGATAATTAAGCGTTACCTTGTTGGAGCAGTAGTCTGTGGAGGACAGATCGTACTCCATGTTCCATATCTGGTATTCCAGGTACACCGTCGATGACCTGTTCGGGTTGTATTCCAGATCAAAGATGCCCCTGTGTTCAGTCGAGTCTTCACCATCGTCTTGATAATTGGTATCGGTGTTCCTGTATTTGGTGCGGACTCCAAACTTGTTGCCAAAATCATAATACAGATTGGGAGTGAAGCGATTGATCGTGAATTTTTCCCGGTCCACTGAATTGCTCAGAGGGTCAGACTGAGCGGGATCCCTGGTTACGGACAGGGAATCATCGAGCCCTACCAGCAATCTGCCTGTCGCCTGCGTTTTCCCACTCAGCAGACCGGTAAACCCCACATAGTCATCGTCCTCGGCTTTTCGTACCCCGGAAGTCGAAGTATCCTGATCATCATATTTGTACACATCAACCGTTGTATTGAGGGCGACATTGGTCTTTGCCGTTTCATACCCTACTTTCAGACCGGGCTGGGTCAGGTAGGTGTATACACCGGCCTCATTTTTTTCAGCTTTCCAGAAGTTGGAGTCATACCGGGCGCCGGCCTTTATTAAAGGGGTAATACTGATGCGACCATCCGCTAAAGCGTTTACCGACACAGTTGAACTGCCAAGCATTGCAATGATATTCCAGTAGAGGAATTTTTTATGTACGTTCATTTTTTGGTTAACCAGTCGTCAAAGAACAGGGGAAGGCAACGTAGAGTAAAGGGTACAATTTCGGACCGTTCAAATAGGGCTTGCTGGTTGTGTATCTGATTCCGGAGCTTCTATTTCCTGGGTGATTTCGTTGATGCTTTGCTGAACAGTTTGCTGGGTTGATTCAGACACAGCCGCAACCGCAGTCGCTATTTCAGTGGCTGCTGCAGGCACCGCAGTCTGGACTGCACTGGCTACTGCTGCCGCTGCCGTGGGTACGGCGGTGGCAACGGAACTGGCTACTGCTGCCGCTGCCGTGGGTACGGCGGTGGCAACGGAACTGGCTACTGCTGCCGCTGCCGTGGGTACGGCGGTGGC
>JBFJXW010000107.1:0-12650 GCA_041622895.1 Desulfobulbus sp. | reverse complement strand
CCAGGAAAAGGCCACCGAACGCAAGTGTCTTGAGGGCGAGGTTAGCCGCTTCATCAGCAAGAATATCGGTGAAGAGGGTCAGCGTGCGGATGGCAATGTCACAGGCCTTTCCTCCTTGCATCGCTTGCACTGCTGCCTGGACAATCACCGGGGTCCGGTCTGGGGCCTGATTCAATTCTGTCGTCAGCCAGTCGGGGGTGGGGTATCGGGTCGCCATAAAAGCAAAGAGCACGGGGATGGCCAGACCGGAACAGACCTGTTCCACCGAGACATGGTCTTGTCGTTTGAGCAGAAAGGTCAGCAGGTCTATCTGTTCGGCATTACGCGGGGCAAAACTTGCATGTCCCCCTTCGGAAGGAAAGGGGTAAAAGGTTCCGTTGTGCGGCACCAGAAAAGCTTCTCCCAGACCACTGCCCGGGGCGAGCACCGCCATCACGGCTTCGTTTGTTGCAAGCCCGCGATTAAGGGGGTGGAGATCCGTTTCCTGCAGGTACAGAGCACCCATGGCGGTTGCTACCAGGTCGTTGATGAGATGCACTTTTTCAAAGCCGTGACGTGCCTGTAACGCAGCGGCATCAATTGACCAGTTGAGATTCGTCATCTTGACTGCCTGGGCCATCACCGGGCCGGCAACGCCAAAGCAGCCACATGGCGGGCAAGAATTTTCATGCTCGAGAAATTCAAGAAGCAGGTCGTCAAAGCTGGAGAATTGCACGTTTTGAAAGGTGCGCTGCCGCAACGGCGGGGAGGGAAAGTCCGCTGTGTCGTACAGGGCAAGTACCGTCTTGGTGGCACCAATATCGCCGGCAAGTAAAGGGCTCATGTTGGTTTTCATGGCAGGGGGGCGTGAGGTTGCAGGGTGCTGTATCGATACCATGGAACACCAGATTTATCTTTAGGGGATAGTTGTACCACCGGGATGGATGCGTCCACAGTGGCGGCTCAAACGTTCAGTACATAAACCATGGAGGCGAATGCCAGTGAGCACGATTTTATTCCACCTGAAGTATCGCCGGTAAATTGTATGCTGGTTTAGCCTTCCTTAATCAAACGAATGTCCCACGCCTCGGAACGGTTATTGTTGGCCGGGTTTTCAACAACCCGAAATTCAAAGATTCTATGGGGTTCCTGGAAAAAATGATCCGAGGTCAGGGTTGATTTGGACAGGTGGAAAAAAACCGTTTCCGATTGCAGGACATTCTCCTGCAACCGGTAGTAACGGAAAAAACCAAATCCTCGGTCCTGATTGAAATTGGCAACCGTGCCGCGTTGCCATTGGTCGTTGGTATCGCCGTGGATATTACCGGCAATGGGAAGCAGGCCGGGCACCAGAAAACCGGAGATATACGAATCCGCAACCTCGCGCAACTCTTTGCTGACATTGTGGAAACCAATAACCTCTACCCTGCAGCCCATGTTCTGCAGGGCAATGATCAGGCGGATAAAGTCACCGTCACCGGTGAGCAGAATGATACGGTCAAGATTTCTGGCCTGCAACAGGGCGTCAATGGCCAAGTCCATGTCGGCATTGGCCTTGGTGGTGATATTGCCGTCCTCATCCTTGAAACGGCGCACATATTTCTTGATGATCTTAAAGCCGCATTGTCGCAGAATGTTATGATAGGAGTACACCTTTTGCCGGTATTCCGGATCACGCTGTGTACGCTCATTATCTTCGGCCAGGTAACAGTTAGCCCTCAGCATAACTGAGTTGTTGTTGTTGGCCAGGTCAACGAGTACATCGTAGCGCATGCCGTAGCCGCCACTCATCTTTATATTTTCTGCATCTACATAAATCGCTGATTTTAGCATGAAAAAATGGTGTGGCTGATTTAATCTCGAAGCATCATCCGTACGATATTACTCCCATTCAATGGTCGACGGCGGCTTGGAGGAGATGTCGTAGACAACCCGGTTGACCCCGCGGACCTCATTGATGATTCTACTGGAAATTTTTCCGAGAATTTCGTAGGGCAGGTGCGACCAGTCAGCGGTCATGGCGTCCTTGCTGTCGACCGCTCGCAACGCAATAACATGCTCGTAGGTGCGGCCGTCTCCCATGACCCCGACCGTCTGGATCGGCAGCAGTACGGCAAAGGATTGCCAGACCTTACGATACCAGCCGGAATCTTTCATTTCTTCCAGGACAATCACATCGGCTTGGCGGATAATCTGCAATCGTTCGGCTGTAACCTCGCCCATGATCCGGATGCCCAGGCCGGGCCCGGGGAAGGGTTGGCGGAAGATGGCTTCTTCCGGCAGCCCCAGTTCCAGACCGAGCAGGCGTACCTCATCCTTGAAGAGCTCGCGCAGAGGCTCAATCAGGTCCATCTGCATTCGTTCAGGAAGACCACCCACATTATGGTGTGATTTGATCGGAGCCTTGCCGCGGAAAACGACCGATTCGATAACATCGGGATACAAGGTTCCCTGAGCCAGGTAGCGGACCGTGCCGAGCTTTTTCGCCTCTTGTTCAAAAATCTCGATGAATCCGTAACCGATGCGTTTGCGTTTTTCTTCCGGGTCGGCAATGCCGTCCAGCGCCTTGAGGAAGAAATCGGTGGCATCCACATCGATGACCTTGAGATGGGTTTTTTCACGGAAAAAGCGAAGCACACTCTCCGATTCACCGGTCCGCATCAGGCCGTTGTTGACGTAGATGCAGGTCAACTGGTCGCCGATAGCCCGATGCACCAGGGCTGCGGTCACCGAGGAATCGACACCGCCGGAAAGGGCACAGATGACCTTGTCCGTTCCCACCTTGGCCTGGATTTCCGCAATCGTGGTGTCGATAAACGAGTGCATGGTCCAGTCCGGGCTACATCCGCAGATGCCAAAAATGAAATTACGGAGGACATCCGTGCCGATCAGGGTGTGCACCACCTCGGGATGAAACTGAACGGCGACAAAAGGCTTTTCCGTATGACGCAAAGCGGCATAGGGTGAATGGGCACTGGTGGCCGTGACTGTAAATCCGGGAGCCAATTCCTCGATGCGGTCGCCGTGGCTCATCCACACCTGGTAGTGAGCGGGTGTCGTCTCCATGCCGGCAAAAAGGCCGCTGGTATATTCGATGTTGAGTTGGGCCTTGCCGAATTCTCTCTTCTCCGCTTTTTCAACCCGGCCGCCTTGTTGCACCATCATCAATTGAGCACCGTAACAGATACCGAGGACAGGGATGCCGAGGTCGAAAATACCGGGATCGCTGATCGGCGCATCGGCATCATAAACACTTGCCGGGCCACCGGAGAGAACGATTCCGGTAGGCTGCATGGCTTTGAGCTGCTCGAGGTCGAGGGTATAGGGATGAATCTCGCTGTAAACCTTTTGTTCTCGGATGCGGCGGGCGATCAACTGGGTGGTTTGCGAGCCGAAATCAAGGATAATAATTTTCTGGGTATGGGTCGACATGGGCTTCCTATCTGTACTGAGGAATAATAAAGGATATGATTGTCGTCGTTACAGGCTTTCGGTGCGGTAGTTCGGCGCTTCCCGGGTGATGATGACATCGTGTACATGAGATTCGCGAAGACCGGCAGTGGAGATCTGGACGAACCGCGCCTTTTGGTGGAGTTCTGCAATGGTTGCGGCTCCCGTGTATCCCATGCCGGAACGAAGACCGCCGAGCAATTGGTAGATCATCTCCGAGATCGGGCCACGATACGGTACCTTGCCCTCGATGCCCTCGGGAACGAGTTTGCTGGCCTCGCTGTCCTGAAAGTACCGGTCGCTGGAGTCTTGTTTCATGGCGCCAATGGACCCCATGCCGCGATATCCCTTATATTTGCGTCCTTGGTACAGAAAGGTGTCGCCAGGGGTTTCATCGGTACCGGCGAAGAGCGAGCCGATCATGACGGAATGCGCTCCAATACCGATGGCCTTGCAGATATCGCCGGAAAACTTGATGCCACCATCGGCGATTACAGGAATGCCGAACTTGGAGGCAGCTTCGACGCAGGTTTTAAGGGCTGTAAGCTGGGGTACGCCAACGCCGGCGACGATGCGGGTCGTGCAGATGGAGCCGGGGCCGACCCCGACCTTTACCGCATTCGCACCCGCCTTGATCAGGGCTTCGGCGGCTTCACCAGTGGCAATGTTGCCGGCAATTACCTGTAAATCGGGGAAATGGGACTTCACTTCCTCGACGGCGCGAAGTATGCCTGCCGAATGGCCGTGAGCGGAATCCAGGACTACAACATCAACCTTGGCCTTGATTAACGCCTCGGTTCGCTCCAACATTTCAGGGCCGACTCCAATGGCCGCACCTGCCAAGAGTCGTCCCATGCCATCTTTGGCCGCGCTGGGGTACTGCTTGATTTTCTCGATATCTTTGATGGTAATCAACCCCTTGAGGCGACCATTCTCATCCACCACCAGGAGCTTTTCGATCCGATGTTCATGGAGCAAGGCCTTGGAATGCGGCAGATCAATACCTACCGGGGCCGTGACCAGATTTTTACTGGTCATGACATCATTGACCCGCAGACCATCGTCGGAAACAAAACGCAGATCGCGATTGGTGACGATGCCAACCAGCTTGTCGCCGTCAAGCACAGGCAGGCCGGAGATCCGGTAGTTGCGCATGATTGCCTGCACTTCGGCAACGCTCTGGTTGCGTGAAACCGTAATCGGGTCGACGATCATGCCCGATTCGGACTTTTTCACCCGTTCCACCTCTTTAGCCTGGCTTTCGATATCCATGTTTTTATGAATAATGCCGATACCGCCTTCCCGGGCCATGGCAATGGCTGTCTGATGCTCGGTCACCGAATCCATGGCTGCGCTGACCAGCGGCGCCTGCAATTCAATGGTGTTGGTGAGTCGGGTTTTTAACGACACTTGCGAGGGCAGTATCTCAGAGGCGCCTGGCACCAGAAGAACATCGTCGAAAGTAAGTGCCATGGGAATATCTTGATGAAGCATTGTGGGTCACCTTGTTTGCTGGAGTGAAAAAACGGGAGGTACTGCAAACCATCCCGTTGTCTAGCCTGTGGTATAATATTTTTTTGGGGAAAGCACCGGATTGGACTGCAGAACAATCATTGCCGGTTACCTGCTTTTCCCTTCCCTCTGTTAGGAAGGGATACGATCTATTGAGGAATGATGGTACCTTTTAAGTAAAGTGAAACAGGCCGAGCCTCGGACCGGGTTGCTCGAAAAAACCGGGCCGAAGCCCGACCTGTTGTATCTGTTCGCATTATTACGGAATTGGGCTTGGTTATTAATGGACGGCAGTTTAGCATGTTCGTACGTAAAAAGAAATATGTGACCATGAAAAAAGACATCCAGGTGAAACAGTCGGGCCGAGGTGCGCAAGGGAGAATACTTGATTGTTCAAAATGTCCAGTGTGCTCTTTTTGCACCTCTATCCGGCGCGTCAATAGCAGTTGAGAGCGGGCGTGGAGGAAGAGACGGTTGCGTGCATTTCATTTAATTACTCGCTTTTTTTGTTTGTTCCTGCTTTAGTACGTGGCTGTCCTGTCGCCGGGTGGTCAAGGAAGCTCCTCATGGCGACCATCTGCAAAATAAATACGACAGTGGGCTTCCTTGCTGCCATTTCTATTCTTGCTGCCCTTTTCGAATTATGGCTAAAATTCTTGAGATAAACACTGCCAATCCGCAACCGCGGCTGATCGCGCAAGTTGTCGAAATACTGCAGCGCGGTGGGGTTATCTGCTATCCGACCGATACTATGTACGGAATCGGTTGCGATATTTTTAATCAAAAAGCCGTGAAACGTGTGTATCAAATAAAGAGACGGCCAAAAGACAAGCCGTTTAGCTTCATGTGCGCTTCGCTAACCAATATCAGCCACTATGGCCATGTGGGCAACACCGCTTACCGGCTGATGCGAAAAAATCTCCCTGGCCCGTATACCTTTGTCCTTTCCGGAACCAAGGTGGTGCCGAAGATCATGCTCACCAAGCAAAAAACCGTGGGTATTCGGGTTCCTGATCATCCTATTTGCCAAGCCATTATCGAGGCTCTGGGAAACCCTGTGCTCAACACCAGTGCTATGCTGCAGGAGGATGAACAACCCGTTTGCAGCAGTTTGGACGTAGACCTGCTCTTCGGCAAACAGGTTGACCTGATTATTGATGGCGGCGCAATTGTTCCCCAGCCCTCATCCGTAATTTCCCTGCTTACCGATCAGCCGGAGATTCTCCGCGAAGGTAAGGGGGATATCAGTGCGTTTCTCTAACGCGTCGTACGCTCTTGAAATGTGATATCCGGCTTGAATTCGGATATCTGGTTTTTAAGGCGATTGGTTTATCGCGTTTCCTCTCGTATCAAATAAAAAAGACCGGACCCGTTGTAACGGATTCGGCCTTTAGTACAGTGAGGGGAAATCCTGCTATGCTACTTCATCAATCAGCACTTCCTTCAAGGATTTGCTCATAGTAAAATGTAACGTTTTGCGGGCGGGAATATTCATCATTTTTCCTGTCTTCGGATTCTTCGTTGTCCGCGGTTTGCGCGTACGTACTGAGAAGCTACCAAATCCTCGTATCTCCACCCTTCTCTCTTCAGCAAGTGCTTGCGATATCTCTTCGAGAATGATTTCAACAGCTTGTGATATGTCTTGTTTGTAGTAGTCGCCAAGCTGTTCGGAAACCTGATTGACCAATTCACGCTTCAGCATGATAATTTATCCTTTTTTTAACCGACCGCATCCTTGGCAAGCGGCACGCCGCCTCTTAATGCGGGTATAATAGAAAGGGCGTTTCACCTGTACCGTACCGATAGTCCGGTCTGATGAAACACCCGTTGCTGTTGTTAATTAAACAGTGGGAGATCGGTTACTTATTCGTATCTTCACCTGCAGCTGCTTTCAGCAGGTCGCCAAAGGTGGAGGGGCCGGCGCTCTGTACCTTCTGGGTATATTCCTCCGGAACCGCACCATTGTTGTCGTCCGTTTCCTGCAGCGCTTTCACTGAAAGACCAATTTTTCGATCATCGGCGGAAACGTTGATGACCATAGCTTTCAAGGTGTCGTTGACATTAAACAGGCCGACCGGAGTTTTCACCTTGTCCTTGGAGATTTCAGAAACATGCACCAGGCCTTCAATACCTTCCTCAAGTTGGACGAAAACACCAAAATCGGTCACGTTGGTAATGGTACCTTCAACGGTGGAACCGATCGGGTAGTTGCTGGCGGCAGCCTGCCATGGATCGGGCTCCAGTTGCTTGACACCCAGGGAAAAGCGTTCGTTTTCCTTGTCGATCTTGAGAACAACGGCTTGGATGGTTTCACCCTTGGCGTATTTCTCGGAAGGATGTTTGATGCGCTCGGTCCAGGAAAGATCCGAGACATGGATGAGGCCGTCAATACCCTCTTCAATACCGATAAAAATACCAAAATCAGTGATATTTTTGATTTTACCTTCAATAACCGAACCAACCGGGTAGCTCTCTTCCACCACATCCCAAGGGTTGGGCTGCAGTTGTTTCATACCCAGAGAGATACGTTTGGTCTCTGCTTCCACTTTGAGAACCTGTACCTCGATTTCCTCACCAACACCAACGATCTTGGAAGGATGGCGCGGTTTTTTCGACCAGCTCATCTCGGAGATGTGGACCAAACCTTCAACGCCTTCTTCCAACTCTACAAAGACACCATAATCGGTGATGGAGACGACCTTGCCCATAACTCGGGAACCCGGTGCATACTGCTCGGGAACGCGCTCCCACGGATCGGTTTTCAGTTGTTTGACGCCCAGGGATACCCGGTCGGAGTTCTTGTCGTATTTGAGGATTTTGACCTCGATTTCTTCGCCGACAGTGTACAGCTTGGAGGGGTGAGAGACCCGGCCCCAAGAAAGATCGGTGATATGGCAGAGACCGTCCATGCCGCCGAGATCGATGAACAGACCGTAATCGGTGATATTGGTAATAGCACCACGGATGGTCTGGCCCTCTTCGAGGGAGGTGCGCATTTGCTCGCGCAGAGCCGTTCGCTGATCTTCCAGGATAGCTCGCCGCGAAATAACGACATTGTTACGTTTGCGGTTGAATTTGAGGATTTTAAACTCAAAGGTCTGGCCGATAAGGCCATCCAGGTCCTTGACCGGGCGCAGATCGATCTGCGAGTAGGGCAGGAAGGCCGGTACGCCGATATCAACGGACATGCCACCTTTAACTCTGTTATCAATACGGCCCTCAATAGTCCCGTCTTCTTCTTGTATTGTGGCAATCTGTTCCCAGACTTTGATGGCAATCGCTTTTTCACGGGAAAGCAGCAGGCCGCCTTCCTCTTTTCTCTTTTCGATGAAGACTTCGAACTGATCGCCGATTTTGATTTCCCGATCCGGGTCCTCATGGCGGAATTCGGAAAGTGCTATGTAGCTTTCCGCTTTGTCGCCGACATCAATTAAGGCGGCGTCGCTGCTCAGGCCGACTACGGTGCCGATCGCACATTCACCGACATTAATGACGGTGTTGTTGTCTTCCTGTTCAAACAGTTCCGCAAAGCTCATTTCTTCAAAGCTGTTGTCATCTGCCGCAAAAGCGGGTTGAGTTCCGTTATTTGTCATGGAATGTTCCTGTGGTGACCGTTCTCAGGTCTTTAATAAGGGTTGATGATGAGCAGAAAGAGATTTCTACTCCACCGATTTTTGTAAACGTGAATACTTACCAGAGATGTTATTGAAAAACAACTGTTTCCTCTTGAAAAAAGGTATTTTTTGGCCTGCGGGAAATTTTTTTTCAATTACTTCGGTATGGTCGATGCGATGAAGTATTTTGCGATATCACCTGATTGGCAGATGATATCGCAAAACGGATGAATTGGCGGGGTGTTACAAAGGACTATTTTCTGTAAGCCTACTTGCAGCGGAGTAGGGTGAGCTGTCAGTGCTTTCCGTAGGCATTAAGTTCTTCCAGGAAGGGACCGAACAGCTCTTCGTAGGCGGGTATCGCCTTGCGCAATATAATATCGAGGTGCTGAAGGTCGGTGGTATGGACTGTGAGGTTGGCACTGTGGGCTAACGCTTCCAGATTGTAAAGGGTATGGAACGTATCGCCGATGAGGATGTAAAAGATATAGCGTCTGCGTTCCATGGGAAGATTGCGCATGTGGTTGTGAAACTGTGATTTTTCAAGGTTTTCCTCAGTATCCGTCTGCAGAACGACGCAGGAAAAGTTGACAAAACGCATGCGGTCCATGGCGTCGTCCACGGAATCGGCTATGAACACTTGATAGCCGACCGACTCAAGCGCCTTGCCGATACGCTGGCGCTGTTCATTCGGATTATGAAAAACAAGGGCCATGGGCACGTCTTCCACTTTTTCTTCGCCTTGGTACAGGTCTGATTTGAGCCAATCGAGATTCGGCGGTGGCGGTGGTTGCACCTGCTGGCTCTTCTTGTGCTGCGTGTCCCCGGATTTGTCCAGTGCCAGGGAGGCGCGGCAAAGGGGGCATTTGATGATCAACGTCTTGCCGGGTGCTAGCTGAAGCAGAACTTTTTCCAGGTGAGCGGTCTGCTCATCAGTTAACTGGAGAGGCTGTTGGCAATGAGGGCAACGGTTCAGCATAGGTAATCCTTGCACTGTTAAGTCTGGATGGATGATGATAAGAGGCGGATAGCGATGTCAGGGTGTAACAGCGCTATCGGTTGCCTGAAAAGGGTTCGGGCGTCGGTAATAACACGGCTATCCCGGTGCTTTTGTTTCTATTGCCACCCCTTGTAGGGATTGTTCTCTTCCTGTTCCATGCGCAGGTCATCGATGGACGAGGTGCGTTCGCCCCGGGAAGACTTGATTGTATCCATCCCCCGTTTGATCTCACTGCGGTGAGATGCGTGCAGGAGCGCCGATTTATCGGTAATCAGTCCTGTCTCGAACAGTTCGAGAAGATGTTGGTCAAAAGTGCGCATATCGTTAGCCGATCCGTCACGAATGACATTGTAAAAGGTTTTTTCCTCGGTCTCACCGTTGACGATCAGGTCTTTGATTCGGAGGCTGGTGCAGAGGATTTCCAGGGCTGCAATACGTCCGCCGCCGATTCTTGGCAACAGACGCTGGCTGACCACCCATCGAATGGTATCACTCAACCGATTGCGGATCTGCGGTTGTTCGTCGGTGTCGAACATGCCAAGTATTCGGTTGATGGTCTGGCCGGCATCGATGGTGTGTAAGGAGGAGAAGACCAGATGACCGGTTTCCGCAGCAGTCAGCGCTATTTCCAAAGTCTCCCGATCGCGGATCTCGCCAACGAGAATAACCTTCGGGGCTTGACGTAGTGCGGCTCGAAGGCCATTGGCAAAGGTGTCGAAATCATCACCCATTTCCCGCTGGTTAAAGGTGGCTTTTTGATGCGGATGTACATACTCTATCGGATCTTCCAGGGTGACAATATGCACTTGACGTTCTTTGTTGATCCGGTTGAGAATCGCGGCCATGGAGGTGGTCTTTCCGGTACCGGTGGCGCCGGTGAACAGGATCAGTCCGTTAACTTCGTTAGCCATTTTGCTGAACGCTTCGGGGAATTGGAATCCTTTGATCGAAGGGATGGTGGTTTCCAGCTTTCGCAGCACCGATGTGTAATAGCCTTTTTGTGAAAAAATATTGACCCTGAAACGGACCTTGTCGTCCAAAGAATAAGAGAGGTCGCAGGACCCCTTGGTGACCAGGTCACGCAGCAGTCGGCGGTTTCCACCGATGAGGTTTAAGGCGAAAACTTCGGTTTGGAAAGGGGTGAGTCGAGTGACTGGAGGGTGGACATCCACCGGTATCAATATGCCGTCGCTTTCCACCTGTAGGGTTTTTCCCACGGTGAGATTGAGGTCGGATACCCGGCCATGTTTGTGCAGCATGGCAGTGATCCAGTAGTTAATCTCCTGTTGTTTCATAGTGTGTACCAGTATAGAATTGACAAAAGGTGTCTCTATGGGTTCTATCGCTAACCTGTAGCAAAAGACAAGTAAAAATTATTACAGTGAGTCGAGGAGAGGACAATGGCACATCCACTGCGGAGCGCAGCAACGACGGAAGGCAGAAGAATGGCAGGAGCTCGAGCTCTGTGGCGGGCCAACGGCATGAAAGAAGAACAGATCGGCAAGCCGATTATCGCTGTTGTCAATTCATTTACCCAGTTTGTTCCAGGTCATGTGCATCTGCACGAAATCGGCCAGCGGGTCAAAACAAAAATTGAAGCGCTTGGCTGCTTCGCCGCTGAATTCAATACTATCGCCATTGACGACGGCATTGCCATGGGCCATGACGGTATGCTCTACTCACTGCCCTCCCGTGAGCTGATAGCTGATTCGGTAGAATACATGTGTAATGCCCATAAGGCAGACGCCATGGTCTGTATTTCTAATTGTGACAAAATAACTCCCGGAATGCTGATGGCTGCGATGCGTCTCAACATTCCGGCGATTTTTGTTTCCGGTGGACCCATGGAGGCGGGTCGGCTCGGCGAAAAATCATTGGACCTGATTGATGCCATGATTATGGCCGGTGATACCGCGGTCAGTGATGAAGAGGTCGCTGCCGTTGAACGCAGTGCCTGTCCGACCTGCGGCTCCTGTTCCGGCATGTTCACCGCCAATTCGATGAATTGCCTTAACGAGGCGCTGGGGCTTGCCCTGCCGGGTAATGGGACCGTGGTTGCCACCCATAGTGCGCGGTTGGAGCTTTTTGACCAAGCCGCTGAACGGATCGTTGCCATGTGTGCGTCCTGGTATGAACAGGACGATGCCTCGGTACTGCCGCGTTCCATAGCCACCAAAGCAGCTTTCTGCAACGCCATGGCTCTGGATATTGCCATGGGGGGCTCAACCAATACGGTCCTCCATATTCTGGCTGTTGCCCATGAGGCTGGCGTTGATTTCACCATGCAGGATATTGATGCGCTGTCCCGTAAGGTTCCCAACCTTTGCAAGGTCGCTCCCAGCTCATCGTATCATGTCGAAGATGTCAATCGGGCCGGTGGAATTCTTGGCATTCTGGCCGAACTGGACCGAGCAGGTCTGCTGGATACCGCGGTCTCTCGTGTTGACGGCGGTACGCTCGCCCAGGCATTGGCACGTTATGACATCATGGCACCGGGTGTAAGCGAGGTGGCCAGGAATCTGTACCGCAGCGCCCCGGCCGGCATTCGTAATCTGGTGATGGGGTCGCAGGGTACCTTGTATGAGGAACTGGATGCCGACCGTAAGGGAGGCTGTATCCGCGACATCGAACACGCCTATTCACAGGATGGCGGTTTGGCGGTATTGTACGGCAATATTGCGGAAAAAGGCTGCATTGTCAAAACTGCCGGCGTCGATCCTTCCATCCTGCATTTCACCGGAACTGCCAGAGTCTATCCATCACAGGATGCGGCCTGCGAAGGTATTCTCGACGGGACGGTTCAGGCCGGAGATGTGGTCTTTATTCTCTACGAGGGCCCTAAGGGCGGGCCGGGTATGCAAGAGATGCTGTATCCCACCTCCTATCTCAAGTCCCGGCATCTGGGTGCTGACTGTGCTCTTGTGACCGACGGCCGTTTTTCCGGTGGTACGTCCGGGCTTTCCATCGGCCATGTCTCGCCGGAGGCCGCCAGCGGTGGAGCCATTGCTCTGGTCGAGGATGGCGACACGATCGATATCAATATCCCTGAGCGGTCTATTTCTCTGCTGGTCAGCGAAGAGGATTTGCAGCGCCGT
>JBFJXW010000106.1:0-12756 GCA_041622895.1 Desulfobulbus sp. | reverse complement strand
TCCGCAACGGCAGGTGCTATGGAACGTTGTTCCTCATCCCCGAACAGGCCTTCCTCTCCGCTGTGGGGATTGAAACCGGCAACGGCTATGCGTGGACTGGTGAGGGCAAAATCCCTTTGCAGCGATGCCCGGGTCATTGCAATGCAGTCAATAATTTCTTCCTTGGTCAACAGTTCGCTCACCCGCCCCAGCGGTTGGTGTATTGTTGCCAAAACGACTTTCAATCGGGGTCCGGCCATCATCATCCGCACACGGCGGGTGTTGGTCAGCGCAGCCAGCATTTCTGTATGACCGGGATAGGGGTAACCAGCTAGCTGTAAACTTTTTTTACTGATAGGACAGGTAACGAGAGCGCTGCAATGCTGTGCATCGATGAGCTTGACAGCCTCTTCAATATAACGGCCTAGCGCTTTCCCGCTTGCCAGATCGGGCTGGCCCCAACGCACGGGAGTGGACACGGGGGTGGCCACCTGATAGACAGGAACAGTTGCTTTGTCGATGGGTTGGCCGGGATGCCAGGGAACAATGGCAAGTTGCAGTCCAAGGGTATCCGCAACCTGCCGAAGCACCTCTGTATCACCAACGACAATAGCCTGGCCGGCGGCACCGACCATCTTGTACTGGCTAAACACCTTGCAGATAATCTCTGGACCGATACCCACCGGACATCCCATTGTTATCGCAACTGGCGAAGTACCAGCCTGAGTCCTATCTGTCATTATTCTTCTCCACTAACCGACAAAATCAAAAGCGTTTTTAATCAGTTCAATTTTAGCAGGCCGATGCTCCTGCGTAAGCATTACGCTAACCACGTCAAACCTGGCGGCCGTATCAAACAATTGCTGCTGCAGAAGATAATCCTGAGCAATTTTTGAGAGTTGCCGCTGTTTTCTCCTATCTACCGCTTCAAAAGGAGCACCATAGGTACTTGAATGTCTGGTTTTCACTTCGATAAAACAAAGCGTCCCGTGTTCTCGGGCAATAATATCCACTTCCCCGAATTGTTTCTTGTAATTCTTTTCTAAAATTTCATATCCGTGCCGGCAAAGATACTCGATAGCCAGGCTTTCCCCCATTCGTCCGGTGAGTGTGGTATTTTTCTTTTTCTTAAAAAACATCCCGGCTCTCATCAGGTTCGTTGATAGTACAAGTAACTTCCCGTACAAGCGATACAGGTACAAGGAACAACGCAGAAGGGTTCACCACAACGATTGCTGCATGTTGGGTGACGAAGATCTTTCAGCTGCCAAGAATTCACGCACTCCGCGGAAGGTACGACGATGCCAGGGACACGGTCCGTATTCACGGATTGCCAGCCGATGTTCCCGAGTGGGATACCCCTGATTGTGCAGAAAACCATATTCCGGATATTGCCGATGCCCTTCTGCCATTAAGCGGTCTCGGGTAACTTTGGCTATAATTGAGGCGGCGGCGATGGAAGCACTCTTTGATTCGCCCTTAACCAGGGTCAATTGACCTAGCGCCACCGGCACCTGGAACGTGCCGTCAACGAGCAGGTAATTCGGAGCAACTCCGTTTTTTTGATTGCAAGATGCTTCCATTGCTCTTTTCATAGCCAGGAGTGAGGCTTGCAAAATATTGTGCGTTTCGATTTCTCGTGGACCGGCGATGCCGACACCAATTACGGCACCGTTACCTTGAAGCACATCAAAAAGCATGGATCGGCAACGTGCAGTAAGCACTTTGGAATCTTTAAAAACGTGATAGTTGCAGTCTTTGGGTAATACAATACAAGCTGCAACCACCGGACCGGCAAGTGGTCCACGCCCGGCCTCATCGACACCGGCGACATGCGTATATCCCCTTTGGTACAGACTGCGTTCAAAATGAAAAGTGTCGGCCGGACTGGACGAATCGGAAGGGTGCACTGAAGCGTTGCATGGGTTCATAGTAAAGGACCATGCATCATGAGAGATGTTGCGAAAAGAGGAAAATATAATGCATTGTTGCATACAACAAAGGCATCCGACGACCATAATGATCATCGAATGCCTTATTGTGCATACATCGGCTCATACTGCCTAGAAAGTTAATTCCAGACAGAGGCAACCTCACCTCAGATCATTCCTCGTTCACGAATACGCGCTGCTTTACCACGACGCTCGCGCAGATAGAACAGACGAGAACGGCGGACACGACCAAGGGTTACCACCTCAATCATCTCAATGCGAGGCGAGTGGAGGGCAAACGTTTTTTCCACGCCGACACCATGAGAAATTTTGCGTACCGTAAAAGTGGCGTTCATGTTGCCGCGTTTTCTTTTGAGAACCACGCCCTGATACACCTGAACACGCTCTTTATTTCCCTCAAAAATTTTAATATGTACCTTAACGGTATCACCGGGGCGAAAATCAGGAATATCAAATCGCATCTGCTCCCGATCGATCTTGTCCAAAATATGCATAGCCATACTCGTTGCTTTACGGCAATATGGATCACCTGCGTGTCCCTTGCCGAAGGATGCCTCCAAATCATCCTGAAAATATACTCGTCTAAAAGCCCTACGTATCAGTGACAACCCGTCCAACCGCTGAACGGACTGTGTATTATGTTGTGTGCGGCTCAGCCATCCCTTCCCCCCAGCAGCCTGTCCATGATAATCGAGGCAGCAGAGCGTACGGATAAATGGTTGAATCCGGTGGTGCCGCTCAGGGGAGGCAGAACACCGTCCGCCATTGCCATGATTTCGGGACTCAACCCCCAGGCAGTACCGAACAGCAGCAACACTGGCGCTCCTTGCCATATGCGTTCCCGTAACTCAGCATAGGCAATGGTATTGGCCTGCACCTTGGCGCAGGTGGCAAGAATGAACGGTTTCTCGCCAAACTTTTCTGTAGATCCAGCAATGACTTCAGCCAGATCGGAGCTAATCGTGACGATCGAGAGTGCATTACTCCGGTCCGGATTGACCGTGCCCCCGTAGCCCTTGGTCCAATGGCCAACGATCTGACTGGCCAGTTCCTGCTGCTCCTTAAAAGGAGTTATCACCCAATAGGTCCCGACTCCAAACGTTCTGCTGGCTCTGGCAATATCATGCAGATCCAGATTGGTAACAGCGGAACCTATGGTTTCACCATTACGGTTGGTTACCGGATAATGAACCAGAGCAACATCAACCTGTAACTTGGGATTCGGTCCTGTATTCGTTGACAATGGATTCTATACGGGTAAGCAGCCCTTCTTGCTGCAATATTTTTTGTTCCGCTTTCGAAAACCGTGTAGCCTTCAGCAATTCTGGGCGGCGTTCCAGTGTAAGTTTCACCGATTCTAAAAATCGGTAGCGGGCGATAGCAGCATGGTCACCGGACAGCAATATCTCAGGGACGGCAATGCCTTCAAAAATCCTGGGCCGGGTATATTGCGCGTGTTTCAGCAGGCCGCAGGAGAACGAATCTTTGGTTGCCGAGTCACCGCACCCCAGAACTCCCGGCAGTAACCGTGTTACAGCGTCAAGTACGACAAGTGCCGCCAATTCCCCGCCGGTCAGGACATAGTCACCAATCGACAATTCTTCATCCACGTATTTTTCACGGAAGCGTTCGTCAACTCCTTCATACCGCCCGCAGACAAAAACCAACCGAGTGTACTTGCTTAGCCGCTGTGCAGCCTCCTGGTTAAACTGCGCACCTTTAGGGGACAGCATGATAACACGGGTGTCTACCCCATCATCGGCACAAATCGCTTTCAGATTGTCAGCGAGCGGTTCAGGTTTCATCACCATGCCTTCCCCGCCGCCAAAGGGACGGTCATCGGTCATGTGGTGACGATCCAGCGCATAGTCTCGGATGTTATGAATGCCGATTCTAATTTGCTCTTCGTTCTGCGCGCGTCGAATTATCCCCTCTTGTAACGGCGAAACAAAAAATTCGGGAAAAATCGTTAAAATATCAAATTGCATCAAACGAACGGTTACCCTCAACGGTTAATATCAAGCAACCCGGGAGGGAGATCCAGTATGACCTTTTGGGGATCAATGGCTTTGATGAATTCTCGCACCACCGGAACGAGAAATTCATCCTGCGCTGCTTGTATCACCATGATATCTTGACCGCTACTGCTCAGCAAGCCGGTAACCGTGCCTACTGTCTGTCCATCCGTCGTGTATGCTTGCTTACCCTCAAGCGTATAGAGATAGAATTCATCCACTTCAAGTTCTGGCAATTCGCTGCACGGTAACCAGACCTGCATTCCGGTCAGTTGTTCGGCCTGGTCACGGGTCCCCACTTCTTTCAATTTGAGCAGAACAGCGTTTCCACTGATCCGTGCCTGTACATTGGTGTACGGAACCTTAGCTTGTCCATCCTCAGCCGAGAGATACAGTTGACGATAGTGGGTAAAATTGCCTGGTGTTTCCGTAAAAGGACGAACTTTGAGTTCTCCTCGGATACCATGAGGCTTTATAACTGTCCCAAGCAGAATAAAAGATTCAGCCTCCCTGAAGGATTGCACCGTCACTGTTCAACTATTCCACTATTTCAAGGCGGGTGCGTTTATTCTCCCCTTTCATAGAGGCAGCAAGTACTGCACGCATCGCTCTAGCCGTCCGGCCCTGCTTTCCGATAACTTTACCCAAATCTTCCTGGGCCACCCGGAGTTCGATAGTGATATTTTCGTCATCCTCCTGCAGGGTCACAACTATCTGTTCGGGATGATCAACCAGCTTGGAAGCGATAAACTCTATCAACTCTTTCATTTATACCGCGGCAACCACTCCGGTGACATACTTTTTAATCAGACTCTCAACGGTTTCCGTAGGTTTTGCACCTTTTTTCATCCATGCATCCAGTTTTTCGTTATCGATATTCACGACTGCCGGATTCTGCATCGGATCATAGGTACCGAGGATATCCAAAAATTTACCATCACGCGGTGCCTCGCTGTTAGCAACGATAATACGGTAAAAGGGTTGTTTTTTGCGGCCTTTTCTGGTCAAACGAATACGAACTGCCATTGTCTACTATCCTCCAGTAAACATCTTCGCGTCAACACTGACTTATGACAGTATTAACGGAACGATATTTTAATTAAAATTTAAACGTGTTTTATCTGACAAGCCCCTTGGGCAACTTGCGGCGTTTACCGCCGGAAACAACACCTTTGCCCTTCAGCTTCTTCATCATTTTCAGCATCATGGTATAGCTTTTGAGCACTCGGTTAACCTCGGCAACAGAAGTACCCGAACCCTTGGCGATGCGAAGGCGCCTGCTGGCATCAATGATCCTGTGATTGCGGCGTTCTTTCAAGGTCATCGACCTGATGATCGCCTCTGTTTTCCCCAGCTCTTTTTCGTCAGGTTTGGGCGCATCTTTGAGTTGCTTGAGTTTGTTGATGCCAGGAATCATCCCCATAAGCTGCTCAAGACTGCCCATCTTCTTAATCTGTTGAATCTGATCAAGAAAATCCTCAAGGGTAAAGGCGTTTTTCTGAATTTTCTTGGCAAGCTTTTCGGCATTTTTTTGATCAACAACCGCCTCCGCTTTTTCTATAAGCGAAAGCACATCCCCCATGCCCAGAATTCTGGACGCTGCACGATCAGGGTGAAAAACTTCCAGGGCTTCGACGGATTCGCCGACACCGACAAACTTGATCGGTTTACCGGTTACCTTCTTTACCGATAAGGCCGCACCACCTCGGGCATCGCCTTCCATTTTGGTCAGAACGACGCCGGTGATTTCCAAATCTGTGTTAAATTTGCCAGCAACGGTTACCGCATCCTGCCCGGTCATGGCATCAGCAACGAACAGCACCTCGGTCAGGTGCACGGCTCGGCTGATTTCCTGCAATTCGGCCATAAGGGCATCATCTACATGGAGACGACCCGCAGTATCAATAAGGACGGTATCGTACTTGCTGGAAGCGGCTTCAGCAACCGCCATCCGGGCAATGTCCACGGGTTTTTGCTCGGTTGTCGATGCAAAAACCGGAACACCTACCTGCCCCCCCAGAACCTGCAACTGTTCGATTGCCGCAGGACGGTATACATCCGCCGGAACCAGCAGAGGCGACCGGCCCTTTCCTTTAAGCTGCAACGCCAGCTTGGCAGCTGTCGTGGTTTTACCTGAACCCTGCAGGCCGGCAAGCATGATAACCGCCGGTTGGCGACCGTCGAGACGCAGGGGCTGCGCCTCGCTGCCGAGCAATTCTACCAGTTCATCATGGACGACTTTGACCACCTGTTGTCCCGGCGACAGGCTGGTCAGCACTTCACGACCGATGGCCTTCGCTGTTACCGAGGCAATGAATTCTTTAACAACGCCGAAGTTAACATCAGCCTCGAGCAGCGCCGTACGCACTTCGCCCATGGCTTCCTGAATATTTTCTTCAGTCAGCTTGCCGTGTCCGCGCAATTTTTTAAAAGCGCTTTCCAGCCGGTCGGTTAGATTCTCAAACATGATAGTTACGGTGTTAAATAAGCTGTGGCTTCAAGCAAAAGGCCCAAAACGCATCGTCTTCGGTTGTATGCACAGGAAAATTGCGATTATTACCCTACACGCCAGCTCTTGTCAAGCGAGAAGAAAAACATGGTGGTCCGGGCGGTTATCACGCAGCAAGTGCCGCAACCACCTTCTCCATACTTTCAGGGTTATCGGCCTGAAGACAGGTAATGCCCGAATTTTTTGGAAGAATTTTTTTCATCATACCGCTCAGGACATTTTTCGGTCCGAGTTCCACTATGACCTCGACTTCTTCTGCTATCATTCGATTAACGATTTCCAGCCAACGTACTTTTGAGGCAATCTGTCGGGCCATAATGTTTTTCATTTCCTCCGGTTGTTGCGCATAATCAGCGGTGACATTGAATAGGACCGGAATTTCAGGGCGATGAAAAGTGACACCGTTCATAAAGGCAGCGAAATCCTCTACGGCGCCGGCAACCAGAGGGCTATGATTGGCAACGCTGACTTTCAATGGAATCACTTTGGCTCCCTGAGCAGCGCATCGCTCACCAATGACATCCAAGCCCTTGGTGTCACCGGAAAGCACTACTTGAGCCGCTGTATTATGGTTGGCGACTACAGCCACACCGGGACCGGAAAAATCAGCCAACAACGCATTCACCTCCTCAATACTCAAGCCGAGTACCGCCCGCATACCGCCCGGGTGCATCGCCCCTTCCCGCTCCATCAATTCGCCACGTTTGGTCACCAGGGCAAGCGTATCCTCCACCGTTAAAACGCCGGCACCATACAAAGCAGAATATTCCCCCAAGCTGTGGCCCGCAAGAAATGCAGGAGTAAACTCAGGCAAACACTTTTTCAGTTGCTGCCAACAGATCAGGTTGATAACAGTCAACGCTGGCTGCAAATACAGCACTCGTGTCAGGTCCTCAAGGGGGCCGGCAGAACAAAGCTGCCGGAGAGGAATACCTGAAATCTTCTCGGCAAGATCCATCAAAGCCGATGCTTCGGCATCCTTATTTACAAAGTCTAACCCCATACCTATATACTGGGACCCTTGTCCAGGAAAAATAACAGCTGCTTTTTTCATGTTTCTTTTGTGATTGGAATGTTGCTAGCGCTCGGACATTTTTCGTTCGAGCACAAGGTTTTTAAAAATAAAAAAGATGACACCGACCGTGATAGCTGAATCGGCGATATTGAAGGCTGGCCAATGGTAATTGCCAACATAGACATCAAGGAAATCAACCACAAATCCAAAGCGGATCCGGTCGATCAGGTTTCCGATGGCACCACCGGCAATCAGAGCGAGCGCCAAAGTATACAATTTGCTGTTGCGACCGAAACTCCGCTGCGCCATCACGATAAAAACAAGTGCGACACCGGCCGCACCAATAAAAAATATCTGGCGCCACAGGGCAGGTTGACCGGCCAGTATACTGAATGCTGCGCCGTTATTGGTCAGGTAGGTAAGATTAAAAAAGTCGGAAAAAACCACCCGGCTTTCATGCAGTACAAAATGCTGCATTATCCAAAACTTGGTCGCCTGATCAAGGCCGACGACCACCAGAACAATTGCTATAAAAGAAACCATCCGCGGCAGTCCGTTATTAAACGGCCAACTGCCGGACGACACCAGCACAACGTCGGCACAAAGATGGATGCTCCTGATCATCGCCTACAGTGGTGGCAATGGTCCAACAACGTTCACATTTTGCACCGGGTGCCGGACCGACTGCAATGTTCACTCCTGGCAACGACTCTGTTTCAACAAAACTGAACGCAGGTGCCTCTCCCTCGTTCAGCAGGCGCATACCAGAAACAATACAAAGCTCCTGCAACTGCTCTAGGTTTTCGGCAAGAAAAGTACGCCACTCACCGTTTGCCTGCAAGACGACCTCCGCATCCAGAGAAAGACCAATCACTTTGTCACGACGGGCACTCTCCAGTACACGGGTAATACCGCTGCGCAGAGTCAGCAGTTTGCTCCACCGTTCATTAAAGCTATCGTCTCTGGCGATATCGTCAACTTTGGTAAAATCGGCAAAGAAAACCGATTGCGCAAGCGGAGCATCCTGCCCCTGTCCGTGCAGATGTTCCCAGGCCTCAGCCGCGGTAAAGCACAGAATCGGCGCCATTAACCGCAGCAAACCGTCAAGAATTCGATAAATCACGGTCTGGGCGGCACGCCGTTCTGGTCCTGCAGGACTCGAGCAATACAGCCGGTCTTTGAGCACATCCATATAGATACTGGAAACGGTGGTTCCGCAGAAATTATGAAGACCATGATAGACCGCGTGAAATTCGTAACGCTCATAGGAACGGGTGACGCGTTCACTCAGCTCGGCGAATTTCACCAGGGCCCAGCGATCAAGATCGGTCAGGACCGATGGCGCAACACTGTCTTTTTCAGGCTCGAAATCATAGAGGTTACTGAGTAAAAAACGCAGGGTGTTGCGCATCTTGCGGTACGCGTCAGAGACATGCTTGAGGATCTCGTCGGAGACCTTCACATCATCCTGGTAGTTTTCACTGGCCACCCAGAGACGCAAAACCTCGGCACCGTACTTATCGATCACCTCCTGCGGGGCAACGACATTCCCCACCGATTTCGACATCTTCTTCCCCTGGCCATCGACCACATAGCCATGGGTCAAAACGCCTTTGTACGGAGCCCTTCCCCTGGTGCCAACGGAAGTGAGCAAAGAGGACTGGAACCAGCCGCGATGCTGATCGCTGCCCTCAAGATAGAGATCCGCCGGCGTCCGCAGTTCCGTCCGTTGTTCGAGAACTGCCGCATGGCTGGTGCCGGAATCGAACCAGACATCAAGAATATCGCTTTCCTTTTTAAATTCGCGTATGCCGCAGGAACAGGCAACTCCCTCGGGAACAAAATCCGCGGCCTCATGTTTAAACCAGGCATCCGCCCCTTCCTGCACAAACAGCTCATCGATTCGCTTGCAGACTGCCTCGTTTTTCAGGATCTCACCGCAACCGGTGCAGGTCAGGACGGTAACCGGTACCCCCCAGGAACGCTGTCGAGACAGACACCAGTCGGGCCTCGCCTCAACCATACCGTGGATGCGCTGCTTGCCCCACGCTGGTTTCCACGTCACCTCGTCGATAGCTTGCAGAGCCTTGTCGCGCAGGTTGAGGTTTTCCATCGAAATAAACCACTGGGCAGTAGCCCGGTAGATCACCGGCTTTTTGCAGCGCCAACAATGAGGATAGCTGTGATTGATAGCCATCTCTTTAACCAGGGAACCCTCTGCAGCCATGTCTTCGGTAATCCGCCGGTTGACATCCGGAACCTGCAAGCCTTCATATTTGCCGGCAGCAGCTGTGTAGCGGCCTTCATCATCCACCGGCGACAGAACCTCCAGACCGTACCGTAAACCGGTTTGGTAGTCATCGGTTCCATGGCCCGGCGCGGTATGTACGCAACCGGTACCCGAATCAGCGGTGACATACTCTGCCAGTACCATCAAGGACTCGCGATCGAGAAACGGATGACGGCATCGTTTGCCTTCCAGGCCGGCAGCAGAAAAAGTAGCTAAAATGCTGTATCTATCAATAGCGAACAGCTGCATGCATGAGTCAACCAACTCCTTTGCCAATAGCCAGATTTCGCCTTCCACTTCAACAGCAGCGTATTCAAAATCCGGATGAAAGGCCACGGCCATATTGGCAGGCAGGGTCCAGGGAGTGGTCGTCCAGATCAGGACCTGTACGCCACGGCCAGCCAATTGCGGAGCGATGTCGCCAAGATCGTCGATGACCGGAAATTTGACATACACCGAAGGAGAGGAGTGATCAGCATAATCGACTTCGGCCTCGGCCAAAGCCGTTCCGCAGGTGGCGCACCAGTACACCGGTTTTTTGGAACGAACCACCGCACCGGACAGGAGAAATTTATTGAACTCCCGGGCAATGACCGCCTCGTAGGAAAAGTTCATTGTCAGATACGGTTCGCCCCAGTCGCCGAGTACACCAAGCCGCTTGAACTGCTCGCGCTGAGTCTTGATCCATTTTTCGGCATAACTGCGACAGGCATTACGTTTGCCGAGAATGGAGATCGTCTGTTTTTTTTCTCCAAGATCCATGTCGACATTATGTTCAATGGGCAGGCCGTGACAGTCCCAACCCGGGATATACGGGGCGTTGAATCCGGCCATTCGCTTGGATCGGAGAATGATATCTTTGAGCACCTTGTTGAAGGCGGTGCCCAGATGAATATTGCCATTGGCATAGGGAGGGCCGTCATGGAGGACAAACAGCGGTCGATCCGCCGCAGCCTGCTGCAGCTGCTGATACAGCTTCTCCTTGTCCCAGCGCTTAAGCACCATGGGCTCACGCTGCGTCAGATTTGCCTTCATTTTAAACTTGGTCTGCGGCAGGTTCAGTGTTTCCCTGTAATCCATCGTTTGTCTCAAAAAAGTATAAATAGAAATAAAATTGATTAAGCGGTGCGCGAAACTGAAGATTCTACCAAGCCAGCTTGATCTTGCAAGGGAAAAGGCGGCAAGAGCGCACAAAACGGCCAACCGTCTTCAACGCCCTGCGCGACCATACGATAGTGTCCGCAGGAAGACGACATCGTGGCTTGTCCTTTTTCCGGTAGCGTTGTATTTTAGTTGCGGACATCATACCCCCACCACCAAAATCGATCCGTAACCACGGGAGCAACACCTTGAACTCCGAAGAAGAATTAGCGCCTTGCGCGATTTGCGGCCTCAGACAGGAACACCTTCTACAGGACAATAACGGCATGTGCCCTTCCTGCCGATTAGTTGCAGCAACGGTACAGGATCACCCGGAAGTTGTAAAAAAAATATGGCTGCTGTATCAGGATGAACCGATTCTACCGGAAATGGCCACACGGATGATAGACAGCGAGGCGGAACTGCCTGATGTTCTAGACGGCAAGCGGTACCGAACCATAGATCGAGACCGCAACAAGTGGTATCTGTCGGTCAGTGAGGTGAGCGGCAAACCGGTAGAAGTTTTTGCCTCGACCGCTTTTGACCGGGACCACGAACTGCAGTCACGAATCTCGAACCTGACCACTATCACCCGACTGATCTCCCTTATTCTTCGACATATCTTTCTTGGCGAACCACTGACTTTCAATAAATGCCTCAAACAGATCCAACGCAGCTCCCGGCAGAAAAACGATCTTCCCGATATGCTCTACGGGGTGCTGAGTCGTTACAACACCCCGCAGGAATAAGTCAACCATTGAGCTTGCACGCATCTTTTATGCATGCGGGGATGCACAAGGCACCGATAACGACTTACAATTTTTCCATGAACTTTTTGGTATCAATGACAAATCGTTCGTGCCGCCCTCTACCGATTTCACCCTGCTCATCCCGAGCTACTAACTCGAACACCAATCGACGACGATCAACTTCAAGCAGCGTCGACTCGCAGGTTACTTTCATTCCAACCGGAGTGGCCTTGCTATGGACGATGTCCACCTTAACCCCCACGGTACCATATCCTTCAGGCAGATAGCCCAATACCGAATTGAGACAGGTTTTCTCCATCAAGGCGATCATCGCCGGTGTAGCGTACACTTCCACCAAGCCACTGCCATAACGCGCAGCGGTATCCTGCTGCGTAACTACCAGTTCTTCCTTACCTTGCACTCCTGAAGGGATCTGTATGTCCATACGTTTTCTTCTCCATTAATTGAACAATCAGTTTTTGCACTATCATCTCGCAACCGCATCCATATGTACCGATGAACCTCGAAGAGAGGTGCGCCGCACAAAAGGATCGTAAATTTGAACTCATAACAACAGTATCCTCTTCAGTCAAGCGGCAATAAATACAGCTATTATTCACCACCCCAGCTCCATTCCCACGGAGTAACAGAACCACAGAAAACAAATCAGACGGCCCGATGCACCAGCTGCATGGTTTCCATCTCAGTTACTTCTTCAAAAAAATCCTGATGGCATGCACCTGCAGAGTGCCTCTTCATTAAAACTTCCGCCCGCCCTTTTGTGTATGGTGAATCTGCTCCGCTGTACAAACTGACGCCTAGTCGTGCATTCTGGACGCCAGTGTTTGGCTACGTTTAAACTTTTCACCACAGCGCGGGAAAACCTGGCCAACCCTACAGGTCTCAAGCACCGCCGTGATCACTGCCCCCGCTTTGATCGTAACAGGCCGGAAAGAGGAACTTGTTGCGTTACGTTAATTAATGGCCACCGCCCTATTATTTTATTCAACAAGGTTGATAATCAAACCGTTAGCAAGCCGTACAGGTATCTTGTGGAATACGATATTATATGCTACAGTGTGCCCAAAATTTTCAAAATGCGGACGG
>JBFJXW010000105.1:0-12874 GCA_041622895.1 Desulfobulbus sp. | reverse complement strand
GCGGTTCCGAGTCCCTGCTGATAAATATCCCCCACGTAGGTCTGGGCTTCCGCATCCCCGGACTGGGCCTGGGGCAGCCAGACCTGGAGGGCGGTTGCATAGTTCGCCCGATCATGGACCACATATTCACCGCCGCGAATTGCACAGTCCCGCGCTGTGGTTTTGACCGGACGCCGGCGGGATTGGTACATCGTACCGCCCAGCCTCCTGACCTGCCCGGGCAGAAGGCAGTCGACCACCAGAAAATCGTCGACCTGCAGAGCCGCGGTATCGACGCCTGTGCGAGGCGCAGCAGGTACGGGCTCGGGCATCATCCCGGCAGGCTGGCAGGAAACGAATACAAAGCTGCTGACGACAAGCACGACCAGCAGGAGGCCGCGCCGGATCAACCTGATTTTCTTTGTGCTGGATACTGACTGCATTTTTTTGCCCCTCTCAAACGGTTTGATGCTCTTGCGCAAAGGCGGCTGTCTAGTGCACCCCTTGTGCTGGCTGCAACGCACCTCCCTCTGTCAGCAGCACTGAACACCGATCTTTTCTGTTCTACATACCTTCCGTTGGAGCTGTCCTCGTAAGCGGGCACCTTCTTCTGCACTTTTCAGGAGCGCTCCCCTTCTTTCTTTTTTTCCTCAAGTTACCATTATGTAATCAAAGCCCTTTGCCTGTACCTTTTCAAAAGACGTTCTGTATCCTGTTGAAAAAAAACAGGCATTGAACCGTTCGTTAAAAGTGTTGACGACGATTGCCCCTACTGATAGACAATACATACTTTACATATTTTTATAAGTATTATTGACGAAAAAAGTCAGCTCTACACGTTCATTCATACAATTGATTTTGTACAGCCATTTCAAGGGAGGAGAGACCATGCAAGATATCCGTCAATCTGCAGATAAGAAAAAGACAACTTCACTGCATTCCTGTTATCGCGGCACATCGGTATTACCGGTACTGTTGCTGTCCGGACTTCTGTGCGCTGCTCCTGCCGGGGCCAGATCGCTGAATGATCAAATTAATACGGTGCTGCTCGATTGCAGCGGAAACGGACTCGCCCCGACCGGTATTTTAGCGGCGGTCTGCAGCGGTCCCGGCGGCGTTGCGGGAGGAGGCAATTCCGGTGCCTCACTCACCGCCCCGGGCATTGTCCAGGAGCGGTTGCAGGTTGCACGGGGGGAAGAAGGGATTTCTGAGAGTGGAACGACGGGAACGGTAGCGTTGTCCTCGGGAATGAATATTTTCTTTAGTGCTGAATATGAATCGCTGGATCGCGACATCACGGCTTTCGAGGACGGATTCGACTCTGATATCGGCCGCTTTACGGCCGGCGGCGATTACCGCTTCACCGAAATGCTGGTGGCCGGAGCAGCCCTGACCTACTACAACCACAACGGCGACTTTGACGGTGGCGGTGATTTTGACAACGATTCCTATGGAGTGACGGCGTACGCCTCGCTGCAGCTCACAGACCAGGCCTTTGTCCAGGCAACACTCGGATATGCTGCCAAGGATTACGAACGCACCCGCATCGCGACCTGGACTGAGCCCAGTGCTTCCGTGGTCCCACTCATAAGCGGGCCGGTGACAGGCGACTACGACGGCGATGAATTCAGCGCGGGCCTGCTGGCCGGTTATGATTTTTCTTTCGGCAGCCTGACTATCGGGCCACGGATCGGTCTGGACTACATCAGAACCGATTTTGACGGCTACTCCGAGTCCGGCACTACCGGCCTGGAACTGATCTTCGCCGGTGCCGACGAAACCTCGGTCCAGAGCAGAGTCGGCATAGCCGGTTCGTTGGCGGTCAGCACCAGTTTCGGCGTTCTCCTTCCCCAGGCCAACGTGTACTGGGTCCATGAATTCGAAGACGATCAGCGCTCAGAGGCGTTCAGCTTTGCTCAGGATACCAATTCGACCACCTTTTTCTATGACAACGAAGGGCCGGACAAGGACTTCTTTGAGTTCTCCGCCGGGGTGGCGGCCGTGCTGCCCAACGGCTGGCAGCCCTATGCCCAGTTCCAAACCACGATTGACCATGATTACCTGGACAGCATGGTGGCATCCGTGGGCCTGCGCAAGGAATTTTAACCAAATATCGATGCGTTGCGGCGCGCCGAAGGGTGCACGGACATGAGCAGCGAACAACCAGTGAATCCGAAAAAATCGGCGACAGGCAGGCAGGAAGGCGATCCCTTGCCGGGCGAAAGCAGGAAACCGCTCCGGCGGCGCCTCCTCTGGACCCTGGGCGTTGCTGCACTGTTTGTCATCGGTTACGGCCTGCTGCGCAGCAATATCGCACAGAAACAGCCGACGGACGATCTCTTCGCCCTGCTGCAGCAACAGGGGTATGAAGCGAATATCGGTTTTTCCGGCACCTATGCCCCCGGTAACATTATCCAGATCAGGGGAAGGGGTGCCGACGGCAGTGAGCACCCGCTCAACCCGCCCCTGGTCGTGCTCTGGCGCGACCAGTGCTTTCCCGGCAGGACGCTGAGAAAATCGCTCTATGTGCTGCCGGAATCGACAGGCGCACAAACAGCCGAGCTTACGCTCGGCGCCGAATTGCTTGGCCGCATGATGCCGGCCCTTCAGCTGGACAGCTCCATAGGCGCAGATTTCCACATGAAGTTTGCGGGCACCCATGTGCTGTCGTTTGCCAAGCTCGACCTCTCGCAGCAGTTTTCCGAACAGTGCGTTCAGGCTCTGCAGGCAGACCTGCTTCTCGGCAATGCGATTGAATGGTATGCGGTGGTCCTCGAAGCCATTGCCGCCGATTCGATCGATTTCACCATCGACTGGCGGGAAAACGCCTCGGTGGCGGTTCGCACCACGTTTAAGGAAAAGGCGGCACAAGCCCTTGCCGCCATGGTCGACCAGGACAAAGGGGCCGCCGGACAGGTCCCGAAGGGTTCGGTCAGCCTGGCCGCGGACAGCACCAAAACAACGGTGATCAAGGCAGCGGGCCAGGTGATCGTCGGATACCGCTATCGCCCGCTGCAACCCGTATACGAGAAATGAACCTGCTCAGCCAATGGATACCTGCATCAGGCTGAGGATCAGCCCATCCAGGCACTGCGTCGAGCGGGAAGGACGTTACGCCATGAATACGATTGTCGCACAGCACAGCCCATCGCCCCTGTTCTTCTGTTACGCCCTATTCCTTGCCCTGATAGTGGCGGGGTCTGTCGGCGCCCAAAGCGCTCATGCACGGGAGGCCTCGCGCTCGACAGCGGTCTCCGACGGGCTGCGGGGCGTATATTACGCGACCGGATCCACGGGCAGGGCGAAAGAACGGGTGGCGCGGCTTGCCATCGAGTTAACCGAAGGATCCGGTGCGAAAACGGTACGAACGGATCACCTCTTTCGCACCGGGGACCGATTCCGGTTCAAGGTGAACTCCAACCAGGGCGGCTGGCTGTACATCATGCACAGGACGGCAGGCGGTGAGCCGCAGCTGCTCTGGCCCCGTGTGACAGGAGGGAAGCAGGAACGGTATCTGGACCAGAACCGGATCGAGGCCAATCAGACCTACACGGTCCCGGCTGCGCCCGGTCTTTTCGTCTTTGACGAGGAAGTCGGCGACGAAATCTTCTATGCCCTGATCGCTGCCGAGCGCAGCGTTCCGCAGCTCGCTGCCCTTGACGCCAGAGAGCACAAGCTCGCCTCCTCGCCTGCAATCAGCGCCAAGAAAAACAGCATCGTCAATTTCGCGATACGCAGCGGCACTTCAGGCACCGTCAAACCGTTGCGCGGGGTCATCTATGATCCCGGCCGGGAGGATAAGGATCCTTTCCTGTATTTTTCAGCACCGTCGGGCGACGATACCCAGCCGGTCCTCGTCGAGTTCCGGCTCAAGCATAAATAGGTTGCTGCGGTTCGATACCGTCGAGGCAGCCGAGGACAACCGTTCGTCCTTACTCAAACACCTCATCGCCCGTCGGTTCGAGATGGGTGGTCTGATTCATCTGCTGACGGAAATTGGATAACTCATAATACATGCGCAAACGGGCACGGCTCTGGTTGCCCAGCGGACGGTGTTCCGGCAGGCAATGCCAGGGATTCATTTTCAGCCGCTTGCCAAAGGCAAACTGCGCCTCCGAGTCAAATTTCTGTTGCGGGATATGGACCGTTGCCACCGGAATAAACGGCGACAGTTTTTCCGGCCAGCGTACCGCGGCATTTTCAATCGGCATGCGATGAGGATCGGTTTGCAGCTGGATCATCAGGTCAAATTCCACATCCTTTCTATCAAGGGTTTTGATCATGTTCTCCCGTAAATAATTAAACGGGGGAGTGCCAAAGGGCAGACCGGGTATGGTGGTATCCACCTCTGTTTTCGGGACAAACGAATACATCATGGCCTGGCCCTCGCCCAGCAGGTAGGGCACGCAGCTATAGAAGCGCTGCCCCAACGGGTTGTACTGGGTTTCATTCCACAACCCCTGCATCAGGAAATCGAGGATATGCGGATCTCTCGGATTGAGGAAATAATAAATCGGCATATCCACCAGGCTCCAGTACTGCAGCTTGGCGTTCTCCCTGGTGTTGGGGGTCACAAAGGTCGGGGTGCAGACTGTGATGAAATCCTGGGTGAAATGCTCCTCCGCCATCATTTTTTCGCCGGGCACATCCATCAGCTTGACCGCCATGCTGGCAAAACCGACATCGCGAATATCAGCGGGCACATCCGGGCCGGGTCCGGAAAAACGCACATAGGCCGGAAAAGTGCGCGGAGTGGCGAACACCCCTTTACGTAGATGTTCCGGCAGATCGTCCCGGATGGTAACCGTCGCCCGGACAATGCCGTGGGTCTTGGTGTTGCCGCCGCGTTCATAGCTGCCCGGTTTGAAATGGCCGCGCATCTGGTCGGCCATGAGGTCAATGATTCGATCCAGGCTCTCTTCCTCGTCCGGCTCTCTTTTCTCCTCGGCCAGTTGCAGCCCCTCATCCCTGCGCTTGCGGTTGATCAGATACTGGATAACCGCGGCGCTGGGTTCGCGAAACAGCTGATTCCAGCGACGGCGAAACAGCGGCTCAAGCCGCCGTTCATAATACAGGAGTTCCGTGAGTATATTGTGAATGCCTTTAAGGATGCGGGTCGTGATGTTCATGGTGTCGCCTCACTCTTTGTGTTGGCTGCAAGAGCGATGTAGCGCAGCGCACGCAGGCCGGGCATGAAAAAATAGCCGCCACCGCGCACCGTGACAAACTGCGGCAGGTGACAGATTTTCACGGTGGGTCCGGCGGGATCCGGGCGATTGAACCTATCGGTTGCGGTGCCATCTGCAAGGGGCTCTCGAACACCCAGCAAGGGATCCCTTTCCTGGTGCACGCCTCCGAAGGTACTGCTCATCGCCCAGGCGTTCTGCACAAATTCAAATTGCCGGGAAATATTCCCTACCAGGGTGATAAAGTGCAGGCCGCGTTCAGCGGCCGGTGCGTCCGGCTTGACCGCCTCTTCCGGGGTGAGCAGGGGACCATAGCCGCGGCCGCGCCGCAGCAGGCGATGGAAACGGGTGGAGGCAATCAGATCTTCGTCCCAGCGGTTCGGGCCAAAGCCGAAACTTGCCAGCAATCGGCGGAACCAGCCGGTGATACCGGCGGGATAGTCGCCGGTGCGCGGGTTGACCCTGCGAATATGGGCGGAGATCGGGCATCGCCTTCCGCGCCGGTCGGACGCATAGGTAAAATGGTTGTCACGGTCTTTCCAGGCTATACCGGGAATTTCTTCACCGGCCAGGGGCGCCAGCGGCGCGCCATCGCGTTCTCGTCCCACCATGGCTGCGGCCAGCTGTTCGCGCTCTTCCGGTACCGATCCTGCCTCCTGATCGAGAAATTGCCAGAAGCCGGGAACATCCTGATGCAGCTGCCGCAGCACCAAATAGGAGCCGTTACGCCCGAGATCCTTCAATACGGGCTGGTCTTCGGCATTGGGCAGTTCAGAGGCAGCCGGGTCCTCCTTCGGATCAAGGAGCGGTCGCGCGGAGTACAGTCCGTATTCATTGCGATAGCCAAGCACCACTTCCCCGACGGCCAGCAGGTTGGAGTAGCCGGCACGCGCATGCAGGTCCGTGCTTTGCCGACCCGCCCAGTCAATTTTCGGCTGACTCACGCCATCGACAAAACCAAAGGGTTCCGTTGCACGTAATTCGTGGGTCGGCAGGACCTTCAGCACGTGAAAGGCCTGGGAAAACTGTTCGTCCTCCACGGTTTTTCGCCATCGTTCAAGCCCCTCTTTTTGGGCATAGAGCAGGAGCAAAACGTGCGGTACCGATTCGGTTGCCCCGCCCCATTCCCAGTGTTCCGGTGCATTGCCGCCGGTATCGCCCAGACGGCGGCAACGGCTTTTGTCCGCAGCCATGCCGGTGATGAACTCATCGGAAAATCCTTCTATAAGGGACTCCTTCACTCCCAGTGCCCGCAGCCCCTGCGCCGAAAAAGCGACCTGAAGGGCGGTCTCGGGCGGCCACTCCGCAATCACGGCACTGCTGACCGGTGCGGCAGCCAGCCACGCCTTGGCGGCACCGGCATCGACCACGTTCAACAGCAGGAAACAGCTTTCGATTAATCTCCCGTGGCCGAAACGAAGGAGTGCCTGCAGGTCGTCAAATTCAAAATCGATAGCATTGCTCATAACGAACACTCCTGGCTCATATCAGGCTCAGCCATTCGCGCATTTCCGCGATACTGGACTGACGGATTTCCACACCTTGTCGAATACGGCTGTTCCGTAATAACTCGACGACCGTTAGGTCAGGGTAGGCCTTGTACCACACCTCAGAACGGAGTTGATGCCGCCTTTGGGTGTATTTGAACGGGAGCTCTCGATAGGCACCTTCTTTAATGAGCCATGTTGTCCGCGGATAACCGACGGCATTACTGAAGGTGAGGTTCAACCCCCATCCCAGCTTGTTAATAAAATCGTCCATGTAGCTTTCATGGCTGCCATCATAGTTACTGGCGAAGAAGACGCGGTTATCCCCGTCCATAAACACCCAGCGGGCAAAGTGAATGGTCCGTATGCGCGTGAGAAAACCACGGTTGAAGATGTGCCTGGTGGCATAGTCGAGCACAAAAAGCAGCACCTTGAAGGTCAGCAAACGGAACAAGCCTGGCTTGACATCGCCAAACACATTATACTGGTTGGTAACGGTATGGTCCTCCTGCTCCGACATTGCCTCTATATGGCGGCGATCAGGCCGGATAAAGAGTTCAGGCTCGGTCCGTTCCAGCATCCGCAGACGGACCGCAAAAATCGGGGCAATGACCAGGAAAAGCGGCAACAATGCCAGCAGGAGCAAGGGCACGCCTATCATGTGCAGCAGATTGCGGATCTTCCAGCCGAGAGGCGTCGGTTCCGGCGGTGTCAGGGTGAGGCGCCCCGCATGCTTTTCGATTTCAACATGGGACAACAGCTTCTGTCGCAGGGCCCGTGTATTTTCCAGCCCGACCTCGTTGACAATGGCCGGTAACGCGGTGGAGAGACTGGTATGCAGCGCGGCCTCCTCATGCACCTGCTTGACGGTTCGCCCAATCCAGTTGATATAATTCGCCGCCGGCTGGATTGAATGGGCTTTCATCCATTGCAGGAGATTACCGCTTTCTTTTGAGAAACCTGCGCAGAAGGAAAAAATTTCCTGCAAACCTGATGCGCTGCGGCTTGCCAGCTCAACGAGAAAGGCATCCCCCTCTCCGTCAACGTCACCAAAAAATGCCAGTGCAGGCTGCCACGGTCGCGGCTGGACGCCGAATTCTTTGATCTCGTCAGCGGTCGTGGCTTCAATGATCATAAAACGGGCAAAATGGAGACGATCGAAGCGGCCAAAGGGGACGAGACGGTTCTCGGGATCCGCATGGCCGGGCATGGTCGTCATCGTGGCCAGCAATGCGCGCAACTCCGTCAACTTGCCATCGGCTACCGTCGCGACTATCATAAAGCTCGACTGAGGTGTCATCGTCTCTGCTCCAGGTTTGCAATGAATGGACCGACGCTAGTTGCGGGGAAGATCCCGGGTCAGGGCGAAATCCAACACCCGCTTTTTTCCCCACCAGACCTTGCCAAGGTACACACCGGGTTCAATCTCCCGTATTTCATCGCGAATCATCCTGGCAAGAAAAGAAGTTTTGGAATAGTCGATAACGATGGTGTCTTTGCCATCCAGCCAGCTGCTGTCGCGATAGACCTTGGCGACAATGCACTTCAGACCCAACGGCGATATTTTATTGACCAGGATCCCTGACTGACCATCGGCAGCGAACAGATCGAACACTTTGCCCTTCCAGAAAACCATTCGCGCCCATGCGGCAACCGTTTTGGCATATTTCGAACCTGCCAGTATTGCAGTACCCTGGGTGTCTCCCGTCGGGATTTCTCCGGCATCGGCATTCCGATAGAGTTCATCCAATTCTTCGCGGGACTTGCCCAGCCATGTTTCAATCGTGGCATGCATGATGGTTACTCCTTGTTTCGCAGTTTTGCGGCACGCTCATACACCTCACGCCGGACCTCATTCATCCGTCCCAGCGGTTCGTGGTCTTTGAGACTCTGCCAGGGATTAAAGCTGCTGCGCTCACAGTCGGCCAACACTTCCGGCTTGGTAACATCCTGATTATTGATGGTAATGGTGGCCACGGTCTGGAAGGGCGAATCGTCTTCGTCCCAGACAACCGAGGCATCCTCGATCGGCATGCTCAGCGGATTGACCTGCCGCTGCACGCCGAAATGAAAACAGGCAGGCCCTTTTTGCAGATGGGCCGCAAGAGCGGCACGCAACTGGTTCGCCCCCGGCTCGACCGCCTCGGTGGTCACATAGTCCGAACATGGGGTAACCGAGTATTTCACCACCTGATTGCCATTCTTTCCCAGGCGGAAGGGAACGGTGCTCCAGTAGCGGATGTCCAACGGGCTGAGATGCTCCTGGCGTGCCCTGAAAACAATCCACAATGCTTTCATGTGGGAATCAAAGGGGTTGAGGAAAAAACGGAGTTTTTTATCCTCCTGCCGTGCGCGAATGAACGATAAAAATTCTTCAGGGGTGGCGACAAAAAGAGCGGGATAGCTGTTGAGCAGAAAATCCTGGATACCGGGCTCTCCCCAGAGCACCTCTCCCGATACCTTGGAAACCTTGATCGACAGGCCCCGGATATCTTTTTTCGAGTCATCCCTGTTGGTGGCGTTGGCAAATCGCAGCATGGCCGGATAGGTACCCGGCCGCGCGAACAGCCCCTGTTTCAATACACCGGAAATATCCTCGTGCACCCGAAATTCGGCCTCGACGCAGGCCACGGTTTTCGACTGGTTGAACCGGGGAATGGTGTTGTTTTCCGTTTCGGCCAGGGTGATGGCTTCCACCCGCTGGCTCATCTCGGCAACCAACTGCTCAATGGTTGCCGAGAAAGCACTCGTGCAGACGCCGGAGGAGAGGGCCAGCGCCGCAAGGATGCATAAAGCCAAACGGAAAACATGGATCGGAAGCTTTTTTGCACTCGTTTTCATAGATTACATCTCAGCTTACTTGGTCGAAAAGGCGGGATCCGACTCGGCGCCGGGCCGCGGTTTCCATTGGAGGCTGTAGTACTCTCCCCGGTCCCGTGCCCAGGGATCAAAAGCGTTTTTCACAGGCATCAATTCCTCCTTCAGTTCCGGGATATTGCGCATCAGCAGCCGCTTGAGCGGTGAGACCGCCATGGTATGGCCGTTGACCTGCTCAGGCTCGAGGCAGGCGGAACTGCCATCGGCCTGGGTGGTGACCGTATAGGGACATTCTGTCAGCAAACCGTTGTTCTGCACCCAGTCGTATCCCATGGTGGAATAAAATTCCGGACGGAAACTGGAGGTGAAAAACCGATCGCTGAACAGTCGCCTCGAGGCGTTGATGATAAAGATATGAAACTGCGTCTCGGAGATGGCGAAACCATGGGGCCGCGTATACTCAGCCAACCAGCCGACGATGTTGTCGACATCCTCGATGTTGTCGACCACCGAACCGTCCGGATGTCCCAGGCAGTCGTTGATAAAACTGCCGTCCGCATTCCGCTGCACCCTGGAGATGATCTTGCCGGCATCGCAGGTGTGGGTGCCGTAAATATCGCGCATGATCTTGATGGTCTCTTCCTGATGCTGCCGCCAGGGATCGTTCTTTTCCAAGCGCTGATCCACAAAATCATCAAAGCTGGTCAAGGTTTTCAACCCGATCTGCCTGCGGAATTCATTAAAGCGGGGAATGCCGCGTTCCCGATCCCGAATGAGATCCAGGGCGACAATGTCGAGTTTCTTGGTTGCCGAGTCCAGATGCGGCATGGGCATGTTTTGCAGGAACAGGGGCAGATTCTGCAGATGCAGCAAGCCCAGCCGCTGGCGCCCCATGCTCAAGGCCCAGTTATCGATCCCACGGTCATGCATGAGCTTGGTGGCGCCGGCCCGTGCGGTATCGATCGCGGGGATTTTCAGACTGATGACGTTGGGATGTTCCTTCTGCCGGAATTCAATCAGGTCGGGCACCAGCGCATGCAGCCGATACACCGAGGTAAACTCTTCGGGGAAGTTAAAGGGTGAGCCGAAATGGTTGATGCCGCCGTTGACATCCTCCTTCATATTGCTCAGATCCCAGGCGTCATGCTCCCACCAGAGAATCCCTGAGGGCTTGCTGTTGCCCAAGCCGAAAATACCGGCACCGGAGGCCAGCACCGAGTAGAGGGTGTTGGCCCTTTTGGCATCGGATGAACCCGAGAACCAACCCGCCACGGTCCCGGAAACTCGGCTGAGAACGTTCTCATCCTTTTTGAGGATACGGCGCAGAATTTGCGATACCCGGTCTTCCTCCTGATTGAACAGACCAAACCAGTTGGAATTCATGGCCGCATACAGCGGCTCGTCGTACAGCAGCTGGGTGGTCCATTCAATGGTGTGTATTTTGGCTATTTCAGCGGCTACAACCAGCCGTCCGACCTGATAGAGCCGCTCATCGTCCACATCTTTGTAGGCGATGACCTGCTTCGGCCGGTCGGGATCGCGAAGTCCTGAATCAGCGCCAGGAGTTTCTTTCTGCACCCGCCGGAAGGCATCGACAAAATAATTATGCTCGCGGGCAAACAGGTTGTGATAAAAGCTCGTTCCTATGTTCCAGTTGTCCGGAAAAGCGGTAGCTTCCTGTCCCTGCCACTGGGGCTGGACCGGACAATCCTCCGAATACTGCTCGCAGTTGGGCAGCACCGGCAGGTAGTTATTGGGCAACAGTAATTTCGCGGGATCGTTGGGGTCGCGCTGTACCCGCTTTTGGGACCGGTCATCATGGCCGTATATCTGTGAAGCATCCCACCAGGCGGTGACAAGATTGTTGGTGGTTTTGGGGGAACGTGCCTGATAGGTCTGCCCCGCATGCTCAAAGGAGGGGGGCGGATCCGTTTTGGCATACAGGGACGGCTCGCGACGGTCCCCTTCACGACACCCTGCCAATCGCGCTGCTTCCGAGGTGCACCCTACTTCCTCCAACTCCGGAGCGTTGCGCCCCTCAAAGGTGTGCGAGAACCAGTCATGGGTCATGAATTGAATCCAGAAGGCCGCCAGCACATTGAAGAATGGTGCTTTGTAATAATCACAGTTGGCATCCGTTGAATAATTCGGATCTCCCAGCCCCTGGTTACACCCGTTATCGGGAGTTTGCTGCCGTGTGAACAACGCTCTGCTGATCAGTTGCGGATCGGGCTTGAGCAGTCCGATGCGGCCTGCATGCCGGTTTTGCGTCAGCTCGTTGAGGCCCAGATCGGGAAAGGTTGTCTCAAACTGCATATTCCGGCCGAAGGGCATGCCGGTGGAGCCCATTAGCGGATTGATGAGATCGTTACAGATGCCGGTGAGGGTGCGATGGGTGATCAGTTCGCCCGTGCATACCTGTTCACCGGCGCCGCCCACATCGGTATAGTTTTTGTGCTCCAGGGGCAGACGCATGGCGTCCCAGTATTTCAGCGTAGGACCGGGCTGGCCGTCTCTGCCGGTGACATATTCCTGGTAGGTGTTTTGATCGAAGAGATTGAACTTGATCAGCTCTATGCGCTGATATTCGAGATCGAGCAGGGCGCCGTCAATGCCCCGGCCGTTTGGCAGCACATGCTCGCCGAGTTTGGTAACCGCCTCAGGCCCATCATGTTTGCTGGTGGCATCGCCTGCAGCATAGTAGTTCTGCCAGTCCACCCAGGGGGTGTCGCGGTATTTCACCGCTTTCTCGCCGCCCCGGCAGCGGGCGGTGTCTTCCTCCACTTTGCCGAGAAATCGTATCGAACGATCATCAGGTACCTTCAGCAAGCCTCGTTTCGCGGCGTTAATACAGGCTTGCGTTTCACTTTCAGCAGAAGCTGCGACAGGGGGATCAAGTAGGAGTGGGGCGAACAGGAATGCTAGAGCAATACAGCGAAGCAGGATTGATGGCGTATGCGTTTTCATTTCTCTCTCCTGGTGGTTGTCATAAATAAACGGAAAGAAAGACGGCTATGGTTTCCTCCTTCAGGGAGGTGTCTTGTATGCTGCTCGGGACCTCATAATACAAAGTGTACGGGGTGTTGTTTTTGCCTCTTCCGTTGCGGGTATTGCAACAAATCATCTCGTTGCATCACGGAACTTCCAACAAGTCAACGTGCTACATTGTGGTGTAAAAAAACAGTACGAAGGGTCCTCCTGCAGATCAAGGGGGCAATGTGCCCAACGGGGAGAAAGTATGTATAAACATCGAAATTGTTGTCTCCGGCTGTTTTATCCCCGATTTCTTATTCGTCCGATAATTCATAAACATAAGAAGTGAACGCAAAGGATTGCAAGGGCAAAAGATCGGATATTAAATGAATAGACAAAGTATTCAATCAAGGATGGCGTGGGGGAAAAGCG
>JBFJXW010000104.1:0-12938 GCA_041622895.1 Desulfobulbus sp. | reverse complement strand
TTCAGCCCGACCGAGGTGCCGCCTGCCTCGATGCATCCGCGATTGGCCGCTTCCATGATACCGGGTCCGCCGCCGGTGATGACAGCCAGGTCCTGCCGGCACAACAGTTCGGCCGTCTTCTTGGCGGCGATGTAATACGGGGTGTCCTCGCCAAAGCGGGCACCGCCAAAGATGGAGACCGCCGGTCCCAAATCGATAAGGGATTCAATGCTGTCAATTAGTTCGGCCTGGATACGAAAGATCCGCCAAGTCTCGGAGGTTTTTAAATCATCCATACACACATCACATAAAGAGAAAGGCAGGAAGGAACACGTCCTCCCTGCCTGAGATTGGTTGCTACCTCTTCACTCAAAACTGCCGGGCAGTGTAAGATGGGTTGTGCTTACAACAGCCCCTTGAAGAAGTCATTGCCCTTGTCATCAACGAGAATGAACGCGGGGAAGTCGACTACTTCGATTTTCCACACCGCTTCCATGCCCAATTCGGGATAATCCAGACACTCGACCTTTTTGATGTTCTCCTCGGCCAGCAAGGCCGCCGGACCACCGATGGAACCGAGATAGAAACCACCGTGCTTCTTGCAGGCATCGGTGACTTGCTGCGAACGGTTGCCCTTGGCAATCATCACCATGGCGCCGCCCTGGCTCTGCAGCAGATCGACATAGGAATCCATACGACCAGCCGTAGTCGGACCAAAGGAACCGGAAGGTTTACCCGGAGGAGTTTTAGCCGGACCGGCATAGTAGACCGGATGGTTCTTGAGGTATTCGGGCAGCGGTTTGCCGCTATCCAGAATCTCTTTCCATTTAGCGTGGGCGATATCACGGCCGACGATGATGGTGCCGGTCAGGGACAGCGGGGTGCTCACCGGGTACTTGGTCAGCTCTGCCAGTACCTTGGCGATGGGCTGATTGAGATCGATCTTGACTGCCTGTGAGGAACCTTGTTCACGATACTGAGCTGGAATCAGGCGACCGGGATTGGTATCCATCTGCTCGATCCACATCCCTTCCTTGTTGATCTTGGCCTTGAGGTTACGATCGGCCGAGCAGGAGACGCCCATGCCCACCGGACAGGACGCGCCATGGCGGGACATGCGGATAACACGGACGTCATGGGCAAAATACTTGCCGCCGAACTGGGCGCCCAATCCGAGCTTGCCGGCTTCCTCGAGTAGTTCCTTTTCCAACTCGACATCGCGGAACGAACGACCGTATTCGTTGCCGCTGGTGGGCAGGTTATCCAGGTACTTGGCCGATGCCAGTTTCACGGTCTTGAGGTTGGTTTCAGCACTGGTACCGCCGATGACAAAGGCGATATGGTACGGCGGACAGGCCGCTGTTCCCAAGGTTTTCATCTTCTCCACCAGAAATTTCTTCAAGGTGCCGGGGTTGAGCAGGGCCTTGGTTTCCTGATAGAGATAGGTTTTGTTCGCGCTGCCGCCGCCTTTGGAAACAAAGAGAAATTTGTACTCGCTGCCGGGAGTGGCGTAGATGTCAATCTGTGCCGGCAGGTTGGTCTTGGTGTTGACCTCTTCGTACATGCTCAACGGCGCATTCTGCGAATAGCGCAGGTTTTCTTCGGTGTAGGTGGTATAGACACCGGCAGAAAGCTGCTCGGCATCGTCGCAACCGGTCCAGACATTCTGACCTTTCTTGGCCACAATGCAGGCCGTACCGGTATCCTGACACACCGGCAGCACAAAGTTGGCGGACACCTCGGCGTTGCGCAGCATAGCCAGCGCGACGACCTTGTCGTTATCGGAGGACTCCGGATCGTCGAAAATCTTGGCGACTTGCTCATTATGGGCGGGGCGTAAGAGAAAGGAAACCTCGCGCATCGCCTTGTTGGCCAGTTCTTTCAGGCCTTCGGGGGCGACCTTCAGAATTTCCTGCCCGTTGAAGGTTTCTACGGATACATACTTGGCGGAGCCCTCCAATAAACGGAACTGGGTCTCATCTTTACCGAGGGGGAAGGGATCCTGATACACAAAACCTGCCATACTGTTTCTCCTTGTTTGAATGAAAATAAGACGTATAAGGACCGGCCACGAGGAACCCGGTCGGCCATTCGACAGACAAACAACTTCTTTACCAGCTGTGCAGCCCTGTCCGGCTGCGGACCGTGTTTTGGTCCTCTTGCCGGATGGGCGTACCGTACTTCTTCCGCATCGGAACCACCGCGAAAGCGGTATCCGATTTTCTGCCGCAACCCTCCAGAGAGCCGGACAAAATTTTCAACCATGTCTTTTACTCCCTCGCGAAAACAAAGGCAAGACCGGAAAACCGGGGAATTGGCGCATATTGCTTGTTTCATGCGGCAAGAGGAAGCTGCTTGATCGCGCGGTATGCAGCAGCTGCGGCAGTCACGCAATCGCTACACCAGCTGCGCCATAACCTGATTGGCAAGAGGAAGGCCCTTGCGAGTGAGTACAAGATGACCCGCTGCAAGAGCGACGAGTCCCTGATCGAACAGCTGGTGCAGAATGTCCCCGTAATAGCGCATCGGATCGATGCCGAACCGATGCTGCAGTGCTGCCAGGGAGACACCGACAAGCATGCGCAAGCCCATGACCACTGTCTCGCGAAAGGCGCTTTCCACGTCCAGCTGTTCCACCTCCGGCCACACCGGTTGTCCCTCTGCCACCAACCGGCAGTAGGCGGCCAAATCGGACACCGCTGCCCGCCGCAGCCCACCAAAGGACGAAACCGCTCCCGGGCCCACGCCCAGATAGACACCGTTGTGCCAGTAGTTGAGGTTATGTCGGCTTTCCCATCCGGGGACCGCATAGTTGGAAATCTCGTAACGTACCAGCGAACTCGAGTCGATGGCTGTCTCGATGGCTGCCATCATGGCCAGGACTTCGTCCTCCTGAGGCAGCGACCACTGGCCCAGCTTGGCATGGTGGAAAAAAGGTGTTTCCTCCTCCACGGTCAACTCGTACATGGAAAGATGTTTCGGGTCTACGGCCAGGGCCTGGTCAAGGGTCTGTTGCCAGCTTTTCACCTTCTGTCCAGGCAGGCCGTACATCAGGTCGAAACTGAGGTTGTCGAACCCGGCCTGTCGTGCCGTCCTGATGGTGGCCAGGGCTTCGGCACTGGTGTGGATACGACCGAGCTGCTGCAGTTCCCTGTCATCCAGCGACTGCACGCCGACGGAGAGACGGTTGAATCCGGCCAGACGCAGCTGCTGCACTCCCCGTCCATCGACTGTTCCGGGATTGACCTCGATGGTGATTTCGGGATGTTCTCCTGAAAAGGAGAACAGTTCGTGACAATCAGCCAGCAGCGCGGCCAGGGCTTCGACCGGCAAGATGGTGGGGGTACCGCCGCCGAAAAAGACGGTGGCAAACGATAGGGCCTGTATCTCAGGCATTGCGGCCAACTGCCGCATATGCAGACGAACCGCCTCGACATAGCGGCCAAGCTCCTGCGCCTGAGGTGCAAACGAGTAAAAACTGCAATAGGGGCACTTTTGCTGACAAAAGGGAACGTGCACATAGAGCCCGGCGCGGGCAGCCAGATCCATCAGCCGGTGCGCTCGAGGATGCGACGGCAATCTTCGCGGATCCGGGTCATGATGCCATGATCGGCAAAGCTGTAGACCTGATCTCCGGCGCCGATGATCAGATGATCCAGCAAGGTGATGTGCATAAACGAGCAGACCAGGTGAAGCGAACGGGTCAGTTCCTCGTCTTGACGGGAAGGGGTCAGTGATCCGGAAGGATGGTTATGGGCCAGCACCAGGGCACTGGCATTGCGCGCAAGCGCTGCCTTGACCAGTTCCCGCGGATAGACCGTGTTGACCGTTACCGTTCCCTCGGCCACCACGGCTGAGTCAATGATGCCATGGGCGGCATCGAGAAACACAACGCTCAACACCTCATGCTGCAGCCCCCGCATGGCATGGAGCAGATAATCGCCCACCTCGCGGGAGGAGTGGATATACTGCTTACCGACAATCCGCTGGCGGAGGTAGCGCCGAGCGACCCCCTGGATAAACCGGAGGGCAAAAATATTTTTCGGGCCGATGCCCTTGACCTGCTGCAACTGGACAGGTGCGGCATCAAGCACCGCGGGCAGGGTCTTGAACTGCGCAAGGGCGGCCCGGGCCGCCTCCTTGCAGTCGGAACGGGGCGTGCCGAAAGTGAGCAGCAGCTCAATGATTTCGCTGTCGGTAAAGGCATCGATGCCCTGCTCCAGGAATTTATCGCGGAGTCGCTGCCGATGTCCCTCGCCTTTACGCTGCCACTCACTCTTCTCCACTTCCGTTCCTAGGCGTTCAACTCCTGCTGAAACAGCTTGTTGGCCAGCTGCGGATTGGCCTGCCCCTTGGTTTTCTGCATGAGCTGACCGACAAAAAAACCGATCACTTTAGTTTTGCCTTCACGGAACTGCTGAACCTGTTCCGGATTGGCGGCAACAATTTCCCGTACCATGGCGACCAGTTCGCCCTCGTCGCTCATCTGCACCAAGCCCTTTTCTTTCACAATAGACTCGGGATCACTGCCGGAAACCAACATCTCAGCAAAAACCGTTTTGGCTATCTTGCCGGAAATTTTTCCGTCTTCGATCAGCAGCAGCAGACGGGCCAACTGCCCGGCGCGTACCGGACATTCTCCGATCCGCTCCGGTCCGTACTCGCGAAGCAATTCGGTACCGATAAAATTGCTCAGTTTTTTAGCGTTGCCGTACTGGCGGTATGCCTCCTCGAAATAGTCGGCCAATTCACGGGAGCTGGTCAGGATCTCAGCATCGTAGTCGGTCAATTCGAAATCGCGGACAAAACGCAACCGCCTCTTGTCCGGCAGTTCCGGCAGCTGTTGGCGAACGCCATCGATCCATTCCTCGTCCAGCACCACCGGGATGAGATCGGGATCGGGAAAATAACGGTAATCGTGAGCCTCTTCCTTACCGCGCATGGACTCTGTGCGCCCTTGATCCGGGTCCCACAGGAGGGTCTGTTGAATCACCTGCCCACCGTCCATGAGCACGTCCCGTTGCCGCCGTATCTCGTATTCCAGAGCCAGCTGCACATTCTTGAACGAATTCATGTTCTTCAGCTCGGTGCGGGTTCCGAATTCTTTCTGTCCCACCGGTCGCAGGGAAATGTTGGCATCACAGCGAAAACTGCCCTCCTGCATATTACCGTCGCAGATATCCAGATAGCGAACAATAGCATGTAGTTTTTTCAGGTACGCCGCCGCCTCTTCCGGCGAGCGGAGGTCCGGTTCGCTGACAATTTCCAACAACGGTGTACCCGTACGGTTGAGATCGACATAGCTGACCGGTTCCCGGTCGTCGTGTACCAGCTTGCCAGCATCTTCTTCCATGTGAATACGGGTGATGCCGATGGTTTTGTGCTGACCATCCACCTCGATTTCCACGCTCCCGTGCTCACAGATGGGCAATTCGAACTGAGAAATCTGATAGCCCTTGGGCAGATCGGGATAAAAATAATTCTTGCGGGCAAAGCGATTGTTCCGATTCAGGGTGGAATCGGTGGAGAGTCCCAGCTTGATGGCCGATTCCACAACCTTGCGATTGAGCACCGGCAAAGAGCCCGGCATGCCCAGGCACACGGGACAGGTATGCGTATTGGGCGGCGCACCGAACTCTGTTGAACAGCCGCAAAAAATCTTACTCTTGGTCTTCATCTGGGCGTGGATTTCCAGCCCGATTACGGTTTCAAATTCCATAGGTGCAGCAAATATAGGTAAAGGGTTATCCCTGATGGATGCCGGATTCGACCCAGGTACGAATCTTGATCAACTCCTCGTTCCAGAGCTTCGATGCCCTGATATTGATAAACATGCGGAACAGGTCGACCACCAGATGGGTCAACTGCTCAAACAGGGCGATCCGTTCCAGGATCTGCCCTTCCAGACTTTCGGCATTTTTGCCCTCATCGGCTGAATCGACGGTTTTGGGCAGCCGGACATTACGAAATTCAAAGATCGCCGCCGACAGGGTAACGCCGAATTCATAATCGCCATAGGCAAGACGAATGCGGGCCTGTTCCGGCTTTTTAGCCAGCCCCAGACCGGCTCGGGCTTCCTTCAGCTCGGTCTGCAAACCACGGCAGATCACTTTTTCGCTGGCATCGCCTTCGCCGTATTCGAGGAGCATGTGCTTTTCAAAAATGACCAGCACATCGCCTTTACCGGGCACATCGATACTGCCGCCCCGTTCTTCCGACTTGAACCAGAGCCAGGCGAGAAACTCCTGGCCGAGAAATCTTTTTTCCTGAATAAGATCGACGAGATCCATAAATATTCCGTAAACCTGCTGGTAGCGGCAACGAGAAGGGCCAACCTAAAAAACAGCACGCTTCTCTCTCGCTTGTAATAAACGTTAAATTTCCAGGGTCAGGGCTTCCCGACCGTTTTTCCTTTCCGAGGCTTCAACACTTTTTTGAAAAATGGCTGAAGCCCGTTGCTGATACTGCTGCGCCTCTTCCTGTTTCCGCTGACTGGTACACAGCTTGGCCAATTCCTGGAGGATTGCCGCAACGCTCGGATGCTCCTTGCCATGAATGGCTTCGTTGATTACCAGCGATTTTTGGTAACAGGCCTCTGCTTCGGCATACTGCCCTTGAAGGCGATAGGATTCGGCCAGGTTATTCAGGCTCAAGGCCAGTTGCGGATGGGTCGGCCGCAGATTTTTTTCCCGGATATGTACCAAGCGTTCATAGAGCGGCACAGCCTGCTTTTCCATCTCCAGCTCCATACATAGGGCGGCCAGTTTATCGAGGATACGAGCCAGAACAGGATGATCGTGACCGCGTTTTTTCTCAAAAATTTCCAGTGCCTTTTTATACAGAGAAACGGCCTTGTCATATTCGCCCAGCGTTTCCTGCAATTCGCCGATCTGATACCAGCAGGTGGCCATCTCCGGATGATCGGGTCCCAATTTCTTGGTCAGTGCCGTCATCGATTCCTTATACAGAGGACCGGCCTTTTGATACTGGCCGCTCAACACATAGGTGTAGGCTAACTCACGCTGAGCCAAGGCCAGAACCAGCGCCTCTTCCTTTTTCTCTTTAGCGAGCCGGACAAAGGACTCCAGCCACGACACGGCTTCCTTGTAGCGATAGAGCGTACGCGCCGTTTTACCGGCGGCCCCGAGATACCGTGGATTTTCCGGCTCCAGAGCTACGGCCCGCTCATACAAATGCAGGGCCTTCTGCAAGTCGACTCGGCATTCGGCCAGTTGCCCACTGTGGAAGGCCGCTTGGCCAGCAAAGGGGTGCTGTCGCTCACTCAACTGCGCCAGAAGCTGTTCCGCTGCTCGAGGATCACCTGACCGCAATGATTCCACGGCTGCGGCCAGCCCTGCCTCATCGGCATCACCTTGCACCTGCCCCAGAGCATCCAGTGCTTGCTGGTAACACAACATTTCCGCTGAATAACTATCTTCGACCAGGGCCAGTTTATCGTTCATGATGACCAGTTCACGCTGCAACCGATCCCGTTCTTGATCATCCCGCCGCTCAATGGCTCGGGCCAGCACGCGTCGCTGATTTTCCTCCAGTTCGTTAAGCCGTGCCGAATAAACATCCAGGGTCAACCGAACCTGGGGCACCGCTTCCGCTGCAGCAAACGGTTCGATGGGCAACACGGAAATTGCTGGTTTCTCTTCAACTGGTTCCGGCTCTACAGCAGACACAGGCTCTTCATGCTCAGCCTGTTTCGGTTCTTCCGGCGATGGCTCGGCAACCGCCTCCACTGCACCAACAGGCTCCGCCGCTTCCGCTGCGGCCGATTCCTCATCGACCACACCTTCCTCGGGCGCGGCAATCACACGTTCCGGTTCACTGACCGCCGGTTCTTCTTCAACCGGCTCTTCAGCGGCCACAACTGGCTCCGGCGCCACAGCAGACACAGGCTCTTCATACTCAGCCTGTTCCGGTTCTTCCGGCGATGGCTCGGCAACCGCCTCCATTGCAGCAACAGGCTCCGCCTCTTCCGCGGCGGCCGGTTCCTCGTCGACCTCACCTTCCTCTGGCGATGCAATCACACGTTCCGGTTCACTGACCGCCGGTTCTTCTTCGATAGCGGCAGGAATGGTCTCCTCTCCCTGGTCAGTATCTGGCTTGGCAACCAGAATATCTTCTGACGGCGGGGCACCTACTTCTTCCTCTGAAGGGCTGGGAGACGGCGCTGTCTCCACATCTTCCCGTTTCGTTACCAATTCTTCCTGCAGATGACCCGCAGATTTAAGTTGGTCTTCAGCTTCCACCCGAGGAGTTTTCTTCTGCAAGGGCCGTTTTTTCAGCAGCAGGACAGCCACAATCAAAGCAACCACAACGATTGCCGCAAGTAAAGCGCCGTTCATTTCTCCTCCATTATTTTCAACGTAAGGGTATCCACATCAGGGAACTACAACAGGATGGCGGGACGCATATCTTCGTAATGCTCCAATGCCTCGCCTTCGGCCAGGTGTAAACCGGTTAGCCAGGGAATTTGCAGGATGAGCGACAGATTGAACGTTTCTTTGAACAAATCCTCCAAAAGTGCCATCCCTTTTTTACTGGTGGAAAAAAACAGCAGGGTGTTATCGGCAAGGTTCCAGCAGAGGTCGTAGGTAGTCGGGACCGGGTACGCTTTGCGCACCAGTTCCGCGCGGACCCGTTCCTTGATCTCCAGACGAACTGCCCTGCTCAGGCGGGGGACCTGTTTTTCCCGTTTTATCCGCTCTTCTTCCTTCATTACAAACTTCTTCAATACCGAAGGCGTTACTTTCCGCTCGTCGACCCGCATGGAAAGGGTCACATAATCTCCGGCGGCGTAAGAGCTGTAGGCAAAACTGCTGTCAAACATGTCGGCCACCGAGACCCAACCGATAGAGTACTCATCAATAGTGTCGTCGATATCCTTGAAACTCAGGGCCGCGACCCTTTCGGCAATAAAATCCCAGAACGAACCAGGAAGTTCTCCCACAACAGCAAACCGTGTCAAAGATGCCGAACCCGTTAATAACCCCATAATTTCCTACATTGGTATAATTTCAATCGGGTGAGAAGCCACCCACAATTCAGATTGCACATACGGAGATTGTAGTAGCAAACCTGCACGGAGACCACAAGAAAATTAGCATTGGCCGTTCAAAGCCAAGACCGACGGGTAACGCAGATACAAAAAAAAAGAATCCGACATCAAATTATTAATTGACACGAGAAAAACGACTTGGTATAGAGAGCCTCTCGAAGCCAAGGGTCGTTAACTCAGCCGGTAGAGTATCTGCCTTTTAAGCAGAGAGTCGCGCGTTCGAGTCGCGCACGACCCACCATTCGCAGAAAGTAAGGACTTGTCCCCATCGTCTAGTCAGGTCCAGGACACCGGCCTTTCACGCCGGCAACACCGGTTCAAATCCGGTTGGGGACGCCACATATTATTCGGCGTCTAACCCCCGAATAGCTTATCGCCCTCTTGGAACGCAAGTTCCAAGAGGGTTTTTCTGTTTGTGCTGTACTGCACATAACAATGGCCCTCTTGGAATGCAATTCCAAGAGGGCCTTTTTTTTTGTTATGTGGCGCTGGCTGCTGCAGGTCAGCCAGTAAAAACCAGCTCACCAGGAGATCCTCATGAGCGACTGATCAGAACCCTGAAAAAGCAAAAGGTCTTCGGTGCGGTAACACTGAAGACCTTCTCTTGAGATCTTGAAAGAACTCAATAATGGCGAAACATAAATGCTCTTATTGGTTACCCGAAAAAAAAACGGGTGTCAAGTGATACGGGGAAGTTTTTGCTTTTTTTCCGGGGCTCAGGGAAAGGCATAAATGCAAACATATACAATGAGTTATGGAAAATTTCGTGTGCAGGAGTGGCTGTTAAAATCAAAGATTTCGACCAGTGCAAAAATGACCTATACCGTCTTGGCGACATGTTCTGGCGGCAAGGATCACACCTGGCCGAGTCAGCAATATCTGGCCGATAAACTGATGGTATCGGTGCGGAGCATCCAGCGCTATCTGCAGGAACTTGTTCGCGCCGGGTTAATTTCAATCTGCTGGGAACGTATCAAAGGGTGCAACCGCAGGGTGTACTGGTTTCTGCAAAACAACATTACGGGGCCCAATCTCCCCGATCCGGTGGCCCGAAACGAGAAGAGTGGGACGACAAAAATGGTAGACCAAGACGACAATTTGTCGCCCCATCTAGATAATAAGGAAAGAGTTATAGAAATACCCCCCCTCCCCCCTTCGGAGGAACGCAATCCGATCATCTCTCAGACTGCCAATAATGTTGGGGGGGATTCTGAAATTAAAAATTTTGATGGAATCGTGGACACTCCGCAATGGCAGACAGCAAAAAAAATGCTGGTTCAGGAACACCCCGCGATCAGACCCATGCTCAACCTCCTGACCTCCAGGATGACCAAATCCGGCCTACGTCTCGAAGGACCAAACCCTATTTTTGTGGCCATGATCGAAAAAAATCATGGCCACAAAATTGAGAAGGCCTTGAAGCAGGCAGGAATTCCGTCGTGCTCGTATGGAATTCAACGAATTGAAACAATACAAAAAATTGAAGAAAAGTGTCGAACAACGGAAGCTTTACGAACTGAAGCAGAGAGAAAGGTCCAGGCAGCAACACTTCTGGCCGCCAAGGTGGCCGAAGATGAATTATCGAGACTGCCTCTCAAACAGCAGTTTGAACTTTTGGCAAATGAATACCCTCTGAAGAAATCGCAGTGGATGGCTTGGCAGGTATTCTCACGTATGTCGAAACGCAAAGAACTCCCCAACATATCAATATTACTTAAAAATATACATAACCACAAAGCCACGGATACATCCTGGAACAAGGATAACGGCCGATGGATTCCGGCGCTGTCAAAGTGGCTAAGAGAACGAAGGTGGATGGATAGGCCCCATGGCTAAACAAAACAAAAAGCAACAGAAACGAAGGCTTAGACGCGGTGAGGCCCGAGTTGAGTATCTCGCCTGCGTGGACAACGTACGAAAATTACTCGCCGATGGTCATAATCTATCGAGCATCCACAGGACGCTACTTGAATCTGGCCAGATAACGATGGGATACAAGACTTTTTACGATTTAGTCCACCCCAGAACACGAAATAAAACCAGGTGCAAGGAATGAGCGCCTCGAAACGTGGATGGGGCACCGTGGAATTCATAGCGTGCCGAGAAGAAGTTGCACAACTGCTTTTAGCTGGCCATACGCTGACAGCTATACATCGGACCCTCAAAGAAGCGGGAAAGATCAGTATGGGGTATTCGCGTTTTTACGCGCTCGTGGGCAGATACAAACTTCAAAAACCAGTGCTTCCTAGGCTTTTCGATGAAACCGACGAAGGGACAACCGAACCGGTCGCAGCTGTTTCGACAGCATTGCCAGAGGAAAAAAAACGACCGTTAGGAACCGGTAGCACCGACGCGACGATCAAGATTGAGAACGACCCGGAAGAACAACGGAAAAAATTTCTATAAAGGAACCAACATGAGCACAGTCCATTTCATCCTGCAAGGCAAAGGCGGTGTCGGCAAATCGTTGGTTGCTGCGCTTCTTTGTCAATATTTAAGGCAACACGGCTTGCCTCTATCTGCCGTTGATACCGATCCAGTAAACGCAACTTTCACGGGTTACAAAGAGCTGGAAGTCAAACGGCTTAACATCATGGAAGGCGACGATATCGATCAACGTCGGTTCGACAAGTTAATGGAGATTATTTTTCAGCAGCCAGAGAACGGCCATGTCGTCATCGATAATGGTGCATCCAGCTTTGTACCGCTCTGCTCATACCTCAAAGAAAATGATGCCCTCAATCTTCTACGCAATGAGGGACACCAAATCCTCCTGCATACAATTTTCACTGGCGGCCAAGCTATTGGAGATACAGCCGCAGGCATTGATGTTTTAGCCACGTCTTTTCCGGATACACCGCTGGTTATATGGCTCAACCGGTATTTCGGTGACGTTGTCACGGATGGAAAAAAATTTGAAGAATTTAATATTTACAAGGATCACCACAGTCAATTCCACGCTGTCATTGAGATCCCTCACCGCAAACAGTCCACTTTCGGCAAAGATCTGGAAGAACTGTACGCAAAACGCACCACTTTTGAAACAGCGATCAATTCCTGTTTACCAATCATGACCCGCCAACGCCTGAAAACGTTCTGGAATGACGTCCACGCGGTTATCGACAAAGCGCAACTGATTTAAGAAGGCACAACCATGAAAGGAAGAGCCACAACCACCAGCACCCGGTCGCCTGAGAGCGCCCTAGGCTTGATGCATGAGCTTGAATACCTAGGCGAATTGCGCCGCCCCTATACGAGAGATTTTCTGCATTTAGCAAGATCTCCGATCTGTTCGGCTAAGCAATGACGAGCATATCCGACAAGCCTCCATGCAGCAACGAAGCTACCGAACCTCCTGCCATGCCTCAATTGCCCGACGGTATTGGCCTAACTTTCGACCAGGTAATAGCAGAACTGGCAGCTCAACACAAAACGATCGTGTCAAAAGATGATCCGATCCTAATGGTGGTCACCGTTCTCAACGCCTTTTTGACCGAAGAAAGCAAGCTGCTCAACAAACACAACACGGCGTTGACTGGCATTCTTTCGGACCGCACAAAGGAATACGTCCTGGCTGTACAAGAAACCACGGCATCCCTGGGAGACTGTTTGTCGGCGGCATCTCAGGATGGAATCAGAAAAATATTTGCGGTGCATGGAGAGAAAATGGAGCGTTTACGATCGAATATGATCTGGCTGGCGGCCATTGTCGGAGCCTCCGCTCTTGTCAACGTGGTGACCTTCGTTGCCATGGCATTATGGAGGATATGAAATTTTTGGAACATGGAAAATGCCGGGCCTGCACGAAGGTGAAAGCAAACATAAGAAAAAGCAAAAGGAGATTGCAATTGTTGAAGTTCTCCAAAGAAACAAGGCTGTTCATGCCGGT
>JBFJXW010000103.1:0-12942 GCA_041622895.1 Desulfobulbus sp. | reverse complement strand
TAAGATACAAGCCAAACGGTTTGCCAATCGCGAGGATGACAATGCCGGGTCTTTCCATCAAGACCTTATTTACCTTGCCTTGTCATCTGCACCGAAATTGGCAATCCTGCCACTGCAAGATGTTCTCGGTTTCGGCAATGACTGTAGAGTGAACACCCCCGGCACCCCCGAAAACAATTGGCGATGGCGTTGCGCTGCACGCTTTCTCAATGACGAAGTTGCAGCCTGGCTGTATGCGTTGACAAAGAGGTTTGGCCGTATTCCTCAATAATCATTTCTATTGTTAGTGGCCTGTAACCTGTGAATATCGTGTTTGTGTTTAAGGTGATCTGAACAAATCCGCTATGATCAGGGACCGTATATTCCCAGATCATGTCCTCCCTGGATTTTACAATGTCGGCTTGCTGGAGATACAGCTGCCGTTTGTGATCGTCTCGTCCAAAAAAAACTGAGAGACTGGGTAAATATCCCTCAGTAAGATCATACCGTCTCTATCCGGCAAGCCGCAGGATATTCATCCGATGTCCTTAACGTCGCCTGTTACATTGCAGCTGGAACCTTCCTCAATTTAGGGTCAACAAAAATAATCTCCACCACCGAGGGCATGAATATGTTACTTAGTCGGCCTTGAAAAACTCACATAGCATTGATTTCATTTGATATTTGTTGAAATATATATCACTATAAATTGCAGGATATTGCACTATACCCCTTCAATTTCTGGTGATTTCTGATGCGACCCAAGAAGCAGCAAGTGGTCCCTCAGCTGGAGATGTTCCGCAATCGTTTGGAAAATATCCTCAACCGCCGCCATGAATTGTACCGGCTGAGTGGCATAATTGAGTGGGAGATGTTCGAGCAGGAATTCGGCAAATTATACGCCGATGAGGGGCGACCCGGTTGCCCAATCCGCCTGATGGTCGGGCTGACCTATCTGGCCCACGCCTTTCAGCTTTCAGATGACGAGGTTGTCCGGCGGTGGGTGGAAAATCCGTATTATCAGTATTTCTGTGGCGAAAAATATTTCCGCCATGAGTTGCCGATCGATCCGTCTTCACTGAGTCGATGGCGCCGACGGATCGGCGAACAGGGTGCCGAGCTCATCTTGAAGCACACCATACCGACAGGTTTAAAGAGCCAGGCAGTACAACCGTCCAGCCTGGAACGGATCATTTTTGACACGACAGTGCAGGAGAAGGCGGTAGCGTTTCCGACCGATTCCCGACTGTACAACCGCAGCCGGTTACGGTTGGTCAAACTGGCTTTAGCCCATGGGATTGCACTGCGACAGACCTACTCCCGCCTTGGTCCTCAGGCACTGTTGAAGGTCGGGCGTTATCTCCATGCCAGTCAACGCAAGCGGGCTGGACGAGAAATCAAAAGGCTGAAAACCTTTCTCGGACGGGTGTACCGTGATATCCACAGAAAAATAGCAGACCAACCGGAACTGAAAAACATTTTTTCCCCGGAACTGGCCCTGGCCGAACGGTTGCTTACTCAAAAAAAACAGGACAAAAACAAATTGTACAGCCTGCATGCGCCGGAAGTGGAATGTATCTCCAAGGGCAAGGCGCACAAGAAGTACGAGTTTGGTGTTAAGGTGAGCGTGGCTACCACTAATCGTGACAACTTCGTGGTCGGGATGTTTGCCGAGCATGGCAACCCCTATGACGGTCATACCCTTTCCACGGCAATCGAGCAGGTGCAACGGATTACCGGACAGATGGTGCAACGAAGTTTTGCTGATCGCGGCTATCGGGGACACGGAATCAAGGAATCTCCAGTACTGATCTCCGGGCGAAAACGGGGCCTGACGCCACAGATGAAAAAGGAACTGAAAAGACGGAGCGCCGTCGAGCCAGTGATCGGTCACATGAAGACGAACGGTAAGTTGGGCCGGAATTACCTGCTGGGTGAGTTGGGAGACAAAATCAATGCCATGCTCTGCGGGGCCGGGCACAATATCCGCATCATCCTCAGAAAGCTGAGGGAGATGTTGCTCTTTTTTGTCTGTATTCTGAGAAACTCGAAAAGAACATGGCGCAGACCCAGGCTTGCCTTTTGTAAAGGCGTAGCGCTGGCAGGCTGAAAATGGACTTTTTCAAGATCGACTACTTATGCCCCTCGGTGTCATTTGCACTGTCATTCTGTAATGATTTATAGTACTGCACACACATTAATGAGCACGAGAAGTGCTTCGTACGGGTGCTATCGCCCCCCTTTTTACTCACATTAAGGAGGACTGACGTGAACAAGACATTATTACTGGTATTTCCGCTGTGCCTGATGCTGGCCCTGTTGGCCGGTGGCTGTGCGGGATCCAAAAAAAACGAACTCACCCCAAAGACGTCCACCAACCAACCATCGCAAACCGGCGAACAGCTTGTTTATCAGGGCAAGATCACTGGAATATCTGAGCGTGCTAAAACAATTTCCATCGAGGTCGGCAAAGAAGAGCAGGCCAAGATCATGATGGTCAAATACGATGAAAAAACCAAAGGCGTCAATCAAGTAGCTAAAGATCGTGCAACGATAATCACGTATGAAAAGCGTGGTGATGATGTCTATGCTACGGACATAAAGTTAAAAATGGCTAAACTTCCTCCTGGGGTCACAGAGATTAAAACCGCAGAATTGGAAAAATTGATCAATGAGAATGTCCCGCATTTCCTGGCAGACTCGCGACCGCCAGCCCGCTACGGTCAAGCACATCTCCCAGGAGCCCATTCCATCCCACTGCCCGTGCTTAAAAAGAAGCAAGCGGATATTCTGCCGAAAGATAAAAACACCTTACTGATCTTTTACTGCGGAGGTGTGACCTGCCCCTTATCGCCAGCTTCAGCCGACGTGGCGAAAAAATTGGGGTATAGCAATATCCGTGTTTATCACGAAGGTGAACCGGTGTGGTCCGAAGCCAGTCTCCCCACCTATTCTACCGCGGATTTCATTAAAAACGGGAACGTTGTGCTGATCGATATCCGGCCAAGCAAAAAGGCCGTGCAAGGTAGAATTAAAGGTGCGTACAGCGTGCCGTTTGATGCCTTGGAAGACAAGCTTGATGACCTTCCACGCAATGCTCCGATCGTTCTGTATGGCGACAAGGAGGTTCTGGATGCAGTGGTAACCGTTCGGGAAGAAGGATTTAATTATGTTTCTCTCGTTGAGGGCGGATATGAAGGCTGGGTTAAAGCAGGCGGCGAGATTGAGAAAGGACCAATTTATAATACCGAGATCAAGTGGACGAGAAAACTCGGCAAAGGTGAAGTCTCCGTAGCCGACTTCCGCAAAGCGGCTTCCGGGGAGGACAAAGATGCCATTATCATTGATGCCCGCACCAAAGAAGAAGTAGCTGAACTGGGAATATTTAAAAATACCATCAATATTCCTCTTGATGAAATTCCGGCCCGAATGAATGAACTCCCCAAGGATAAGAAAATCTATGTCCATTGCAGTACCGGGGCCCGCGCCGACATGGCCTATAACGAACTGGTAAAAAATGGATTTAACGTTAAGTTTTTGTTGTTAAACATCAAAGACGCCGAATGTGATTGCGAGATTATTAGACCCTGAAATTCGATCTTAAATCGCGGCAACGGACTCTTTCGTCATGAAAGTTTCGGGGATGCTCTTATCAAGCATCCCCGAAGCCCTTCCTAAAAACAAATCAGAGATCGTTGAGTTGACCGAGTAATTCTTCAAGAACCGTTAGGTTTTCCCTGGCAATAGCTACCGAATCGTCACGAGCGTCAGTTTCCATTGCCGCTGCCAGTTGACGAATGCCCTCGATACCCAAACTTGCTGAAGCACCTTTCAGGCTGTGCGCTGCCCGAAGAACTCCCGCAGAGTCCCCAGCTGTCACTGCCTGTTGCAGATGGTCCAGATCAGATGCTGAGGAATCCTTGAATAGAATAAGTAACTCCTCTAAAAGTTCCTCATCTCCAGCGGTCTGCTCCAAGGCAAACGCTTTATTCCATTGCAAATCAGCCATACATACCCTCCGGGCATCTCTGAAAATTATTCTACAGGATAAATTCCCGCACACGCTTGCACTGCAGAAAAGGAAATTTTACCTCGACGAAGACAATAAAGCGCACCTTGACGCATACCGACCAGTGTTGATCCACTCCCGCCTGGCGTTTGTCCGCCATCGAGGATAAGATCTATTTTTGAACCGAAAATATCAGCAACCTCACCGGCAGTGACGGCAGCAGGATGGCCCGATATGTTGGCACTGGTCGCAGTTATTGGACCTCCAAAAGCGGCAATCAGCTGGTTTGCCATCTCGTGGGGTGACTGGCGAAGTCCGATGGTATCGGTATTGCCTGTCAATAGCGACGGTAAAGCAGGCTGTGCCGGACAGACAAGAGTCAATGGGCCGGGCCAGAAACAGTTTATTAATCGATAATAAACTGCAGGTATCTCGAGGGTTAACGCGTGGAACTGATCGATATCCGCCACTAATACCAAAATGGGCAGTTCTCTGGATCTTTGCTTGATCTGGAATAATCGAGCAAGAGCCTGGTCGTTGAAGGGATCGACTGCCAGGCCGTAATAGGTTTCTGTAGGAAACGCTACTACTCCACCGGAACGCAATATATCTGCTGCGTGGCTCACGGTCCTATCGCTAACGGCAACGGGTTGGTTCACATTGTCAGCGATTTGTTCTTGGCTGCAACCTGATCGGCCATGTCCCTTGCATGCTGATCGAGTTTCTCCTGCAAGACCGGATTGTCAATAGCCAAAATGCGGAGAGCTAGAACCGCCGCATTTTTCGCCCCGGCTTTGCCTATCCCCATGGTGGCGACAGGAATTCCAGGAGGCATTTGCACGGTGGACAAGAGGGCATCAAGACCGTTAAGAGAGGAAGCGTCCAGAGGAACACCGATCACCGGCAACGTGGTATGAGCCGCAAGAACACCAGCCAGATGTGCAGCCATCCCCGCACCTGCAATGATAATTTTAAGCCCTCGTTCTTTAGCTGTTTTGGCATACGTTGCAGATTGCTCCGGAGTGCGATGAGCTGAGGATATTGTCATCTCATAGATTATGCCCATCGATGCAAAGAAATCAGCAGCAGCTCTCATAACCGGTAAATCCGAGTCGCTCCCCATAACAATCCCTACCACAGGTCGTACGGTAGTATTGAATCGGGCTAACGCCCTGTGACCAATATCCCGACGATAATAACACCCCGGCCATTGAATCTTTTCAACGGCCGTATAAGCGCGATCGATAGCCTCCTTAATAGTTTCGCCAACAGCGGTAACTCCCAAGACCCGACCGCCACTGGTGACGATATCCTCGCCCTGAATTGCTGTGCCTGCATGAAAAACCTCGACGCCTTCTACAGTGGCAGCTTTTTCAAAACCGGTAATAGGTTTGCCGGTGGTATACTTTCCCGGATACCCTTCAGAGGCCATCACCACGCATACTGTCGGGCGAGGGTCAATCTTAAGCTGAATCTGATCGAGGGTACCGTCAACACAGGCATTCAAGATCTCCGTTAGATCACTCTGCAGGCGCATCAAGAGTGGCTGGCATTCCGGATCGCCGAAACGGCAATTGAATTCGAGTACATTAAGGCGGTCACCATCAATCATCAACCCGGCATATAACATTCCTCTGTACGGACGGCCTTCGGCTGCCATACCGCGAACCGTTGGCAGCATGACCTCATCCATTACCCGTTGGGTGAGCGCATCAGTCATAACCGGGGCCGGAGAATACGCACCCATGCCTCCGGTGTTCGGTCCTTGGTCGCCCTCATAAATAGCCTTGTGGTCCTGGGAAGACGGCAGGGGCAAGATCGTATTTCCGTCGGTGAAAGCAATAAACGACGCTTCTTCACCGTGAAGAAATTCCTCGACCACAACATGGTCTCCGGCAGTTCCAAAAGCCTTATCTTTCATTATTAGATCAATGGCTTGATTAGCTTCTGCAACGGACTGGGCAATGATCACTCCCTTACCTGCAGCAAGACCGTCTGCCTTGATTACGCAGGGAGTGCCGATAGTTTTAACGAATTTTTTTGCAACGCTTCTTTTGTTAAAGGTGCCGTAATCGGCACTAGGAATATTATATTTTTTAAGAAAATCTTTGGTGAAAACTTTACTGCCTTCCAATATGGCACCGTTGCTGTCCGGACCGAAGATTCGCAGGTCATTTTTTTGAAAAATATCGACAATGCCTTTGGTAAGCGGCTCTTCGGGCCCAACAATAGTGAGATCAATTTTTTCTTTCAGGGCAAAAGCCAGTAACCCGTCAATATCCCCTACAGCAATATTGACACAGGTCGCAATTGACTTAATCCCCGCATTCCCAGGGGCACAAAATATTGCAGTAACATTTTGTGATTGTTTAAGTTTCCAAACGAGTGCATGCTCACGGCCGCCACCCCCTATCACCAAAATTTTCATTGCCGTAACCTCCGAATTTCAAAATTGAATACCACTCGCTTTTGTTTTGCTTCCTTTCTCTAATAAATCTGCACTCATCTCGTCCAGCAAAATATCGATAAACCTTCGTATCCTTGAGATACATCTCCATTCTTACCTATTACGGCATTTCACTTGACAATTTACCGGTTAAACTGGTAATTTCAGAATGAACACTCATTCATTTTTCACAGCAAATGCCTGTTTAACCATACAAAATGAAATCACCAGACAAGCATCGTAAAATAATACGTGCTGCCACCAAAGTTTTTGCCAAAAAAGGCTTTTTTAATGCCAGAATTTCTGACATTGCCAAGGAAGCTAAAGTGGCAGACGGCACGATATATCTGTATTTCAACAACAAGTTCGATATATTACTCTCTGTTTTCGAACAGGAAATCGGGAAACTGATCGATCATGTTGTTCAACTGCTCGGCAAGGAAGATAACCCAAAAACCATGCTGGAAATTTTCATCACCAATCATTTGGAAGAGATGAAAAAAAATCGTTATCTAGCCGAGGTCATCCACATCGAATTACGACAGACGAGCAAGCTGATTCGCGAATATCGTAAGAACAAATTCAACGAATATCTCGACATCATTGCCGCAATTATCGAAAATGGTCAACAAAAAGGGATTTTTCGTGAGGATATCAAACCAGAAATTGCCAAGCTGATTCTTTTTGGCTCGCTGGATGAAGTTTCAAGACTCTGGCACCTGAGCAGCGAATGCCCTTCTTCGATCGAAGAGGTAAGTCGTCAAATTCTCGCCCTTTACCAGACCGGGTTGGTTGAACCCGTAACGTAAGCAGTCCCCTAGGCTGACGTCACAGTCCCCTTTCCCGCACAAATGAAAATATTAACGGCAATACGCCTCTGCATGCTGAAAAAATTTATTTTAGTGTGCAGGAGCATATTGCCGAAATTTATTATTTAATGGTTGATGCGGTGATTAAAATCACTTCAAATTCACGCATGCCGCCAGGTGTTTTGGTGACAACCTCGTCCCCGACCTCTTTACCGAGAAGTGCTCTGCCTAAAGGAGACATAACAGAAATCGAACCTTTTTTTACGTCTGACTCTTCCGGACCTAATAATTGATAGGTTACTTCGGTTTCCGTTGTCAAATCCATAAGCGTAACAACCGTTCCAAAAACTGCACGGTCGCAAGAAACCTTTGAACAGTCAATGATTTCAGCTCTGCCGAGCTTGTCTTTCAGTTCCAGTATTCGTCCTTCTGTCAGGCTCTGCCGCTCTTTGGCGGCATGATACTCAGCATTTTCACTGAGATCGCCATGTGCCCTCGCCACCTCGATTGCCTTGACAATTTCGTGCCGCTCCACTCGCTCGAGCCTTTCGAGCTCGTCGCGAAGCTGCCGATTTCCTGTCAAGGACATCGGGATACGTTGAACCATGTCTCCTCCTCCTTCTAGTTAAATAATTCGCGATATGCTTATAAATGATAAAGCGTTGAATACTGCTTCAACGCTTTCTTTTTACATAATTTTTTATATCAGCTGCATCAAAGTGCAGCTTTTACGTAATGGTCGCTACAGACACCGAGGCTCTCCCTTGTAGTCGTCCATACGTCGTTGCTCGCATTTGAAAACCTCTTTGTACGAATGAACCTATCAACGCGTATGATAAAATTGTTTTATGGTTTCTACAACATATGCAAGCTGCTCAAAGGTCAGTTCCGGATAAATTGGCAATGCCAGTGACGTTGCGGCGGCTTGTTCAGCTATCGGAAAAGATTGCCGACGATAGGCCTCAGACTTCAAGCATTCTTGCTGATGCAGACAAAGCGGATAATAAATTTCACATCCAATGGACTGCTCCTGTAAATATTGGCGCAACGCATCACGCTCTGGCACGAGGATTACAAATTGATTGTAAATGTGGTGATTATGTTGCTCCGCCCCCTCTACCTCGGCATAAACCGCCGTCGGCAGGGTGACGGGCGTACCAGCAAGACCAGCATCATGGAACAGCTGACGATAATGGGCCGCGTTTCGTCGCCGGGCTGCATGCCATTCTTCTAAATAATCAAGCTTGAGCGCCAATACAGCAGCCTGAATGGGGGCCAGACGAAAATTGCCGCCTACTCGAGAATGATAGTATTTGGGTTCCGCGCCATGATTTCGGTTGGATCGGACAATATCCGCAAATTCCTTATCCGCGGTGGTGATCATGCCGCCGTCGCCGATACCACCTAAATTTTTACTGGGGAAGAAAGAGAAACATCCGCTCAGCCCCAAGCTTCCAGCACGACGCCACGTAATACTGTCATTTTCTATAAAAGGATATTCCGCGCCAATCCCTTGGGCAGCGTCTTCTATGATTGGAATACCATATTCCTCAGCCAAGGCGCAAATGCGCTGCATGTTGGCACACTGGCCATATAAATGAACAGGAATAATCGCTTTAATTTTTTGACCATTTTTTCTGTCTGCGGCCAAGGCTTCGGCAATACCTTCCGGATCTATATTGAGACTGTCAGGTTCGACATCGACAAAAACGGGCAATGCTCCGGTACGAAGCACCGTCCCCATGGTGGCAAAAAAAGTGTACGGCGTTGTCAGAACCAGATCCCCCGCTCCGATATCAAGAGACATCAAGGATGCAAGCAGGGCATCTGTACCACTGGAAACACCTATCCCGTAGGGAGTGCCGCAATATTGGGCTATTTTTTCTTCAAAATCGGTAACTTCTCGGCCAAGTATATAGCCGGTGGAATCAATGACCCTGGTTACGGCTTCCAAGATTTGCGGACGCAAACAGGCTAACTGCGGTTTTAAATCAAGCAAAGGTACATTCATTGTAGTAAATAATATGGGGGTGGTGTTGAAAAGAACGAAGCGTTCAGGAGATCTGATCTGTCGGTCCAGCAGCGAGAATGACACCTTCGCCGCTGAGAAAATCCTGGATATCAGGCATTTCTTTTTCGAACTGTTTTCTTAATTTTTTTAACAAATTGGCTTCAATTTGACGAACTCTCTCTCGGGAGATGTTAAATTCATCGGCAATCGTTTGCAACGTTTTAGGCTCGTCGCTGAGCAGGCGGGTGTTGAGAATCACCTGCTCCTTTTCGTTAAGACGGGTGCTGAGCTCAGCAAGAATTTCTGCTAACCGTTCACGCATTTCCTGGCTGGCGACAACCTCTTCAATCCCCGGACCGTCATGGGGAAGGAAATTTTTCTGTTCATCCTCGGAATCGCTACGCACTGGGGCCTCCAGGGATACATCCCAGTTGTCCATGCGTTGCCCCATCTCAATAACTTCGCTTTCCTTGACGTTCAGTCGTTCTGCCAACAGCTTGACTTCCGGCTGGAATCCTTGGGATTCAAGCAATTTTTTTTCCTTGTTCAGGCTGAAAAACAATTTCCGTTGCGCCTGGGTCGTTCCAATTTTTACAAGGCGCCAATTATCCATGATAAACTTGAGGATATAAGCACGAATCCAATAAGCCGCGTAGTAAGAAAATTTGACACCACGGTAAGGATCGAACTTTTTAGTCGCCTGTACAAGGCCGACATTTCCCTCCTGGATGAGATCCATGAAATTCTGCATCCAGTATTTCTGAAAATCCATGGCGACTTTAACCACTAAACGGAGATTAGCTGAAACAAGCCGGTAGGCGGCATCAGGGTCTCCGGTTTCTTGAAAGCGCACGGCCAGCTCTTCAGTCTCTTCCCTGCTCAACAATTCGTATTGACTGATTTCCTGAAGATAACGATGGAGAGCGGGATTACTTAACGCCGGTAGATTTTCGTCGGTACTGGTGAGCATCAAGGCCTGCTGTGGCCGTTCTTGTTCATCCAAATCCGGATTGTCGATTTCGCTCTTATCTCGCATTAATCTCTGGTATATCGTTAGAAAACATTACCCTGCATAGAAAAGATCTGTGCGCAGGGAATTATTTCAAAAGTCTACTCTAAAAATAAAAAAAAAACACTTTATTCTGACAGAAGGTAGCTAGGTAGTTTTTTTTTCAGGGAATCTATGCTATGGATAACCGACCTATCTCGAGGACATCTTCCCTTTTCCAAGGCTTTTTCTAGTTTTATGGATAAAATACGAAATTTCAGCATTATTGCGCACATTGACCATGGCAAATCAACCCTGGCCGACAGGATAATTCAGATCTGTAAAATGGTCACCGATCGTGAATTTAAGGATCAGTTGCTCGACACCATGGATATTGAGCGGGAACGCGGCATCACCATCAAATCGCAGACGATCTGCTTGCCCTTTCTTGCCGAGGACGGCGAAACGTACACTTTTAATTTGGTCGATACGCCCGGACACGTTGATTTCAGCTACGAGGTGTCCCGTGCCCTTTCATCCTGCGAGGGTGCACTGCTATTGATCGATGCAGCCCAGGGAATTGAGGCCCAGACCTTGGCAAATCTGTACCTGGCGATGGAAAATAATCTTGAAATTATACCGGTTATCAACAAGATCGATTTGCCAGCGGCTGAACCGGACAAGGTGGCAGCCCAGATTGAAGAGGATCTAGGGCTTGACGGATCTTCCATTCAGATGTGCTCCGCTAAAACCGGAGAAGGAGTATTGCAGGTGCTCAACGCCATTGTCAAATGGCTGCCACCGCCGAAGGGCGACCCGGACATACCGCTGGAGGCACTGATTTTCGATGCCAATTACGATCCTTACCGCGGTACGGTTATTTCGGTACGAATTATCAACGGTACGGTAAAAACCGGTGACCAGATTATCTTTATGTCCAATGGTGCCGACTACAGAGTGGAAGAACTCGGTATTTTTCGCTTACGCCGGGAGCCACAGAAACAGCTCACCGCTGGTCAGGTCGGGTATATTATTGCCGGTGTGAAAACAGTTTCCGATACCCGGCCGGGTGACACCATAACCATCAAGGATCGTCCCTGCCCCTCTGCCCTGCCCGGTTTCAAAGAAGTGCAGCAAGTGGTCTTTTCCTCACTCTACCCCATCGCCACTGATGATTACGAAGATCTGGCCAACGCTCTCGAGAAACTGAAGCTCAACGATGCCGCTTTGACCTACCAAAAAGATTCTTCTGCAGCCTTGGGATTTGGTTTTCGTTGTGGCTTTTTAGGGTTGCTCCACCTTGAAGTGGTGCAGGAACGGCTGGAACGAGAATTCGGAATTTCCCTTATCCTCACGGCTCCAACGGTCAAGTATATTTTTTACCTTCAAAATAAAAATATCGTCGAGGTCGACAACCCCTCTTACTTCCCAGATCCCGGATCTATTGCCCGTGTCGAGGAACCCTATATTAAAGCAACTATTCATATTCCGGAGCGATACATGGGCGTCGTCATGACCCTATGTATGGAACGACGCGGCCAAAACACCAAATACCACTATCCGATGCCCGGTCGTATCGAATTCACCTGTGAACTGCCCTTGGCCGAAGTGATTTATGATTTTTACGATCGATTGAAATCCGTTACCCAGGGATATGGATCGTTTGACTATGAATTAATCGATTATCGGACCAGCGATCTGGTGAAACTCGATATTTTGGTCAACGGCGAACAGGTAGATGCCTTATCACAGCTCACCCACCGCACCAAAGCTAGAGAAAGAGGCCTCAAGGCCTGCGAACGACTTAAAGAAGAAATCCCCCGCCAAATGTTTAAAATAGCCATTCAAGCGGCCATCGGCGGCAACATTGTAGCACGGGAAAACATTTCTGCATTACGCAAAGACGTGACGGCAAAATGTTACGGCGGTGATATCTCGAGAAAACGAAAATTATTGGAGAAACAAAAGGAAGGTAAAAAACGAATGAAAACTGTGGGCAATGTCGAAATCCCGCAACGCGCCTTTCTCGCGGTTCTTAAATCAGACCAGTAAATCTGTTTTTCTCATAAAATAGCCCTATGCAAACTCAGGAAATTCTGGGTTTGCATAGGCAGCTATCCTCCGCTGCAACTCGTCACACCCCAAACCGGTTTTTGCTGAAAAAATAATTCGATCTGACGCAGTTATCGTCAGTCCCGCATCGAGAACCGCTGCATTTTTGTGCTGTTTGTTACGGGTTAGCTTATCCGCCTTGGTATATACAGGGAGAAAGGCTCGCTGATTATACCGAAGCCAATCAATCAATTCTCTATCCAAAGCCTTGAGTTCGTGCCGCAGATCGATAATGACGATCACACAGGCCAAATTCGCACGTGTTTCCACATATTCGGTGATCAGTCCTCGCCATGCAAGACGCGTTTGTTGCGACACCTGGGCAAATCCATACCCCGGCAGATCAACGAAATAGAGCGAGTCGTCAACGAGAAAGTAGTTGAGGCTTTGCGTTTTTCCTGGTTTGGAGCTGGTTTTCACCAGATTGGTCCGGTTTACCAAACGATTAATCAGGCTGGATTTACCAACATTCGAACGACCGGCAAAGGCAATGTCAGGGTGCACAGGATCCGGCAATTGTTGTATAGCGTAGGCGGAGAGAAGAAACTCAACTTTTCTAAAATCCATATCTACTCCCCGCCCATTCTG
>JBFJXW010000102.1:0-12995 GCA_041622895.1 Desulfobulbus sp. | reverse complement strand
CGTTTTGTGTGTGCTGCTATTGTCCAGGATGACATGAAGATCAACTTCTTCGGGTACAGCCCTGTTGATCTGGCGTAAAAAGTCCAGGAACTCTTTGGCTCGATGCCTTTTCGTTGTCCGGCCATTAACACCAGTCACTATCTCAAAGGCAGCGTACCACTGAGTGGTTTCATTTCTTTTTGATCATCAGACTTTGAGTGGTTTTTGGTGCTCGCAACAGTGACTCAAGATCCTGGCGCTGCTCATCAGTAATTGTAAAATTCTCGAGTGTACGTGCCATGCAGCACTATAACACATTGAAAAATAGATTGATTCAATTAACCGCACGAAACACTAGGGCCACGGATCTGAGTGTCTTTGAACATGACGCTTGATGGTAGCCATTTCACCCAGACTAATATTACTTGAACAAGTAAAGTAATTCAGAAAAACAATATTACTTAATCCATTTTTTCAAGTAGCTTCTCCGACACCTTTACTACAATGACTAATAGATCTTTCGCTTGCCGAAATTCGATCCGATGACGTTAAAACTGTTTTCTACAATGAACAGGGCATGGGCATCAATTGCAAAGACAGCGCTTTCCAATTTTTTCAACTGCAGATTGTTGGTGATAGCCATGAGAATCAGTTTGTCTTTGCCGGTATAAGCGCCTTTCCCTTTGATAAAGGTAGCGCCTTGTTTCAAAACCTGGCTGAAACATTTGGATATTTCTTCGTTGCGATCGCTTATTACGTAGATGATTTTCCGCTGGTTGAACATTGACAACATGTATTCCACGGAAAGGGAACTGATAAAAAGCAGAATAATCGAAGCAATGACAATATCCGGCGTATAGAACGATGCGGCCAGACTGAAGAGAACGAGATTGAAAACGAAATAGACCTTACCTATACCGATATTAAATCGTTGATTCAGAATGATGGCCACTATGTCGAGCCCACCTGCGGAGCCTAGCGATCGAAGAGTAATACCCCCACCAATACCGCAGATGATGCCACCAGCTACGGCAGCATACACCTGCTCTTGAATGTTAAAATTTAATACAATCAGTTCGGAACTAACAGAGACTGCCAGTACACCGTAGAGACTGTAGAAAAAAAAGCGGCGACTGACAAAAAACCAGCCGATAATAAAAAGGGGAATATTAATCAGCAGATACCATATCGGCGGCGAGAATAACCCGGTTTTATAAAAAAGGAGCAGTGCACCGCCAAAAACACCACCAGTGACAAAATTATTATGGACAATAACTGCGTTGATTCCTAGAGAAAATACAACGGAGCCGAGGGTAAGCAGAAGCAGATTCCAGGGTATGGAACCGGCAAGATTGCGGCTGCTCATGAAGCCACCACCGCAATTTTGTCGTCAAGAATAGAATACATCAGAGATTTTTTTGCAGAATACAGATTAAGGTTTTATAAATTAATTTTGCCGCAAGCAGGTGAGCATGTGAGCCGTTTTTCTGTGGAACAAGGCCAGTAACATCAAATCCGACAATTGATTTTTCCCGGGCTACCATTCGTACCAGTGCGTTGAGCATATACCAATCCAACCCACCCGGTTCCGGCCGGACCACTGCTGGCATGCAGGCTGGATCAAAAACATCGAGATGAATGGCAACATACACTTTTTCGCTCAAAAGATCAATGACATCGGCAGCCGCATTAAGACCGTTGTTATAAATGTCGCGGGCAAAAACCAGATTATCGAGGTGGATCTTACCCCGCTCGGCCTTGGACATACTACGGATACCAATATGCGAAACCGCACATTTCTCCCGAATGCGAGCCATAACGCCAGCTTCATCGTACACTGTCGTGTTATCAGTGACCAAGTGGGGATGCGAGCCCAAGTGGAGAACACTAAGGTTGTTGTGTTGCTCAAGAGCGGCGCTTACCAGTCCCAAACTAATAAGATGGCTGCCGCCGATAGCTGCAACTAAATTAAATTTTTTAAAATACTGTGTGACCTGGCTATGTATTTCCTCTACAGTTTCTTGCGGGTCCTCAGGACAGGTCAGTGGATCGAGGGTATGAATACCCAGTTCGTTGACATCGGTGTTGGTCTCAGCATCATAGGTGGAAAGCACCTGGGAAGCTTGAAGAATCACCTCGGGACCTTTGTCCATAGCCAGTGCTGCACGGTTTGTCCCGCCATAAGGAATAGGAAGGATAACCGCTTTCGCCTGGTTGATGGAAAGCTTTTTTGACGGCAGATTAAGAAAATTCATTCTTCAACACCTTAAAAGCAAAAGATTAGGAGAACAGCCGAGGCGCCTAGCATGGCGCGGCCCATACAGCATTAATCCATCATATTATTCATCGTAGGTGTCCTCCGTGTCGTCGATGTCCGTATCAATATCATCGTCAAGCAATTTGAGGCGGATGGGATCGACGGAGCGAATCAAATACTCCACTTCACAATCATTACAGTAGACAATATCATCTTCCTCGCAGTAGCTGTCAATGATGATATCTCCACCACAAATTGTACATTCCTCAACTAACACATCGTCTTCGCTATTATCTGTATCAACCATTATTCAGCCTTGTATTGAGCTTGTAATTATTCTGTATTGGAGCTTTTCCTTGCTCTGACTTGACAGCGGTTAGCCGTGATCAGATACACAGGGTGGCTCGATGGACGAAGTTGATCGAAATACACCAGGACTTCTCTGTCAATAAAAAATGGCATTTCAAGCGTATTCCTCCGGAACGTGACGAAATCAAACCACGATTTTCCAGATCAGGAACACTACCCTGTGATAAACACACAACGGGATATCCCGTGATTAATATTTATAGTTCTCTATCAAATTATTTTGTTCTGACCATTTTTTGTTACAATTTGCATTAATATTTTCCAGCTCTGTTTTCCGGTCCTTGTGTGATGAGACAACGCATTGGCGACTAGAGTGACCAATACCACGAATACATTTTGATTACCTTTGGCGCGTAGAGCGAATCCCCGGCAATTATTTTTTTGGGAAAAGATGGTGTGAATGGATCAGATCGGTGGCACGATACATTGTAAGGCACCAGAGGGGGAAAAGGGTTCCGGGAAGGCTAAATCTTCCCGGAATCCCTTGAAACTACATAAAAGTTCTTCAAGCTACTGCTGCTTAAACAAGGTGTAAACTGAGGAAAAATCTAATGATTCCATTCCGGAGGCAATAGCTCGGGCGAAAAGTTCTTTGGTGACCGCTCCGGTGAACAAAGGTTGCTTTTGTTCAAAGGCCAGATCCTGAAGACAGTGGAGATCTTTATAGATCAGTCCGTTAGAAAAGTGGGGGGAAAAATCTTCGGCCAGTAGTTTGGCTTTTTTGGCGTTGAGCACCAGCGACTGACCTCCGCCGACATTGAGAATCTCCAGTACCTCCTCTTTGCTGATTCCCACCCCTTCGCCAAAGGCTACCGCTTCGGCCAGTGTTGCCATAAAACTGCCCAGAGTTAAATTATTGATCAGTTTCATCTTGGTGGCCAAGCCTGGTTTTTCCAAATGAAACAGGTGTTTGCCAATATGGGCCAGTACGGATTCTGCTCCCATGTAGCCCTCTTTATTACCGCTGACCAGTACGGTTAATGCACCTTGAGATGCGGGAACAACGCTGCCGAGCACCGGTGCTTCCAGATATATCGCTCCTGCGTGGGCGCAGAGTTCGTAGAAGGTGGTGACGTCGCGAAAATGATTGGTGGTATGATCGATAATGATCTTGCCGGTAAGATCCGCGGAAAGTAATCCCTGTTCTTGCTTCAAGACGTTATGTACAGCAGCGCTGTCAAACAGACAGAGGCAGATGATATCCGCCCGTCTGGCAACCTCAGCCGGCGAGACTGCCAAGGTAACTTGCAAGCCTTCCGCCTTGGCCGCTGACCTGTTCCAGACCGTCAAGGTATGTCCGCATTCAATCAATCTGCCGGCAATAGCCTTGCCAAGATGACCGAGGCCAATAAATCCGAGTTGCATATGAGTCTCCTTATCTGTGGTAGTCTTGCCCAGAGGCATTATCATCTCTTTCAATAATCGTTTTAATTAGTGCGAGATCAAAGGCGGTGCAAGATGTGCAAAACACTTTTTTAGAGTGAACGAATCCTGACGCAAGGGGCTTCAATGACAAAAAATATTGGAATTACATGTATTTTTTAATTCGTTAGTACTTGTTTTCAGTAAGGAGTTTCAGTGGCTATGCCTATTTGAAAAGAGGGACCCAGAATGGCTGAAAAATTTCTACCATTTTTGCAAATAAAGTATGCTGTTTTGTTAGCAAATACATAAAAAAATGTAGGGACGCTAGCTCGATCCTCAGTGGCGACTAGGAAGTAAATTCTGTTTCCCTTTCCCTGTTCATAATGAATAGCGGAGAATTCCTTGATTTTTACCAGTATACCCGGTATGCCGAAAAGTATCCGCGGTGATGGTGACAATCCTTGCCCCCAATAACTATTTTTCCTCTTTGAATGGCGGAAAGCATGACAAAAGAAACAAAAACAAAACCGGTAGACCAGCAACAACCACCGGAAGATCAAATACCCAAAAAAAAGAAACTGTACGATATTGCCTTTTACCGAGACTGGTGCAAGGCCTGTGGTATCTGTATGGCTTTCTGTCCGAAAAAAATAATTCATCCGGATAAGAGCGGCAAACCTGAAATCAAGGAGCCCGACCGGTGTATCGGCTGCCGTTTCTGCGAAATGCATTGTCCGGACTTTGCCATTACCGTCACCGAGCGAAAGCCCAAAAGGAGGAAAGATGATGCCTGAGACCCATAAGAAGCGCCAGCTCCTCCAAGGTAACGAGGCTATTGCACATGGCGCCCTGGCTGCCGGCTGTCGGTTTTTCGCCGGTTATCCTATCACTCCGGCCACGGAAATTTCCGAACATCTGGCCACACTGTTACCCCGCGTTGGCGGTACCTTCATCCAGATGGAAGATGAAATCGCCAGTATGGGAGCGATCATAGGTGCTTCCCTGGCCGGAGTTAAATCCATGACTGCCACTTCAGGACCCGGCTTTTCGCTTATGCAGGAAAACCTGGGCTATGCATGCGCCGCCGAGGTTCCCTGCGTGGTGGTGGATGTCATGCGCGGCGGACCTTCCACCGGCCTCGCTACTAGCCCGGCCCAGGGCGATGTGCAGATGGCACGCTGGGGTACTCATGGCGATCACCCTATTATCGTTCTTGCAGTTTCAAGCGTGAGCGATTCCTTTACCCTCACCGTCAAGGCCTTTAACCTTTCCGAGCAATTTCGGGTTCCGGTGATAATTCTTTCCGATGAGATCGTCGCCCACACCAGGGAATGCGTGCAATTACCCGATCCCGAGGAACTCCATATCATCAATCGATTGCGACCCAGTGTGCCTCCTGACTGGTATAAACCTTACGAGGGAGGGAGCAGCGGGGTTCCCGCCATGGCTGCCTTTGGTGATGGCTATCGCCATCATGTTACCGGTCTTGTTCATGACCTATTAGGCTTTCCCACGGAACTTCCGGGAGAAATTCTTCAATTCCAAAATCGTTTAATCCATAAGATAACCCGAGGCTTTCCAGATATAATGCTAACCAAGGGTTTTTATCTTGAAGATGCCGAAGTGTGTATCATTGCCTACGGTTCCGTATCCCGCTCTGCTATGAGTGCGGTAGAAGAGGCCCGACAGCAAGGAATACAGGCCGGACTTTTGCAGCTGGTAACGCTTTTCCCCTTTCCACGCAGCATGGTAACGCCTGTGCTCAAACAGTGCCGAGCCGTTTTAGTTCCGGAAATGAATACTGGGCAGATCAGTCGCGAAGTGCAGCGGATCAATCAAGATTACTGTGCAGTGGTCAAGCATAACCGGATCGACGGCCAGTTTATCACACCAGACGAACTGTTTGCCAAGCTCGTTAAATTGTAAGGAGGAAATCATGCCGGTTTCAGCACAGGCGATACGCCACGAATATCTGCGGCACAATAAAAAATTTCCCCATGTCTGGTGCCCCGGTTGCGGCAACGGCGTGGTTATGGCCGCCTTGTTACGCGCTATTTACCGAATGGAATTGAATAAGGATGAGGTCGTGCTTGCTTCAGGCATCGGTTGTTCCGGCCGGATGCCAACCTATCTTGATTTTAACACCCTGCACACCACCCATGGGCGTGCCCTGACTTTTGCCACCGGAGTGAAACTGGCCAATCCGGCCCTAAAGGTGGTGGCGATCATGGGCGACGGCGACGCCACGGCCATCGGCGGCAACCATTTTATCCATGCGGCCCGTCGCAATCTCAACCTGACTGCTATCATTATCAATAATTCCATCTACGGTATGACCGGAGGCCAATATTCGCCTACCACGCCTTTCGGATCAAAATCGACCACATCGGTCTATGGGCATATCGAACAGGCTTTTTCCATTGCCGAACTGGCAGTTACTGCCGGCGCATCGTTTGTTGCCCGCTCGACGGTCTACCATGCTGAACTGCTTGATAGCCTCATTGAACAGGCCATGGGAAAGCGGGGGTTTGCGGTGGTCGAGGTTGTTTCCAACTGCCATGTGCAATACGGTCGTCGTAATCAATTGGGTGATGCGGTGGCCATGCTTAAAGGATTTAAGGAAAATGCTGTCACCGTAACCAGAGCCGCAAAACTCACTCCGGAGGAGCTCGAAGGTAAAACGACTATTGGCGTACTGGCTGACCGGAAACTTCCTATTTCTACCGAAGAGTACGAAAAGGTACGACAACGGGCCGTTGAAGGCAGAGAATAGCTATGAAAAAAAGTGTTAAAAATCGATACGAGATCCGCTTCAGCGGTTCCGGTGGTCAGGGATTGATTACAGCTGCCGTTATTTTTGCAGAAGCAGTGGGGGTGCATGATGGCAAGTATGTTTGCCAGACCCAAAGTTACGGCCCAGAGGCAAGGGGAGGGAAATCCAAAGCTGAAGTGGTAATCAGTGATACGCCAATCGATTACCCCAAAGCGCGGCATATCAACCTCCTTCTGGCTATGAATCAGGCAGCTTGTGATGCCTATTATCGCGATCTGATCCCCGGCGGCTTACTGGTAGTTGATGAGTCCTTGGTGGAACAGTATCCAACCAGCCGTGTTGTCGCTATTCCCTTTACCGCTATTGCAAGGGAAGAACTCGGCAAAATGATGGTCGCCAATATGGTGGCTCTGGGAGCTGTTGGTCACCTGTCCGGCCAGGTGCATAACGACAGTCTGGAAAAGGCTTTGTTGGCACGCGTGCCACCTGGAACCGAAGAATTAAACCGTAAAGCCCTCCTGCGAGGAATGGAAGAAGCAGCAAAAATAAACCTGGACGCCTTGCCGCGTTCGATACTCAATGATGACGAGGTGTGAAATGAAAGTTGTTGCCTTCAATGGGAGCGCTCGTAAAAACGGTAACACTGCACAAATGATAGGGTATCTGTTTGAAGAACTGCAAAAAACAGGTATTGATACCGAAATGGTTCAGCTTTCCGGCGAACATCCTCATGGTTGCATAGCCTGTTATCAGTGTTTTAAAAATAAAAATAACCGTTGCATTGTTGATGTTGATTGCATCAATAGTTGCATTGAAAAGATGTTGGCGGCCGATGCTATTGTCCTGGCTTCTCCAACCTATTTTGCAGATCTTACTACTGAAATGAAGGCCCTCATTGACCGTGCCGGTATGACCTCCAGAGCTAACGGTGATCTGTTTAAACGTAAACTAGGTGCGGCAATCGTAACCAAAAGACGGGGAGGAGCTATACATACTTTTGATTCCATCAATCATTTCTTTACGATCAGTCAAATGATCATTGTCGGCTCATCCTACTGGAATATCGGCATTGGCCGGGAGAAAGGAGAGGTGGCCGAAGACAAGGAAGGTATCAATACTATGCATGATTTAGGAAAAAATATGGCTTGGTTGTTAAAAAAAATTCACAGTTAAATCCTAAAAAAAAACTGAAATATATCGAAGGTCCGTCCTGATTACCAGGACGGACCTTTTTTTTGGCGAATACCTGCCAAGAATAGACAACTTCTTGATTTATTAAAAAATTAATTTGACCGAAACCAGAGAACAACATATAACAAATTATAAAGTGGGAGTTTGGACACCACCAGCGGTGTCCGCATGAGGCAACGGGTTTTGTCTATTGGGAGATAAATAATGCTGGCAATTTGTGAAGAATGTTCGAAAAAATATAACATTGATGAATCCAAAATGAAGGGTTCGCGTGCGCGTTTTTCCTGCCGAGAATGTGGTCATATCATCGTGGTGGTAAGAGGTGGAACAGGGCAGCCACAAGAGGGCGGAATGGGCAAAAACCCGGTTAGCGGCAAGGAGAACGATGCGCCTTGAATGCGGTATTTGCTGCTTATTTTTGAAAATCCCGCCTGCAATTCTTTTTCTGCTCCAATGCTGCCAGCAAGGGGAAATGACCCGTGAAATCGGGGCAGGAAAAAATGAACTCTTTCGCATTACTTCTTGAATTTATTATTCAAACTGATTTATTGACGCTTCAGGGCGACATTCGTTTTATAAAGAGCCAGATAGATGTCCACGAACAGTGGATTGATCCTTCATTCTTTTTTATAGACGGTAAGGTTAGGTTAATGAGCAGAAGCACTCACTTACGCAAGTGAGTGCGAACTAATTGAACGTGTTACTTCAATTTTTCTTTATTTTTTTGAATCATTATCAAGTCAAGCGGTGTAATCCAGATTCATGCTCATTCCTCGAGAAAGGCCTTATTTACAAGGTCTCAACAGTTACTATCTGCATCTGGAGAAATTCATCGAACACATGCAGGGTGAAATTGGCTCCGGCGGTATTCATTGCAAATCGCCGAATTTGGAAATGCTCATCTACTTCAGTGAAGATGAGATAATTAGCAGTCTGTTACAGGAAAAAGGCGGCAAGGCAAGCTTTACCCCCTCGTACGAAATAGCCAGGGGTTCCTTTTACAGCTCTAATTTTTCAGTGGAGGTGTTTGAGTTAGGAGCTAACGCTATCTTTTTCTGGGCTCAGATGCAATCCTTCCAACGGGCAAAGTCAGCTTTGAAATCAACCGAGATACCTTTACCGGACCTGATATTTCGCCTTAGGCAAAAGCAATTTTCCGGTTTCATCGATGTGCATTTGGTGAACAAACAAGATAGTGGTATTTTATTTTTTCATGAAGGTGATAGAGTCGGTGGATCGTACACTTGGGGACAAGGAGGGATGAGCACTTCCGATGACGACTACAACACTCTACTCAGCAGAGTTCAAACGGGTGAGGGGGTGTTCACCTTCGGAAGTTTCATCAAAGAGTAACGGCGCCCTTAGGCTTTGCGACAAAAAATGCTTTTCTCTTACTTCCGTTGTCCACCGTGCTCCTCATCGTCTTTCGCCGAATCTTCTACATTTCCCCCGCTGCCCCCTCTGTCGTGATCTCTTATCGCGGTTCCGTCTTGCTGTCGTCCCAGCCTTGACCGGCAAGTTGACCGCAAGCCGCTGCAATATCTTCACCTCGACTTTGCCTGATAAAGACTGTAAATCCGTGGTTGCGCAGAATCTGTTGAAATCTGAATACACGCTGTTCACCCGGACTGTGAAAGGTACTGTCGGCAACAGGATTCACTGACAGCAAGTTGATCTTGCATGGGACATCGCGGAGTAGGGCGGCTAATTGTTCAGCATCGGTATCAGCGTCATTCACCCCATCAAGAAGAGTATATTCGAACATGACACGTTTGCGTCGCTTCTGGCGATAGGTGCGGCACGCCTCAACCAGTTCTGCCAGCGGATATCGTTTATTAATAGGCATGAGCGAACTGCGCACAGCGTCGTCGGCAGCGTGAAGGGAAACAGCCAGATTAACATCAGTCTGTTCACCAAGTTGCTGCATTTGGGGGACCAGCCCGCAGGTGGAAATAGTGATTCGCCGGTTGGAGAAATCCAGGCCACGCTGTTCGGTTAGGATAGAGATCGCATCTAAAAGATTTTCAAAATTGGCAAGTGGCTCGCCCATACCCATGAAGACGATATTGGTCAGTGGCCCCTTGCCATGATCGAGCATCCAGTCGCGAACCGCGCACACCTGGTTAATGATTTCTGCAGTGGTCAAATTCCGCTTAAATCCCATGGTACCGGTCAGACAGAAGGTGCAGCCCATGGCACATCCGACCTGGGAAGAGACGCACAGGGTGTTACGGTCCTCTTCAGGAATAAGAACCGACTCGATTATCTTCCCATCGCTTAAGCGAAACGCAAATTTCACTGCTCCGTCACGCGAGCATTCGACCATGTATTCGTCTAACCGGCTCATGTAGGCGCATTCAGCGAGGATAGCGCGGAATTCTTTAGCTAAATCGGTCATTTGAGAAAATTCCGTGACTCCCGGTCGATAAATCCAGGCGAGGATCTGGCGGCCTCGAAAGGCAGGTTGATTCAAGGATTCGACAAATTGCACCAGCTTTTCCTGGGTTAGATCTTTGAGGTCGGTTTTGGCTGGCTGTTTATTCATAAGTTAGATTAGGTGTGAAATGTATAAAATTGATATAATCTTTTTCTACGTTTTCAATTAAAAGACGTTCACAAGCCTCGGTATGGCTCCGTTTTTAACTGCAGCATACCTGTACGTGCTTGATCAATAGTGGCCAGCATTTTTTCTCGATCCCGAGGGAGTCTACCATTCAGAGAAAAATAGTTTGAGGCATGGTTAGCATGAAATTGGGTACGAAATGAGTCTAATCCAGCAAGGAGACAGCGAAGTTCGTAAAAGAGCTGTTGCTGATCCGGCAAGATAAACCTGCCGGCCCGCATTTGCTGATACAACGGTGTGTTGCCAAGCAGCATGAGGGTGAGCACTGCAATCTGGTGCGGTTGCATCCGGTTGAGTACAGCAGCCGTTGCGGCAGCATGTTCCAAGGACAGGGCTGCTCCAGCAATACCCAACAAACAGGTAACCGATAGAAAAATGCCGGCAGCCCGTACTCGCCGACCACTGATGATCATCGCCTCGCTATCCACGCCCTTGGCAATGGCTTTCAGGGTCGGGTCAAAGCCGCTTTCCAGCCCTATGTACAACCGGCCGAGTCCCATCTGCCGATACGTCAGCAACTGCTCGTCGCTCTTTCCCTGGATGTTCTGACAGGTGGCATATGAACTGACCCGACGGACCCAGGGCAACTTTTCACGAATTTGTGCAAGAAGGTTAACCAGAGTCTCGTGGGGAAGCGCCAAAGCGTCGCCGTCGGCAAGAAACAAAGTCTTCTGCCGACCGCACCAGGTAGCAGCAAAATCAAGATCCTGTTTAATGCGCGACGGTGGTTTAATCTGAAACAATTTATCTCGGTAGGCTCCGCAAAAGGTGCAACGATTATGGGAGCAACCGGTAGTGACCTGGAGGATAATGGAAAAGGCCTCGCTGGGAGGCCTGATAATTTCTCCTTGATAGTCCATGCGAACAAGGGAAGTCCTGTTCATGGCACAAATACCGCCATGAACAGGGAGCTTTATTTTTTACCCGTTTTTCCTGGAAAAACCAGTCATAAAGTCGACCAACCGCTCAACCCCTTCTTTGGGAAAGGCGTTGTAAATAGAGGCCCGGCAACCGCCGACCGAACGATGTCCCTTCAAGCCGTCAAGTCCCGCTGCTGTGGCTTCCCGGATAAACTGTGCTTCAAGTTCGGGGGTGGGTAGGTTGAAGGTTACATTCATCATGGAACGAGATTCTTTTTCAGCATGACCGCGATAAAAATCGGTACTGTCGATTGCCTCGTAGAGCAAATTAGCTTTGTCTTTATTGATTTTTTCAATCGCCTCAACACCACCCATTTGTTTCAGCCAGTTCATTACGCGGCCTACACAATAGATGGAAAAACAGGGAGGCGTGTTGAACATGGAGTCTTTGTCAGCATGCGTTTTGTACTTCAGCATAGTGGGCACCTGGTCAGCGACTCGGTCTAGTAGATCATCACGGATGATCACCACAGTTACTCCTGCGGGTCCCATGTTTTTCTGTGCCCCGGCAAATATCAGCCCGAACCGGCTGACATCCACAGGCCGAGAAAGGATATCCGAGGACATGTCGGCAATCAGCATGATCTTTTTATTGGGCATGGAGCGGAACTGGGTGCCGTAGATGGTGTTGTTCGTTACAAAATAGAGGTACTGGCTGTCCTCAGCAACGGTGTATTCCTCATCTTGCGGAACCCGTTTGAAGGTAATATCCTCGCTGGAATAGGGGACTTCGACGTTGCCAAACAGTTTGGCTTCTTTGATTGCTTTTTTCGACCATGTTCCGGTGTTAAGATAGGAAGCCTTCTGATCTTTGCCAAGCAGATTCATCGGCACCATGAAAAACTGCGAAGATGCACCGCCCTGGAGAAAGAGAACTTTGTAATTATCTGGAATCCCCATAAGCTCTCGAATTAACGATTCGGTTTCATCCGCAACAGCCATAAATTCTTTGGAGCGGTGGCTGAGTTCAATTAGTCCGATACCCTTATTGTTAAAATTGACAATATCGGCTGCAGCCTCCTGGAGAACGGAATAGGGCAGGACCGCAGGACCGGGACTAAAATTATATATTCTATCAGGCATTTCTTTCTCCCAGGGAATTATAGATTAATTAGTTTGGAATTATCGGCGGATCTGCCGCAAGGCTTCATAGAGCACGATACCTGCGGTCATGGCCAGGTTAAGGCTGCGAATATTGGGGTTACTCATTGGAATCGTGTAGCAACGGTCACTATACAGCCTGAGAATATCTTCCGGCAAGCCTTTTGTCTCTTTACCGAAAATCAGCATATCTCCTGGTTGGAACCGAGCTTCGGTATACATTTGATTGGTCTTGGTGGTCAAAAAAAATAACCGTTGTTCATCATGTTCCTGAAGAAACATGTCAAAATTTTCCCAATGGTTAATTGTAACCTGCGGCCAGTAGTCCAAACCAGCCCGCTTGAGATGTTTATCGTCGACCTGGAAACCAAGAGGATGCACCAAGTCAAGGATGGTATCCGTTGCTCCGCAGAGTCG
>JBFJXW010000101.1:0-13028 GCA_041622895.1 Desulfobulbus sp. | reverse complement strand
CCTTGCGGGCAATCGCTCCGGACATGTATTCGACCCGGTCGTGCTGGGGAAAGCACTTACCCATGGCTGGAGCATGATAATAATGTTTAAGATTTTTCAGGTCTGACAGTGAGTTATTCGGGAAAATCGCTGCGAGGTCTTGATCGCCGCCAAACAAGATCCGTTGCACATCACCCAGATTCTGGGCATACATGCTTTGCAGCTTGCTGTAGTACTGGGCACTGGCGCTGCTTTCTCCGGCCAGGTCGTTGCGCAGGAAGCACGAGGTCAACCCGGATATCTGGGTCAGGTATTCATCCCAGATGTTGTATTGGGAGACTTTGGATGAAACGCCCTGGAAATCACCGGGCGCCCCGCACCCTTGCAGACGGGAACACGACTCGATGGCCCGGTTGCGAATCGAGAGGGCGATAATATTGCGTTCACAGGAGCCGTAGGCATTGCAGCCGCGCTCCAGATGCCCTTCGAAGATTGCGGTTCGCATGGTGTAATCCAGATGCTTGGCACGCTGCAGGGAACTGTTTGACCAGCGATTTTGCTGATCACGGATGAAGCGGTTCCAGGCTGCCTGCAAAGCGTCGCGCCGTTCGATCAGACGCTGATTGACACTGCCGCAGTAAGTTGAGTTGTGAAAGGTCCGAATGATCTGGTCCAACTCACCGTGCGGCTTGTTGGCGGCAGTATTGACTGTGCTTCGGGGTGGGGGGTCGAAGAAAGGCGCTTTCTTCATCGAGTACAGATTTCGCACGTTCATGACATAGCGAACACCGGCGTCGCAATGGTGATTGGCAACCGTCAGCGCTTGACGCTGTTTGACGGCGTTTTTGTAGGCTTCTGTCGAGGCGGGTGTCGCCTTGCGGGAATGTATAACGACCTTGAAGCCCACATAAGGAACGCCCTGGCTGTCGGTTAACGGGCGTCCGTCGTCGACAACGATACAGGGCACGACCGATGAACCTTGGGTGAGCGTGCCGGTCGGCGCGGACGGTCCTTTTTCTCGGAAGGTCTGGATGTCGTAATAGGGGATTTCGAGCGCGCCGTCAAATCGATACAGGGTCATGACAGGCGTGGCCGGTATGCCTGCCCAGGCGGTCGAGGAAAGGAAGAATGTGAACAGAAGTAACGATTTTTTCATGCCAAGTTTCCTATTGTTCGAAATCGGAATGATTCAGGTGCTGCATGTTGCCTCAAGAACAGCCGGTGGATTGCGCTGTTTTCCAGACGAGGAGTATACATCCTGCTGCCGTCGATTCAGGAGGAAAAGAAACCGCTGACGTTCTCCAGGACAACACAGACGACCCGTTGCCGGAATGCTGTCAAGAAGCACGGGTGATCTGGGTCATTCCACAGAATAACGGTGCCCTTGCCAGGAAGAATAAAGGGTAATGGAAAATATAACTCTATGAAAATAGCACACATCTGACAACGTCATTCTGGGTGCTGCCTGAAAAAAACACGCGAGGCGCTGGTGCTGCGCGCCTGTCTGCGGGGTCCATTGTTTTAAAGCGGCGCACGTTTGCGATACTTTGAACAGGCGAAACAGAAAGACTGCATGGATGAGGAGGGAGAGGTACCGTTGATGTACAGGATATTTTACGTATTTCAGAAAAAGGGAGGATTGGATGCAATTCTGGCTGATGAAAACCGAACCCGGAAGCTTTTCCATCGATGATCTGGCCAAAGCCCCGGAGCAGACGACCTGCTGGGATGGTGTGCGCAACTATCAGGCGCGCAATTTCATGCGCGATGCCATGCGGTGCGGTGATGTAGTGCTGGTGTATCACAGTGGGAAAAATCCGGGAGTGGTCGGCATTGCCAGAGTGACTCGCGAGAGCTATCCGGACCACACTGCCTGGAACCCGGACAGTCTCTATTACGATCCCCGCTCCAGTCCGGAAACGCCGCGGTGGTTCATGGTGGATGTGCAGTTGGTGCGGAAATTCGCAGCACCGGTTGCACTGCGCTCCCTGCGGGAAGTGAAGGGACTGGAGAAGATGGCGCTTCTGCAGAAGGGGTCACGGTTATCTGTGATGCCGGTAACCGAAGATGAATGCAACATTATCAGCAGGATGGCAACGGAACAGGAGGTATAGGGGCCGCAGTTTGGGCCTGAATAGAGATGCCGAACAACGACGCCGCGCCGGAATGCCGGCGTGGCGTTACGTATGGAATGAAACGGAATGTTCCTGTCAGACGTGGCCGCCGCCCAGGTAGGCCTGCTGGACCTGTTCGTTGGTGAGCAGGTTGGCAGCGGTGTCGGCAAGGACGATATTGCCGACTTCCATAACATAGCCGCGATTGGCGAGTTTGAGGGCCGCCTTGGCGTTTTGTTCTACCAGTATGACCGTTACCCCGGACGAGTTGATCTCCCTGACCGTGTCAAAGATGGATTTTACCAGAATGGGAGCCAGGCCCAGGCTTGGCTCGTCCAGAAGGAGAATCTTGGGATTGGACATGAGCGCCCGGCCGATGGCCAGCATCTGTTGTTCGCCGCCACTCAACGTACCGGCCATCTGCCGCTGCCGTTCCTCCAGGCGGGGAAATAACTCATAAATCCATTTCCGGCTTTTTCGGATTCGCTCGGAGTTGACAGAGGTGAAAGCGCCGAGCATCAAGTTTTCCTCGACCGTCAGGGTGCCGAAGACCCGGCGGCCTTCGGGGCTCTGGGTAATTTTGTGTTTGACGATTTCATGGGCCTGAAGCTTGTGCAGGGGAACGTCCTGGAAAAAAATACTTCCGTCCGTGATCTGCACCAACCCGCTGATCGCATTCAAGGTGGTTGATTTTCCGGCACCATTGGCGCCCAAGATGGTGACTATTTCGCCTTCATCCACATTCAGGTTGATCCCGTGCAGGGCTTCGACATTGCCGTAGTTGACGCGAAGATTTTCGATGGTAAGCAGCATTGAGAGTCCCTTATTCGGAATCGACGCCGAGATAGGCTTCAATGACCCGGGGGTCGACCTGGATCTCGGCGGGTGTACCGGCAGCGATTTTTGAACCGTGTTCCAGTACGACCAGAGAAGAGCAGACACGCATGACCAGCCCCATATCGTGCTCGATGAGGATCACGGTGATGCCGCGCTCCTGGATAGCACGGATGAGATGGATAAGTTCCTGGGTTTCCTGATCGTTCATGCCGCCGGCGGGTTCGTCTAAAACAACGAGTTTGGGATTGGTGGCCAGCGCCCGAGCGATTTCGAGCAGGCGTTGGTTGCCGTACGACAGGTTTTTTGCCGTGTTCTGCCATTCATGAGCCAGGCCCACGAACTGCAATTCGGCCATGGCCTGGCCCAGGGCCTCTTTTTCTTCTCGACGCTGCGCTGGAGTACGCAACATGGCGGCCAGGGCGCCGGACCGCATCCGGCAGTGGCATCCGGCGAGAACGTTTTCAAGAACACTCATGTTCTGAAAAAGGCGGATGGTCTGGAAGGTCCGGGCAATACCCCGTTCAACGATCGTGTGGGTAGGCAGGCCGAGTAGATTCAGGCCATCAAAGAGCACGTTGCCCTCGTTGGGCTGATAGTTGCCGGTGATGAGGTTGAAGACCGTGGTCTTGCCGGCGCCGTTGGGTCCGATCAGGCCGACGATGCTGCCCTTGTCCACATCAAAGGTCACGTCGTTGACCGCCATGAGGCCGCCGAAGCTTTTACTGAGATTTTCTACGCGCAAGATGGGCATCATTGGGCACCTCCCATCGGGTTCAGGTCTTCAACGCTATACTTTTTCGGACGAGGGGGGAGCAGGCCCTGATTGCGGAAGATCATCATCAGCACCATGGCTGCACCGAAGACCAGCATGCGGTATTCAGCCAATCCTCGAAAAAGTTCAGGCAGGCCGACAAGGAGAAAAGCACCGAGAATGACCCCCGGAATGCTGCCTGAACCACCGAGGATAACGATGGTGAACAGGATGACTGATTCGGCGAAAGAAAACGACTCCGGGGCAATGATGGTCATTTTAGAGGCGTAAATGGTACCGCACATGCCCGCCCAGACGGCGCCGATGACAAAAGCTATCAATTTATGCCGGGCTACGTTGATGCCGCTGCCGCCGGCTGCAACCTCGTCCTCCTTGATGAAGTGCAGGGCGCGGCCGAAACGGGAATGCTCCAGACGTATCAGAAAAAAGATCGTCACAGCGGCAAAGCCCCAGATCAGATAGAAGAAATGATCCGGTTTGGTCAGCTTGAAGCCAAATACCGAAGGCCGGCTGATGCCGAAAATGCCGTTGGCGCCGCCGGTGATGTCAAAGATGTTGTTGATCAGGGCGATGCGCGTGATCTCAACAATACCGATGGTGACGATCAGGAGATAATCGCCGCGCAGATGAATGATGGGCCGGGCTACGATCAGCGCAAAAAGTCCGGCAAGAATACCCGACGGCACGATGAGCCATAACACCGGAACACCGTACGTGATATTGAGGATGGCTGTGGTGTAGGCACCGATAGCATAGAAGGCGGCGTGGCCCATGTGAAAAAGACCGGCATGCCCGAGGATGACGTTGAGGCTTAAGGCCAGGATGGCGTAGATGCCCACATTGTTCATGACGTCTGTCCAGTAGGCGTCGAGAAACAGGGGGCACGAGGCCATGAGCAACGCAAAGCCGATAGAGATATATTTAGTTGATTTCATACTTTTTCCGCCACCCGTTCACCAAGCAGGCCCTTTGGTCGGACAATGAGGATCAGGATAAGAACGAAGAATGAGATGGCATCTTTCCAGGCGATGGAAATGTAGGCCGCGCCCAGAGCCTCGATGACGCCCAGCAGCAGTCCGCCGACCATGGCGCCCGGGATATTGCCGATCCCGCCAATTATAGCGGCGGTGAAGGCCTTGAGCCCGTACATCCAGCCCATGCTGAAGTTAATCTGTCCGTAATAGAGGCCGACCATGAGTCCGGCGGCTCCGCCCAGGGCCGGTCCGATGCAGAACACCAGCATGATCACCCGATCGACGTTGATACCCATCAGCTTGGCCGCGCCTTGGTCGATGGCCGTTGCCCGGATCGCTGTGCCGATTTTGGTTTTTTGAATGAAAAAATACAGCCCGGCCATGAGCACCACGCTCGTCAGAAACATGATGATGCGAATGAGCGGGATGTCGATTCCGAGAATATTGACGACCGTCCTGGGGAGAATGTTGTGAGGATAGACCAGAAGATTCGGACCGTAGATGGCCATGATCGCGTTCTGGAAAAAAATCGACGCACCCAGGGCCGACACCACGGCCGTAAGACGGTGTGATTGGCGCAGCGGCTTGTAGGCGACCCGTTCCAGTAGAGCGCCGATGATAGCCACCAGGATCATGACCATAACGGCCAGCAGCACAATGGCGGGCAAGGGGCCGAGCTTGTCAAAGAGGCCGAAGGAGACGAGCATCGTCAGGCCAAGATAGGCGCCGATGGTAAACAGATCCCCGTGGGCGAAGTTGATCAGCTTCATGACCCCGTAGACCATGGTATACCCAAGAGCTATCAGGGCGTAAATGCCGCCCACGGCGAGTCCGTTGGTCAATTGTTGAAAAAATTCTTCCATAATGTCCGTCAGGGCAAAGAGTTGTGAAAAAGAACCTCATCCGGGGGGAAAGGAACCTTGAGCGGCTTGGACCGAGGGCCATGGCCTGTCGGCCCTGCTATCAGCACCTCGCGGACGGGGGCGGATACGCATTACGCCAAAGAACAGCTTGAACGGTAATTGCGGGTTGTTCTCAGTATCGCAACCGCTCAAATGAACACGGCCAGGGCCGGTGCCACCGCGCCAGGGCAGGGCGGCACCGGGTAGGTTTTTCAGGGCTGCAGGACAAACTTTCCGGCGGCATCGACCTTGTAGACGCGATACAGATCGCCGATGCGGTCACCTTTGTCATTGAAAGAGATTTTGCCGGTCAGGCCGGAAAAGTCCTTCATATCCTTTTTCAGGTAAGCGGCCAGTTTCTCGCCGGAGGTTTCGCCCGTCTTGGCGATGGCTTCAGCGACAACCCGGTAGGCGTCACCGGCCAGTACGGCCCAGACAGAACCGGGTGCTTTGCCGTAGGCGGCCTGGTAGTCGGCGATGAACTTTTTAGCTTCGGGAGTGGACAGATCGGCGGGAACGGGCGGGCTCAGAAACATGTACCCTTCTGCGGCCTTGTTGCCGGCGATTTTGACCAGGTCGGGATTGTTGGTGGCGTCACCGCCCAACATGGGCACATTCCAGCCCATTTCCATTTTCTGGCGCAGGAGCATGCCTGCTTCCGGGTAGTAACCGGTGAAGAAGATGACTTCAGGGGTAGCGGATTTCAGTTTGGTGAGGATGGCGTTGTAGTCACGGTCGCCGGGGGTCAGCGCGTCAAAGAAGGCAATGGTCTTGCCTTGCGCTTCCAGCAGGGATTTGGCCTCGTCGGCCAGGCCTTTGGCATAGGAGGTGTTGTCATGGAGAATGGCGATTTTGGTAAAGCCCATACTGGTCAGGGTCTTGGCGGCAACTCTTCCCTGCTCGTCATCCCTGGGACAGGTCCGGAAGAAGAGGGGCAGGCCCTTTTCGGACAGGCGGATGGCGGTGGAGCCGGTGGCAACCTGGAGGATGTCGGATTCGGCATAGATGTTCTGTGAGGCTTCGGTCACCGAGGAACCATAGGTGCCGATAACAGCGACAATGTCCTTGGTGGTGAGGCGGGTGGCGGCCAGGGCGGACTGACGGGGGTCTCCGCCATCGTCCTCGATAATGAGTTCAACTTTGTTGCCGTCAATGCCGCCGGCCTTGTTGGTTTCAGCAACGAGCATTTCCACGATTTGTTTCATGTCCTGGCCCTCGCTGGCCCAGGAGCCGGTCAGGGGACACATGAGGCCGATGCGAACGGGTTTAGCCCAGGTTGTTCCAAAAGCGAGAAATACCAATGCCAGTGTCAAGCATCCAAGGGTACATATTTTCCTCTTCATTCAACTTCCTCCTTTAGAGTGTAGAGCCGTTGGGTTCGCGGGCTGCGAACCGGTTAAAATCGAGATTGTGGGACCGGACTGTATGAATAAACCGTTCGGGCAGAAACAAGGGATGGAAGCAAACGCTGGGGAGCGCTGACAGCGACCGGGAAAACGCATGCGATGGAATATTCTGGAAACGCTTTATCTTTCACGAAAAGATGCTCGAAGCAACGGTTAATACTGAGATTTGTTCGTTTATGAACACCTGTGTCGATAATTAGTAAAAATTCCCTACGGAAGCAATCACTTTTTATGTACCCTGCGATTCCCGGTTTGGGAGCAGGCAGGGAGGACGCAACGCACCGAGCTTTCCAGGGGCGGGAGGGGGATGCCGAGGAAATCAACGTTGACGGATGGGGAAAAGGAAGAGTAGAAAACCTCTCATGTCGCTATTTTCTCAGAGAGCAGACAGCGTTTGTCGCTTCCAGGGTTCGACATTGTACTGGAATAGAAGGAAAAACAGCTTGTTGAAAAGCTGCTGAACAACGAGCCGATTGTGAGATGGCCGCCGTGAAGAAGGAAGAGTAAATGAGTGCAATTGCACCAGTTGTAAAGAAAATGGTATTTTTGCTGGCGGCCCCCTTGCTCGCGGTTCTGTTTGCCCATGGCCTGCTTTTCGCCGGAAATGCCGCAGGCCCCGCCGCCCCATCGCCTTCCACCGACGTGGTCAAACCTCTTCGTATTATTGTCGCCGATGACGCCGTTTACGCTCCGTTCAGCTTTCTTGATGCGGATGGCAGACCTGCCGGGATAACCATCGATATCTGGAAGTTGTGGAGCCGTACGACCGGCATTGCGGTGGACTTCCGGCTTACGCAGTGGGATGCGGCCCTCTCCGCTGTACAGAACGGCGAGGCGGATGTCGTCGGCAGTCTTTTTAAAACTGAAGAACGACAAAAACTCTTTGATTTTATTCAACCTTTTTTCTCGGTTAGCACCAGCGTCTATTTTCACAAACAGATCCGCAGTGTCAGAGGCCTTGCCGACCTGCAGGGGTTACCTGTCGGTATTGTTCAAGGTGACAGTGCGGAAAAGACGATTTTGCAACGCTACCCGAAAACCTTGCTGCTGCACTATCCTGATACAGGGGCTTTAGTCAGGGCTGCGGTGGAGGGTGGTGGCATTAAAGTTTTTGTTGCCGATACCGAGGTGGCCCGATTTTACCTGGCAAAATACGATCGGAACGGTCTGTTTCGTGAAGCGGCAAATCGCTTCGCCTCCGATCAGCAATATTCAGCGGTAAAGAAAGGCAATACCCAGCTTTTGGCCGTGCTGCAGGATGGCTTCAGCCGAATACCTGAAGGTGCAGTGGACGATATATTGTCCACTTGGACGGGCAACACTGTCCTTGCAACGCGTTTCTCCTGGTCGGATGTGCTGACGTTTGGGGCCGTGATCGCTGTTTTGATCGGCCTTATTGTTCTCTGGAATATCCGTCTCAGGAAAACGGTCGCAAAGGCCCTGCGCGAGGTCGAACACCGTAATCTCAAACTGCTGGACAGTGAAGCCCGGTTCAAGACATTTTTCGATCTGGCTCCCTTCAGCTGTGTCGTCAATGACCTGCAAGGGCGCTATCGAATGGTCAACAAAGCTTTTTGCAACCAGTTGGGCGTACAGGAAAATGCGGTGCTCGGCCAAACCGGGAAGCAACTGGGGCTCTTTTTCGATACAGATGTCCATGCGGAACTTCTCAAAGAACTGACGCATGCCGATGAAGTGGACCAATGGGAGGTGCTGTTCAATGCTGCCCAGGGGCCGCGGTATGCCTTGTATTCCTGCCGGTTGATGGATATAGGCGGCGAAAAGCTGATTCTCTCGTCAACTATCGATATCACCGATCGCAAGCGGGCGGAAGAAGCCCTCAAAGAGAGCGAAAACAGTTTTATCCAGCTCTTCGAGTCAGCGCCCATCCCCATGGCCTTTGCCTCCAATGTCGACGGATACCGAGGGACGACCTGGAACAATGCATGGTATCAAACCTTCGGCTATACCCGGGAGCAAGCGGAAGGCCGGAGAGGAAGCGATATAGGACTGTGGATCAATCCTGAAGACCGCGACCGTTTTATCGAGCTGACAAACAGCCAGCATTATGTTGCCGGTTTTGAAGCCTCTCTCCGGCATCACGACGGTTCTCCACGGGACTGCGTCTTATATGGCCGTTTCATAGAAAAGAGCGACCATCGGCTGCTGATGGCCGTCTATCTCGATGTTACCGAACGCAAACAGGCGGAAGCGGCTCTGCGGGAGAGCGAGGAGCGGTTCTCCAAAGCCTTCTCCCTGTCTCCCGCACCCATGGTTATTTCTGATATCGTGACCGGCCGCTTCATTGATGTCAACGAGCAGTGGCTGCGGATGATCGAGTATACGCGAGAAGAAACCATCGGCAGCACCTCGTATAAGCAGGGAATATGGGAAGATCCCGCAGTCAGGAACCGTTTGGGCAAAAAGCTGAAAGAAAACGGAACATTTCGGGACGAGCCGGTGCGTTTCATCACCAAATCCGGCAGCATCAAGGATGTCTTGTGGTCAGCTGAGACCATCAATCTTGGCGGCTATGAAGCCATGTTGTCGCTCATCTATGATTTCACGCAGAGAAAACAGGCGGAAGAAGCCCTGCGGGAGAGTGAGTCCTACAATAAAGTATTATTTCACGATTCCCATATTCCCCTGGCGGTCCTCGATCCGGAAGCCTGCCGCTTCAAAGACTGCAATCAGGCTGCCGTCAATATCTATGGTTTTTCGGATCGAGAGGAACTGTTAGGGCTGATGCCGAAGGATGTCTCTGCTGCACGGCAATATGACGGACAGCCCTCGGAGGCGGCCTTCGCGGAAAAAATCCGCAGGGCCCTTGATCAGGGAGAGGCGGTGTTTGAATGGCGGCATCAACGGCCGAATGGAGCAACCTGGGATACCGAGGTGCACCTGATGCCCTTTCTATACCGGGATAGGAAGCTGATCCAAATCAGTCTTCAGGATATTACGGGGCGTAAACAGGCCGAAATGGAAAAGGAAAAGCTGCACTTTCAACTCCTCCAGTCCCAGAAGATGGAATCGATAGGGCGGCTGGCAGGCGGCGTGGCCCATGACTTCAACAATATGCTGAGCGTGATTCTCGGGCATGCTGAACTGGCCATGACCCAGATGGATCCGACGCAGCCGCTTTTCGGTCGTTTGCAGGATATCCGCAAGGCCGCCCAGCGGTCAGCCGATCTCACGGGGCAGCTCCTGGCCTTCGCCCGGAAACAGACCGTGGCCCCCGAGATCCTTGATTTGAATGTGACCATGGAAGGGATGCTCAAGATGCTGCGGCGTCTCATTGGCGAGAACATCGATCTCGCCTGGCTGCCTGGCAAGAACCTGGGGCGGGTTAATATCGATCCCTCTCAGGTCGACCAGATACTGGTGAACCTGTGTGTCAACGCCCGTGACGCCATCGCAGATACGGGCAGGATTGCCATTGAGACGAAAATGATCATCTGTGACGAGGCCTGGTGCGCCGAACATACAGGGGGCGTCCCCGACGAGTATGTGCTGCTGGCCGTGAGCGACAACGGCTGCGGCATGGACAGCGAGACGCTCTCGTATGTGTTCGAGCCCTTTTTCACCACCAAGAAGACCGGAGAAGGTACGGGACTGGGACTGGCCACGGTGTATGGCATCGTGCGGCAAAACAACGGCTTTATCGATGTCGACAGTGAGCTGAACCAGGGAACGACAGTGAAAATTTACCTCCCCTGTCATAAGGGCCCAGACAGACAAGTGCGGGAGAAAGGCCCGTCAGAAACCGCTGCGAGCGGACACGAAACCATCCTCCTGGCAGAAGACGAACCCATGATTCTCGATATGACGACGGCGATGCTTAAACTGCAGGGCTACAATATCCTAGCCGCGGCCACGCCGGGCGAAGCCATCCGTCTGGCCCGCGAGCATGCCGGTGAAATCGACCTGTTGATAACCGATGTGGTCATGCCCGAGATGAACGGCCGTGATCTGGCCAAAAACCTGCTGTCGCTCTACCCGGATATCAAACGCCTGTTTATGTCCGGCTACACGGCAGACGTTATCGCCCATCACGGTGTACTGGATAAGGGCGTACACTTCATTCAAAAACCGTTTTCCCTGAAGGATCTGGCCGCGAAGGTACGGGAAACCCTGGATGGAGATGGAGCGGTGGCTGATGCAGGAACAAGGGATTGAAACAGGGGGGAGCGCGTAAGGACGGGGAAAAACCGTCCTTACACGGAACACGGCAACAAAGAGCGAATCAAAAGCTGTGACACGGAACGTTGAACGCGCGCTCCTTTTTCTCTCTCTTCACCGCAACGGACACAGGCGAGTGTCGCGCTTCATTTGCCCGACAGCCGCTTGGCGATACGTCTATACGTTTCCTTCAACTCTTCGCCGACAATTTTGGCCTTGGCGATATAGTCTTCTGACGTCTCCACGACTTCATCAGCTATTTCCGTTGATTTTTCCTTGACCAGCGCCCATTTTTTCTCCGCCTCTTTCAGCTCTTCTTTGGTTTCCATTGATGCAAGATGGATTTTCAGATTCAGCTCATCTCGTTCTGTTTTCAGTTTTTCCACCAGCCTGTAAAATTCTTCCTTTGCTTCCATAGGTCACCTCGCTGCAACTGGGTTCTTCGGCAGGGCAATGTAATGCCCTGCAAATGGGATCCATCACCAACAGGTATAAATAATAATCACGTAATTCACGATTGGATGCCCCTTTCCCTCAGCTTGTCTTGTCGTTTTGCATGCGGCCTCCTGTCGTAGAGCCCGTAAAAAAGGGTACGTGAAAAACTGTAGTACGCTCTGCTCGTTCACGAGTATAGTGATACCACATCAAATAGATGCAACATCGGGCAGCCAGGTCATGCACGGGTGAGATATGCTGTATTTTATTTTGCGGCGCATCCTGGCAGCTCTCTTTTGGGTCACTGTTTCTGTTTGCAAATACCTGGTTCTAGTCAACGGCCATGAATGAAACCGGCCGGAGGGGGCACATCATGACAGAAAAAAAGCGGTTGGAAGCACAGCGGCGTGGCACCGAAGATTGGCGCTTGTGGGGTCCTTATGTAAGCGAACGGGTATGGGGAACGGTTCGGGAGGATTACAGCGCAACTGGTGATGCCTGGGAGTATTTTGATCATGACCAGGCGTGTTTCCGCACCTACCGTTGGAGTGAAGATGGCATGGGGGGGATCTGTGATGCGGCGCAGCGATTGTGTCTGGCATTATCGCTCTGGAACGGGCGCGATCCCATCCTCAAGGAACGCATGTTTGGGCTCACCGGGAATCAGGGCAATCACGGGGAGGATGTCAAAGAGTGTTTTTTTTATCTGGACGCCACCCCCAGTCACAGTTTTATGCGGTATCTCTATAAATATCCGCAGGCGGCTTTTCCCTATGCCTTGCTCGTCGAAGAGAACAGAAGGCGATCGCGCACCGACCCGCCGTTCAACATTCTGGATACCGATGTTTTCGATACCAATCGATACTGGGATGTGGAAGTTACCTATGCCAAAAAAACGCCTGAAACGATTTTCGTACGAATAACAATCAGCAATAGGGGGCCGGATACGGCAACGCTGCATCTGCTGCCCACGCTCTGGTTTCGGAACACCTGGTCGTGGGGAGATGCTGAACAGGGAGAGCGGCCGCACCTGCAGGCTGTTGAGCCCGGCATGGCAGCCTGGGCGGTAGAAGCACATCATCACACCCTTGGTACGTATGTCCTCTATGGCAGGCAGCAGGTACAACGTCTGTTCACCGAGAACGAAAGCAACCTAGAGCGGCTGTACGGTTCAGCCAATGCTTCGCCCTATGCAAAGGATGCCTTTCATCGACGGGTCATTCATGGGGAGGAGGATGCGGTCAATCCAGCCCATACCGGTACCAAGTTTGCCGCCTGGCATGAACTCACCTGCGGTGGCGGCGAAGAAACCACCGTGGAGCTGGTGCTGACGCGTCAGGCCGGCAAAGATCCGTTTGCCGGTGTTGACACCGTTTTTGGCGAACGTCTGCGCGAAGCCGATGACTTTTATGCTGAGCTGGTACCTGCTG
>JBFJXW010000100.1:0-13088 GCA_041622895.1 Desulfobulbus sp. | reverse complement strand
GGGTAGCGATGCGTTACCCCGGATAAGACAGGCGTATCATACGCATGCCGATCTCAATGCAGTGGTCTTCGAGGTGAGCGGGCGAAATGGTGCTACGGATACTCTCGGTACGGTTGGCGTGCAGTCACCAACAGCCGCTCTGTGCCGAAGATGAGGACCAGTTTGGTTTGCCGTCTCGCAGAGAGGATCTGGAATGGCTGCAAACTAGCTCGCACAAAAATTAGTACCATACTTGTTGAGAGGGAAAAACATTTTTTCCTTTTGATATGCCTGGAAAAAATCAGCGAAGGGTCCGTTGCCGAACAAAACGAGGGCGGTCCGACCCGTACGGATCGGCGATGCCGGAACAGTACGTTGCGGGTTCCTTGGGCGGGGAGGTGACACGAAGACTGCGGCAGTTTCCGTCCTTGTTTTCTCAGCACTCATGTCAGCAGGCAGCATTTCGCGCATACGCAGTGGTGTCGGCTGCATCCGGCAGGAGAGCGAGGGCTAGAAAAATAGCCTTCCAGGTGGTAGTTGCGTCGAAATTCCTTATTGTACAAGTATGAGTATTCTCCCTGGAAGGAATTTTTCTCAAAAAGAAGGAGATCACATGTTTCCGTTACGAAAGTTTACTCGAATACTGTTTCTGTTCACGGCAGGTATGGTTTGTATCGCTGATCCACAGGCAGGCGGCGCGGTTCAGGCGCAAACTGAAGGCAAGGTGCAGGGAGCGGTGCAGGAGCAACGCGCCCTGTTTGCCGGCGGCTGTTTCTGGTGCATGGAGCCGCCTTTTGAGAAACTCGACGGCGTCCTTTCTGTGCGGTCGGGGTATGCAGGCGGCACTACCACCGATCCCACCTACGAAAATTATGCGGCCGGCGGGCATATTGAGGTGGTTGAGGTGGTGTACGATGCTAATCGCGTTTCCTATCAGCAGTTGCTGGATACCTTCTGGCGGCAGGTCGATCCTACCGACGATGGCGGTCAGTTTGTCGACCGTGGTCATTCCTATACGACTGCTATTTTTTATGGTAACGACGAGCAGCGCGATCTCGCCGAGCAGTCAAAAAAGGCCCTCGCAGCCAGTGGTATCTTTCACAAGCCGCTGGTAACACCGATTCTTCCTGCGGTCCCATTCTATCCGGCGGAAGACTATCATCAGGATTATTACAAAAACAATCCGATACGCTATAAATTCTACCGTTCCGGATCCGGTCGCGATGCTTTTCTTCAGCAGACCTGGCGGGACAGCAATGCTGCTCTCCAGAGTACATCACAAGATCTCAAGCAGCGTTTGACCCCATTGCAATATGAAGTCACACAGAAGAACGGCACTGAGCCACCTTTTAACAATGTCTACTGGGATAATAAAAGAGAGGGGATTTATGTTGATATCGTCTCCGGCGAGCCGTTGTTCAGCTCCACGGATAAATACGATTCCGGAACCGGTTGGCCAAGTTTCACCAAACCGCTGGTTGCCGAAAATATTGTCGAGAAATCGGACTGGAGTCTGTTTTCGCTTCGTACTGAGGTGCGCAGCCAAAAAGGCGATTCGCATCTCGGCCATGTCTTTGACGATGGTCCGGCACCCACCGGCAAGCGGTATTGCATTAATTCCGCAGCGTTGCGGTTTATCCCCAAGGAACAACTGGAGGTAGAGGGACTAGGGGCATATCGCAGTTTGTTTGAGAAAAAGTAACAACCAATCCGGTGGCAGGCGCCACCCCGCATCGCACGCTGCTTTTTCAGTCAGCGATGGCATGACGGTATTTGTGCTCGCCTATTGTGTATCTAAAAAAAGGTGCTTGTACCTATGCACAAGCACCTTTTTTAGCAGGACAAGAGGTTTTCAGGCTCCTTCGAGAATTTTTCGGCTGCGTTTCACTGCGCAGAGATCACCGCACATGGTGCAGACATCCTGGTCAATGGGCTGGGAAGAAGCCCGGTAGGCTTTGGCTTTTTCCGGGTCTATGGCCAGTTCGAACATCCGGTGCCAGTTCAGGTCCTTGCGCGCCTTACTCATGTCGTTATCCCATTTGATGGCTCCGGGAATACCCTTGGCTATATCAGCGGCATGAGCGGCAATACGAGAGGCAATAATACCTTCTTTCATGTCGTCCTCATCGGGCAGACGCAGGTGTTCCGCCGGAGTGACATAGCAGAGAAAATCCGCCCCGTAGGTGGCTGCCAGTGCCCCGCCGATAGCTGAGGTGATATGGTCGTAACCCGGCGCCACATCGGTAACAATGGGACCCAGTACATAGAACGGGGCACCATGACAGAGTTTCTTCTCCAACTGCATATTGGCAACCACCTCGTTGAGCGGCACATGTCCCGGTCCCTCGATCATCACCTGCACATCCGCCTGCCAGCAGCGCTTGGTCAGCTCACCCAGAATAATCAGTTCCTGGATCTGGGCCGCGTCAGTGGCATCCTGCAGACAACCGGGCCGCAGGCCGTCGCCCAGACTCAGGGTTACGTCATATTCCCGGCACAGTTCGAGCAACCGGTCAAAATGCTCGAAAAATGGGTTTTCTTTGCCGTTGGTCTCCATCCAGTCGAGCAGCAGTGAGCCGCCGCGGCTGACTATGTGGGTCAGGCGGGGATTATTGCGCAGCCGTTGCACCGCCGTCTGGGTCAACCCGGCGTGAATGGTCATAAAATCGACACCATCCTCGGCGTGAATACGTACCACATCAAAAAAATCGTCCACTGAAATACTGGCGACTTTTTTACCGTAGCGGGCCACGGCATCGTAGATCGGCACTGTGCCGATCATCACCGGGCTGATTTCCACGGTCCGCCGGCGAAAGGCGCGGGTGTCGCCAAAAGTACTGAGATCCATGATAGCATCGGCCTTGAGCTCGATGGATCGGCGGACTTTGTTCAGCTCATTCTCGATGTTGCAGCAATCCTCGGAAACACCGAGGTTGACGTTTATTTTCGTGCTTAATCCGGCGCCGATGCCCTTGGCAATCAGATTAGTGTGGTTGCGGTTAGCCGGGATAGCTATTTTACCTTCAGCTACCCTGGCGAGGAGGTCGGCCTCATGGATCGTTTCGTCGGCGAGCACCTGTTGCATCTGTGGAGTGAGGATGCCCTGGCGGGCAGCATCCATCTGAGTTACATGGGCCATGATTGATTCTCCTTGCGTGAGTTGAGGGTTAGAAAAATTCAGCAGTTGCAGGCCACGTGCAGCCTGCGTACGGTTGCGGCGATATCTGCGGCACCAACGATTTCAGTGACCAGACACACGGTCCTGGCGCCGTGAGCCAGTACTTCCCCGAGATTATGTTCCTTGATGCCGCCAATGGCGACAAAAGGCAGGGGGCAGGTCTTGACGACATGGTCGAGGTAGTCGAGTCCTACGGCAGCACAGACGTCATCCTTGGTCTGGGTGCTGAAGATCGGACCGACGCCGATGTAGTCGGCTCCGGCTGCGACGGCGGCCGCCGCCTGTTCGGGGCCATGGGTAGACAGGCCGATGAGTTTGTCCGGGCCGATCAACCGTCGGACTTCGGCAACCGGATAATCATCCTGACCGACGTGTACGCCGTCGGCATCGACCAGCCGGGCAATATCCGGGTAATCATTGACAATGAAAAGCACCCCGGCCTCACGGGTCAATTTGCGGATGAGGATGCATTCGTCCAGCATTGCACGAGCGCTTTTATGCGGTCGTTTCTCCCGGTACTGGATGATACGGACGCCGCCTGCAATCATCTGACGCACGACATCGGCATTGGAGCGTCCGGCAGAGAATTTTTCGGCGGTGATGCCGTAAATACCGGACGGAAAGATCGGTTTAGCGTGTAGTTGTTTTTCCATAAGCTCTTCTCTGTTGCAGGACACACTGTGTCATATAGTTGGCGACGGTTGTCACTTTATGCGCAAAAAGCGGTGCATCGGTGCAATCGGTGACAAAATCGCCGACAATAGTGCTGTTGCCGAGTTGTCGCGTCCGGATGGCAGTAAGATCACTGCCGGCTATTCCGCAGGCGGAAACAACGATCCGGTTGCCGGCGAACTGTTCCACCAGCATTTTTTTGTCGGCCTGACGGTCGAACCCCTCAACGATCAGGTCGCAGTCAAAAAAAATTTGCTGGCAGTTGGAGGCGACAACCCGTTCGACCAACGTTTCAATCCGCAACGCCGGCCGGATGCGCCTGAGATTTTCCAGCAACGCTTCAACCTTGAAGCAGCCGATCTGATCGTGAAAATAAAACTGGCGGTTCAGATTCGACGATTCCACCCGATCGAAATCAACGATTTTGAGATTATCGATGCCGCTGCGCACCAGATTGACCGCGACGTTGGAACCGATACCACCTGCTCCGGCTATGCCGATCTTCATCCGATCTGATCCCAGTCCTTGTACACCGGTTGATACCCTTGGGCGACAATGGCCCTGGCCACCTCGTCAACATCGCGATTATCCGTGATCTCAAACTGAGGGGTCTGGTCCACCTTTATATTCGTATAACCGCCGACTCCTGTGCAGGATCCTGCGGAATAACGAGTGGCGCCCAGCGGCATGATGCGGTCGCGGAAAGCAGCGTTTTCCCGGGTGGAGATAGTTAGGCCGGCCCGTGGCAGAAAGATGCGCAGAGCGGTCATGAACTGAACAAAAGTCTTGTCATCCACCAGATAATCCGGCTGAAAATGCCCTTCAGCCTCGTTGAAGCGGGGCAGGGAGAGGGCCACCTCGGTTTCCAGATATTTGTTCTCCAGGTAGAGGGCATGAAGACCGGTGAAAAAGATCTCGCTGCGCGGTTCTGCCAGGCCGAGTAACGCTCCCAGGTTGACCACGCGCATACCGCCTTGAGCGGCACGTTCCGGGGCATTGAGACGCCAATGGTAATCCCGTTTTTTGCCGCCCAGATGCACCCGTTTGTAGACCTCTTCGTCATAGGTCTCCTGGAAAAGGGTCATGCCATCGACGCCGGCCTGTTGCAGGCGGCGGTACTCCTCTACCTCCAGAGGATAGACCTCAATGGATACCGAGGCGAAATAGCGTTTCAGGCATTCCGAGGCCTCAACCAGATACTCCATGGGCGTCAGGTGCTGGGCTTCACCGGTGAGAAAGAGCACGTGCTGCATGCCGGTGCGGGCAATGGCTCTGGCCTCTTCTTCCACTTCGGCAATGGTCAGCTTGCGACGAAAAATGGCATTGTTATGGTTGAACCCGCAGTACGCACACTGGTTGTTGCAATGGTTGGAGATGTACAGGGGAATGAACAGCTGGATAGTGCGGCCGAAATACTGGACGGTCAATTGATGGGCCTTTTGCGCCATGGGTTCAAGAAAGGCTGCGGCGCGGGGACTGAGCAAGGTCAGGAAGTCCATGGGGCCCGGTTTTCCCTTGGCAAGACTGCGCTCGATGCCCGCATCGGTCACCTGATCAAAAAACTGCGCAAAGTCGAAGGCCTTGTACTGTTCGACGATCTGATAAAAAGACATGGTTACGTCCTCTGCAGATGAAATAAAAAAACGCTCCTTAATCAAGAAAACCGGTAAGCGGCGATGAGGCCCTGGCTACGCCGGATTCCTCTGCCAACTCAGCCAGATAGGCCGCACGTCCGGCCTTGACTGCCAGATCAAAGGCCTGGCCCATGGTTTCCGGATCAGAGGCTGTGGCAATGGCAGTGTTCACCAGCACGGCATCAGCACCCATCTCCATGGCGGCAGCTGCCTGGGAGGGCCGGCCGATTCCGGCATCGACCACTACCGGTATGCTGCAGTTTTCAATCAACAGTTCGAGCAATGGTTTGGTTTCCAGGCCACGGTTGGTGCCTATGGGAGCACCGAGCGGCATTACCGCGGCAGCACCGGCGGATTCGAGCCGTTTGGCCAGCGGCAGATCAGGCAGGACGTAAGGCAAGACAACAAAACCCTCCTTGGCCAGCACTTCGGTGGCTTTCAGGGTTTCCCAGTTATCCGGCATCAGATACTTCATGTCGGTGATCACTTCAATTTTAATGAAGTCGCCGCATCCGGCCTCACGGGCAATGCGGGCGATGCGTACCGCCTGCTCAGCAGTCCGGGCACCGGAGGTGTTGGGCAGCAGCGTCACGTTTGTATTTTTCGGGATGAAATCAAGAATGTTTTCCGAGCGGGTGGTGGTGTCGATGCGTCGCAGGGCCACTGTTATCATCTGCGAACCGCTGGCGGCCAACATCTTCGGAATCAATGCGTTGTCGGCAAATTTACCGGTACCGGTAAACAACCGGTTGGTAAAGGTGACGTCTCCCAGTTTCAATCCATCATCTTGCATCGTTCAACCTCCGCCTACAAAACTGAGCAGTTCGAGCCTGTCATTGTCTTTGAGCTGAATGGCTTGCCACTGTTCCTGTTTAATGATCTGCTGATTGAGCTCCACAATCAGTGCTCCCGGTGTCAGTCCCTTGCGTGCCACCAATGCAGCAATGGTGCAGGGCGGGCCGGTTTCCTTCTGTCCGTTGACGATAATTTCCATGCTGTTATCCCAATAAAAAAAGCCGCTTGTCCTTAAGGGAAGGGCAAGCGGCTTCTGATGCCGGAAGACTGGAGTACGGTTGCTCCAGGTTCTTTTGTCTTGTCCGCTTCCCTTCGCCGGTATTATCCGGATCAGGTTCATAGGGTTGGATGTATTCCTCTCAGCAGGATTGCACCCCTAGCGATGATCTTTCTATAAAAGAGACCGACTTGTTTGTCAACTCCAGGATGTTATGGGTGGGAAAAAGATAGGAGAGAACAGGGAGATCGACGTCTTAAAAAGCAGAAGCCGAAATCGGGGTTTCGTTGTGACGGTAAAACTTGTGCGAGCCGTACTGGGCGATAAACGATATTTTCGACGCCCATTTCGGGTCGACATCAACGTGGTGATAAAACGTGGAGCCGCCGGTGAAATCAGGTGTGGTCATGGCCTTCAGGGCCACACGCAAACTTTCTTGCAGCGGGTTGATTTCAAGGGGAATGTACGATTTTTTCTGATAGGTCCAGCTGAACTGGTAGGGGGCCATGACTACGTCAACGATACTTTTTTGTTCTTCGATCGCCCGGTTAAGGGTGACGTGGGCCACTGCCAACTGGCCTATTTCCGGTTCACTGCGCGCTTCGTGGTAGACATTTAAGGTCAGCCAGAGAAGACTTTCAAGAAAACCCATGAACTGTATAACTCCTATTCGATAGCCTCGACAGCCCGAATGGTCGGAATCTCGCTCTTGACGAATTTTTCGATCCCTTCTTTGAGGGTAATCCGCGACATCGGGCAACCTTGGCAGGCTCCGGTCAGGCGGACCGTGACAACCTGCTGTTCATCAAGACCGACAAACTCGACATCGCCGCCATCCCGTTGAAGAGTGGGACGAATCTGTGCCAGCACTTTTACAACTTTTTCCTGCAATTGTTCCATACTTGACTCCTTTACCGCTTTGCATACTTGTAGTATGAAGGCAGTAACCATAGCATGATTGTATCCATCAAACAAGAAAACAATTTCAATATGGGTTTATCCGAAGTGGAACAGTCGGAAATTCAAGAAAAAATTAGGGGTATTGTCGAGCGGGTCACCTATCATGACGATGCCAGCGGTTGGTCGGTTGTCAAGGTCACTCCGTTTCGTGGATACGGTGAGCTGGTGACCGTTACTGTGCACCAGACCAGAGTCTTTGCCGGGGCGACCATGGAGTTTGTCGGCAACTGGAATCAGCACCCCCGTTTTGGCCGCCAATTCAAAGCCCGTTTTGCCACTGAACTGAAACCGGCCACTGCAGGTGCCCTGGAAAAATACCTGGGGTCCGGCCTGATCAAGGGAGTGGGGCCCAAAACCGCCAAGCGTATTGTCCAGCATTTCGGCGATCAAACCCTTGCCGTGTTTGAAGAGGACATCGGCCAGTTGACAAAGGTGCCTGGTATAGCAGAAAAAAAACTGGCCGTGATCAAGGAGGCCTGGGTAGAGCACCGGGCCATCCGCGATGTCATGATCTTCCTCCAGTCGCACGGCATCTCTACCCTGTTTGCGGTGCGTATCTACAAGCAGTACGGCGATCGTTCCATTGCGCAGGTGCGGGAAAATCCGTACCGTCTGGCCATGGATTTCTATGGCATCGGCTTTTTTACCGCCGATAGGGTGGCGCTTTCCATCGGTTTTGCTCCGGACTCGGATCTGCGCATCCGTGCTGCCATTCGTCATGTGCTCTCCGCTTCGCGGGAAATGGGCCACTGTTACTTGAGTCGCGAACAGATCAGCCGTCAGGTTGAGGAACTGCTCGATCTGCGCCTGGACGAATCCATGCCCAGCCATCTGGAAACCATGCAGCAGGAGGGGCAGCTGCGGGTACGGGTTCTGCCCGATGGCAAAACCGCAGAACCCGTGCCCTGTTATTACGCCAAATCGCTCTATTACGATGAGGAATACGTAGCCAGGCGCCTGGCCACGGCAACCGGCAGTCGCGGTATCGATATCCAAAGGGTTTCTGACTGGATGCACCGCTACACCGAACGCCAGGATATGGCGCTGAGCCCGGAACAGGCCCGGGCTGTCTGTTCGGTAGTGGATCAGCGGTGTTCGATCCTTACCGGCGGTCCGGGCTGCGGCAAAACCACCACCACCAAAGTGATTGTCGCTCTCCTTCAGGCCATGAATCATGGTGTTATGCTTACCGCGCCCACGGGTCGCGCTGCCCAGCGCATGGGGGAGGTGATTGGTTTACCGGCCAAAACCATTCATCGATTACTCGAATTTCAAGGGACTGGATTCAAACGCTGTGAGGAAAATCCCCTGCAGACCGATTTTCTGATCATTGACGAGAGTTCGATGCTCGATATCTCGCTTACCGCCTCTTTGCTCAGGGCAGTGGCTCCGGAAACCTCCCTGTTGTTCATCGGTGATGCCGACCAGTTGCCTTCGGTGGGAGCGGGCAATGTGCTGCGCGATCTGATTGCATGCGGCTGCCTTCCATGTTTTCGCCTGACCACTATTTTTCGGCAGGCTCAACAATCCGTGATAATCAGTACGGCACATCAGATTAATCGTGGTGAAGTGCCGTCGTTAGATTCGCCTTTTAAGTCGCCTGCAATATGGAAGCAATCCGATTGTTTTTTCATTGATGCAGCCGAAGCATCCCAGCAGCAGCTGCAATTCATCAATAAAGTAAAGCACCATTACGCGGGCATTGCAGCCCGCGAGGAACTCTTTGCTCAGACACCCTATAATCCGGAGCTGCCTGAAGACAGAACCTCAGGATACGATTTCACCATTCCCGATACATTCAGTCACGTTGACTTGGGCACCCTGGCCACCGCAGATTCAGCAGCCGGCGAACTGCTGGCCCTGGCCAAAAAGACCCATCCCTGGTCGTCGCTCTACTACGGCCTGACCGCTCTCGATGTGGTGCGCAAACTCTACCGGGAATGGATACCTAAATATCTGGGCGCAGGGGTCGAAATCCAGGTGCTGACGCCGATGATCCGCGGCTCCCTTGGTGCGGCCAATCTCAACATTATGCTGCAGCAGAACGTCAATCCGCCTAGTGAAGGCACGCGTGAGCTCGCCATCGGTGAGCGTATCTTTCGCACCGGTGACCGGGTCATTCATCGCCGCAATAATTACGAACTCAACGTGTTCAACGGCGATATCGGTACGATTACGGCGATCGACAACACCAACCTCACCTGTACGGTTTCTTTTTTTCCGGATCAGCGTCGTGTTGAGTACAATCGAGACCAGATCGCCGAACTCGATCTGGCCTACGCCATCACGATCCATAAATCGCAAGGATCGGAATTTGACGTGGTTATCATACCGGTGCTCACCCAGCATTTCCGTATGCTGTTTCGCAACCTTCTCTATACCGGTCTGACCCGTGGCAAAAAGCTGGTGGTGTTGGTGGGTGCCCGGCAGGCACTGGCCATGGCGGTGCGCAACCAGGATACCTCCCAGCGGCAGACCTCCCTGGCCCTGCTGATTCGAGAATTTCGGACGGCGACGCAGAATCCCCTGGCTCAATAAATAATTCAGCAAGCAGTAGGTGAGAGACGGCCTGGCGGGTGCCGCACCGCAGGAGAGCGTTACCGCAGCGCCCGCCGCATACGCCACATGCCCGGCACCATGGGCAGCGGGAGATTGAAGCCTCGGTAACTCCGTCGGGGCATCGATAAAGTGTTTCCCAACGTTCTCCCGGCATATCCCCGGTTTTCCTCTGGACCAGCACAAGTCTCTGCTTGAAAAAACCCGTGTTTGTGCTAGTTTGCAGACTTGGATACTGTCGGCCGCAGCATGGTCGTTGATCATTTCTTTCTTCTCTACAACGCGTTATACATTCTTATGCCAGCAAAAATTATCAGCGGTATTGAAACCGCCAAGGCCATCCGCGACGAGATCGCCGCCGAGGTCGCCAGACTGCAGCAAAACCATGGCCTTATCCCCGGCCTGGTGACCATTTTGGTGGGCGAGGATCCCGCCTCCCAATCCTACGTTGCGGCTAAAAATAAAACCGCCCATGCCCTGGGCATTCACTCCGAGCAGCTCACTCTGCCTGCGGAAACCAGCGAGGTTGACCTGCTGCGTATCGTCGGCGAGTACAACACCAATCCCGCTATACATGGTATACTGGTGCAACTACCGCTGCCCCGCCACATCAATGAAGGGAAAGTGCTGTTTGCCATCGATCCCAACAAGGATGTCGACGGCTTCCATCCGGTGAATGTCGGTAAGATGATGCTGGGGGAACAATGTTTTCTGCCCTGCACCCCGCATGGCATTCTTGAATTGCTGCAGCGCTCCGGCACCGAAACCTCCGGAGCCGAGGTGGTCGTGGTCGGCCGTTCCAATATTGTCGGCAAACCTATTGCCAACCTGATGCTGCAGAAGCGGGCCGGCGGCAATGCCACGGTCACCGTGTGCCACACCCGCACCAAGGATATGGCCTATCACACCCGCAGGGCCGATATTCTCATTGTTGCCGCTGGCGTGGCCAAGATGATCAAGGCCGACCAGATCAAGGAAGGGGCTGTCATTATCGATGTCGGAGTCAACCGTATTGGCCAGGCTGCAAACGGTAAGGCCATCCTGGCCGGTGATGTCGACTTTGACGATGTGGCCACCAAAGCCGCGGCCATCACTCCGGTTCCGGGCGGTGTGGGTCCCATGACCATCACCATGCTGATGAAAAACACCCTGCAGGCGGCAAAACAGGCGGCGGGGATCTCTGAAAACTGAACCTTCCGGGTATCGCTATGACTGAAACGAAAAAAGTCTGCAGTACCTGCGGCGGCAGCGGCGAAATCGGCTTTTTTCAAGGTGAAAGCCGTTTCTTCATTACCAGGGAAGAATGCCCGGCCTGTTGCGGCCTGGGCTATATGCTTGAAGAGGAAGAGCCGGGCACGCCCTCCGGTTCTTCCGATACAAAAAACAACGGGGAGGGGGAGTAACACCCATGGATACCAATGCACTCTGGGAGGCGCTTGGCTCTCTGGAAGATGATCAGTCCTATCAGATTCTGATCCAGTTGTTCGCCCGGTACGAGCAGCGTCGCGAGCAAAATCCCGCCGATCCGGAAGCAGCATCTTTTTTTCAGGCCCTGTCGGCAATTATCGGCCAGGTGCAATCATGCAACGTCAGCCGGCGCTGAGTTGCTTTCTGGCTCTTTGCGGCCGCAATACACGGTGTTGTCATGAATAACTCTTTTTCGATTCGATCTCTTTATTCTCTCATTGCGGTGGGTTCCGCTGCATTGCTGAGCTGTCTGCTGACGGCGGACAGCCTCCGGGCCGATGAATTGGACCAGTGCCTGCAGCAGAAAATTGTAACCGCCGATGATACGGTGACGATCGGTATGCTGCGCGAGCAGTGCCGCCAGGAAACAGCCGGCAGCAAATTTATGGTTGAGACCACCCCGGAAGAGCAAGAGGAAAAAAAGAAGGAAGGAGCAACCGCAGAAAAAGGGGTGGTGGAAGATAGGCTGCAGCAGGAGCGAAAAGTAGCGCTTCAGCCCTTCAGTATTTTGCCGCATAAACCCAATTATATTCTTCCATTGGCCTATAACGGTCAGGGGTATAGCAATACGTACTATACCGACTCCGATGGCCAATCGTATGATTTTGACCGTCTAGAAGCGCAATTCCAGCTCAGTATCAAGTCACCGCTCGTGATCGGGCTTTTTGACAACATCATGGATGTCTATGCCGGCTACACCAACCATAGCTTTTGGCAGGTCTTTAACGATGATATTTCGTCGCCGTTTCGCGAAACCAACCACGAACCTGAGATGTGGGTCCAGTTTCATCCCAACTGGGATATTTTAGGATTCAAGAACACCTGGAATATCATCGGCATCAATCACCAGTCCAACGGCCAGAGCGGGGAACTGTCACGAAGCTGGAACCGGATCTACGGCAGCGTCGTTCTCGAACGAGGCGACTTCGCTTTCACTGTCACTCCCTGGTATCGCATTCCGGAAAGCGAAGGAAATGACGATAACCCGGATATCACCAAGTATCTCGGCCATTATGAGTTGGGAGCCATGTACAAGTGGGAGGAAAACACCTTCAGCCTGATGGCGCGCAACAACCTGGAATCCGATTTCAGCCGTGGCGCGATCCAATTCAGCTGGAGCTTTCCGCTCTGGGGCTGGCCCTATCTGCGAGGATATGTGCAGTATTTCAACGGTTACGGTGAAAGCCTGATCGACTATGACCAGCATGTTAATCGGCTGGGCGTTGGATTGTCGTTGTCGGACTGGTTTTAACCACCCCGCGATGCTTCCCGCATCACCAAGCACGCCTTCCCGGTATTAGTGCTTGAGGTGCAAAGCAGCCAATAGGTTTCTCAGGTATACTTTTTTTGATCGCAATGTGCGCATTGGTCTTTGCTTGTTGCCTGGCCTCGGTATTGCCGGCGTATCCGCCTAAAGATTGGCCACACCTTGATTGCCAGCTAGAATATCCACACTGTAGAGAGCATCCCGCAGAAAAATTTCACCGGCACGTTCCGGAGAAGCAAGAATGGGTTTTTGCTTCTTTCTGGAACGCCAGATCAACGGTAATCCGCTTCAGGAGTGATTTTTCATGAATATCCCCTCTCCTCCCAATCTTCATGCCGTTGCGGTACTCTTGCTCACCGTTGT
>JBFJXW010000099.1:0-13097 GCA_041622895.1 Desulfobulbus sp. | reverse complement strand
GAAAGCGGGGGCTGCGGCGGATTGTGCACCAGGTACCGGCTATCCTGCTGTTGGATCAGGATCGCAGCGGTTGCCGGATCGTTGTTTGCGTAAAATGTGCGAAACATTGAGGTGAAGGTTTTCGGACTGGCTGTCACTTCCTGATAGGGAGGCAGGGGCAGGGCGTCAACCGGAGGTGTGGCGGCCGCATAACAGAGGCCGCGGATTGCCGTTGGCGATTGCCCCGCAGCCAGAGATTCGGCAAGCTCGACGATCGCTCGTTCGGCCATGCCGTAGACCAGGTAGTCTGCTTTGGCGTCAAAGAGAAGAGACCGTCGAACTTTGTTGTCCCAGTAATCGTAATGGGCGATGCGGCGCAGGCTGGCTTCAATGCCGCCGAGCACCAGGGGGACGGTCTGCTTGAAATGCTGGCGGATCAGATTGGCATAGGCGATCACGGCCCGATCCGGACGGCGGTTGTTGAGGCCGCCCGGGGTATAGTCGTCGCTTTTGCGTCTGCGGTTCGAAGCGGTACGATTGGCGACCATGGAGTCGATGCAGCCGCCGGTGATGCCCCAGAAGAGTTTCGGCTCGCCGAGTCGGGCTATGTCGCTGGCCGACTGCAGGTCCGGCTGGGCAATGATGCCAACCCGGAAGCCGTGCTGCAGCAGCAGCTTGCCGATGACCGCCACGCCGATGTAGGGGGAGTCGATGTAGGCATCGCCGGTGACCAGAATGACATCGAGCTGCGGCCAGCCAAGCGTTTCCATTTCCTGTCGGGTGGTGGGTAAAAACATATTCTTACTCGTGAGAAGCGATACATTGAGCGGCCGCGGAGCGACCGGCCAGCCAGCCGGTGGAAAAGGCAGCTTGCAGATTATAGCCGCCGGTGTCGGCCTGGATGTCCAGCACTTCTCCGGCAAAGTAGAGGCCGCGAACCCGTCGCGATTCCATGGTGCGGGGGTCAACCTCGGTGGTATCGACACCTCCGGCAGTGACGATGGCCTCGGCCAGCGGACGATATCCGGTGACCTGCAGGGGGAAGTTTTTCAGCCAGAGGCGCAGCCGTTTGCGCTCTGCCGCCCGAATGGTCCCAACCTGACGATCCGAGGCGAGGTCGATTTCCTCCAGGGCCAGGGGAACCATCTCTTGAGGGAGCAAACCGCGCAGGACGCTGGCAATGGTTTCGGTCCGTCTTTTTTCAAAGTCGCGCAGAAGCCGGGCGTCGAGTTTTTTATCATCGAGCGCCGGTTTGAGATCCAGCACGAGGCTGACCTCCTGGTCCGCCTGCAGGGCATCGACAATTTGACCGCTGAGGGTGAGGATGACCGGACCGCTGAGGCCGAATTCCATAAAAGCGAGTTCCCCAAAAGCCTCGGTTTTTTTCTTGCCTTTGACAAACAATCGAACCAGCACATTGCGCAGCTGCAGGCCAGCCATGCGGGCGGTCACGTCGCCGCGGGTGACCAACGGCACCAGGGCCGGCCGGATGGGCACCAGGGTATGGCCTGCCTGCTGTGCCAGCAGATAGCCGTCGCCGCTGGAGCCGGTGGCCGGATACGAGGCGCCGCCGGTAGCGACAATAAGGGCGTTGCAGTCTATTTTCTTGCCTTGGCAGGAGATGCCGCTGAGCACCCCGTTATCGATGTGCAGGTGTTCGACGGCTGCACCGGTGTTGATCCGCACTCCGCACTCTCGTAGCCATTCCTCAAAAACAGCCAGCACCTCCGCGGCCTTGCCGGAGGCGGGAAAGATGCGGCCGCCGCGCTCGGTGACCACGGCAAGGCCGCGCTGTTGGAAAAAATCGATCAGTTCCGGCGTGAAAAAGCGATGAAAGGCCTGGCGGAGAAAGGAGCCCTTACGGCCGAAATGGGCGATGAAGTCGGGGAGCGGTGCCACATTGGTCAAGTTGCAGCGGCCTTTGCCGGTGATGCACAGCTTGCGGCCCGGCTGTTTCATTTTTTCCAGCACCAGCACCTGCGCGCCACCCAATGCGGCCTGCCCGGCGGCCATCAGTCCCGCTGCTCCGCCTCCGGCAATGACCACCAGAGGTGGTTGGGCGGTTGTGTGCTGTGTTGGTTGCGTCATGGGTCTTTCGGGGAAAAAAGCGATTTACTGGAGGAGGTCAACTGTCTCATTGTAGTACTACACCAACAGCGTGGAAAAAACATCAATATCCTTTGGCATTCACGGGAAGAGCATATGCATTGATCTCCTGCTTGACAGGCGGCGCGTCCTCCACTATCCATGAGAAAGAGCATGCCGTGTCGATGGGTTACGGTTTACGGTCAGAGGCAGAGAAACGATCGATGTGCCGGGCGTACAGAAGCTGAAAGTACGCCGGATGAACTGAAGGGGCGCGTGGGCAATGGATCATACCTTACCGGGGGTATTGCTGACAGGGGCTTCAGGTTTTGTCGGACGGAATTTCATCAAGGCGGCAGCCGGCAGGTTCCGCCTGCTTTGCATCGCCCGGCGATCCATGGAAGAGGCTGGGGTGCAGCCGGAGGCCAATCTGCGTTGGATCCAGGTTGATATTGCCGATCGGGAAAAATTGCGGGATCGTATCCAGCGGGTCAAGGATCATGGCGGGGTCGACTATGTGGTCAATCTGGCCGGCTACTACGATTTCAGCAATCAGGACCATCCGGAATATACCCGGACGAACATCCAGGGAACCCGGAATATGCTGGAGCTGGCCAGGGAATTTGCGGTGCGGCGTTTTCTGTTTGCCAGTTCGCAGGCCGCCTGTCCGTTTGGTCCGGTGGTGACCGAGGCTACTCCGCCGGATGCAGATATCCCCTATGCGCGCAGCAAACGGGCCGGAGAAGACGTAGTTCGTGAATATGCGCAATGGGTTCCCTGCGCCATTGTCCGTATTGCCGCGGTATACAGCGACTGGTGTGAATACCCGCCTCTGTATACCCTCTTGAACAACTGGCTCTCTGGCAACATGCTCGAATCACGGATCATTGCCGGTCGCGGCCAATCGGCCCTTCCCTATATTCACGTCCATGATCTGGTGCGTTTTTTTCTGCGGGTGATCGAAAAAAGTTCCAGCCTGAAACAGCTCTGTATCCTCAATGCCGGCCCGGACGGAACGGTTTCTCATCTGGATCTGTTCCGCATTGCTACCCAGTTTTACTATCAAAGAACCGTCCAGCCGATTTTTGTCTCCCCACTGTTGCTCGTGCCGATGATCCTAATGCGGCACCTGCAATGCCGGTTGCTGGGCCGGAAGCCTTTTGAGCAGCTGTGGATGCTGAAGTATGTTGATCAACAGCTGATTGCCGATAGCTCCCTTACCCGAACCCTGCTATCCTGGCGGCCGACACCACGGAAAACAATTAGCAGACGACTGGTTTTTCTCATTGAGAATATGAGGAATAATCCCGATCTCTGGCGAAACTGGAACGAGGCGATGCTGCGCAAGGCGTCGGATCGTCCGCATCTGATTCTCCACGATATGCTCTGTGATGCCATGGATACCGCCCGCGACAATGTCATCGAAGCGATCGCAACCCGCCTGCTGGCTGTTGATCAGGCCAACGGCCAAACGGAGCACGTTCAGTTGCTGGGCACTATGGACAGGACTGTGCTGCATTCCTACATCCGTCTGCTGTATCAGTTAATGAATACGATTATCCGCATCAGAAACCGGCCGATGATGCAGCAGTACGCCCATACCATTGCCTTTGTGCCGATGAATACCGGGTTTGCCAACGGAAGTGCCAGTCAGTGTCTGTTTGTCATCAGCGAATACATGATTCAACGGTTCCGTGGCCGGGTGCAATTTCAGCAACTGACGCCCCGGGCCGATGAGTACATAACCATGACCATTCATATGGCGGCTGATCGGATCGAAGATCAGGTGGAAATGGCCAGGCTGCAATCTCCCGGGCTCGTCGAGGAAATGCGGAAAAGCCCGCCGCCGACGAACAATGAACAACTGGAGCAGGTCGTCTCCCGGCTGGAAGAGTTGTACAACGAGGCGGTTTCCGGAAAATCATGGACCAGTCCCTTGGCCAAAGGGGAAGAGTGAGAAAATGGATAAACTTTCCCCGTTATTATTGTAAGTGAATTCCGTAATTTTTTGGGGGTGATCCCTGCGCTGCATATTTATTGACGCGCATACTTGCTTAAGCAGGTTTCTTTTCATGCAAACAAAAAGGAGAGAACGCCATGGCGTTTACTGTGGATAACGCAACCATTGGTTTTATCGGTATCGGCGTAATGGGGAAAAGCATGGCCCGCCATCTCATGCAGGGCGGCTACAAGCTGCACATCTACACCCGGACCAGGGCGAAGGCAGAGGACTTGCTCCAGGAGGGCGCGAACTGGGAAAATTCTGTCGCCGCTCTTGCCGCCAAATGTAACGTGATCTTTACCATTGTGGGGTTTCCTCCCGATGTTGAGGACGTGTACTTGGGCAAGCAGGGCATTCTGGCGAACATCCGGCCTGGCGGCTATGTGGTGGATATGACGACCTCGCGGCCGGATCTTGCTGAACGAATTGCCACCGAAGCAGCGAAAAACGATATACACGCCCTTGACGCTCCTGTTTCCGGAGGTGATATCGGCGCTCGTGAGGCCCGGCTTTCAATTATGGTGGGCGGTTCGCGGGATGCCTTTGATGCCGTTAAGCCGCTGTTGGCATTGATGGGGAAGATTATCGTATACCAGGGCAAGGCAGGCAGCGGGCAGCACACCAAGATGTGTAACCAGATAGCCATCGCCGCCGGCATGCTCGGCGTGTGCGAATCGCTGGCCTACGCAAAGAAATCCGGTCTGGAACCTGAGGTCGTGCTGCAGAGCATCGAGAGCGGGGCCGCCGGCAGTTGGTCGCTGACCAATTTGGCCCCGAGGATTATCCGAGGGGATTATCAGCCTGGTTTTTACGTCAAGCATTTCATCAAGGACATGGCGATAGCCATAGACTCCGCCGAGGCCATGGGCCTTGAGCTGCCTGGTCTCAAACTGGCAAAGCAGTTATATGAGAAGCTGGCTGCAGCAGGGGGCGCAGAGAGCGGCACCCAGGCCTTGTTCCAGCTGTACAGTTGAGCAGATCTGGCTTCCGGTGCTGAGCAGGAATCCCGATTTCGCTATCAACAGCAAAGAAGCGTCCATTCACCCGAATCCAGGAGGTGTGTTATGTTATGGAAACAATTTTTTACTCCCGTCACTTCCATTGATGCCGGCGAAGCGAAAAAACTCGTTGCCGATGAGGGGGCCGACAATGTCACCTTTCTCGATGTCCGCCAACCTAAGGAATATGAAGCAGCCCATATACCCGGATCTATTCTTGTTCCCATGGGAGAGCTGGACGCGCGATTAAACGAGCTTAATCCGCATCGACCTGTGGTGGTGTACTGAGCCATCGGCGGCCGCAGCCGTGTAGCTGCGCAGATGATGGCAGGAAAAGGGTTTACCAGAGTGTACAACCTCAGTGGCGGCATCAAGGCATGGAACAACGAGATCGCCATAGGTCCTCCGGAGCTTGGTCTGGATCTTTTTGACGGTGCGGAAAGTCCCGAGAAAACGATCATCATCGGCTATGGCCTGGAACAGGGCCTGCGGGAATTCTATCTTACCATGCAGCAAAACGTCGCTTCCGAGGCAGCTAAAAAACTGTTTGCCATGCTGGCTGACATTGAAGTGCTGCATCAAAAACAATTGGTGCAACTCTACGGTCAGGTAACAGGGGAAACCGTATCGGCTGATTCGTTTCAGGAAAAAATGGTGCAACCGGCCATGGAAGGTGGTTTGACCACGGAACAGTATCTGGAGCGGTTCCAACCAAATCTGGAGTCAGAGCTGGATATCCTTTCCCTGGCAATATCCATCGAGGCACAGGCACTGGACCTCTATCAGCGAGCTGCGGAGCGGGCGAAGCAGGAAGACGTCAGTTCGGTTCTGCGGCAGATTGCCAGTGAAGAGCGGGCCCATATAGGCAGACTGGCGAAATATATCGACACCATCTAACGGGGAGGAAGAGGGTCATGGCGAAAAAAAGACTGGTGCTCATTGGCGGCGGGCATGCCCACATGGTAACCCTGGCCAATCTCCGAAACTTCGTTAACAAGGGATATGAGGTCACGGTCATTCAGCCGGTGGATCATCATTACTATTCCGGCATGGGGCCGGGGATGCTGGGGGGCACCTATCAGGCCGATGATATCCGCTTTGCCACCCGCAAGGTGGTGGAACGCCAGGGCGGGACCTTTGTTCGCGGTAAGGCGGGGAAGATTGATCCGGAAAAACAGGTGGTTCGCTTGGCAGATTCCGAGCAGGAAATCGGCTACGATGTTTTGTCGTGCAATGCCGGTTCCTATGTGCCCCGGGACATCATCCGCACCGACAGCCCGGAAATTTTTACGGCCAAGCCCATTGAAAGCCTGTTCCATGCCCGGCAGAAAATTATCGACCTGAGCAACGAACGTTCTCTGCATATTGCCATCATCGGCGGCGGACCTTCATCCATCGAGATTGCAGGAAATGTTGAGCAGCTGAGTCGACGTCAGGCCATACTGCCGCCGCAGATAACGCTGTATGCGGGCAGGGAGATAATGGCCGGAAAGCCGCGTAAAATTCGGGAACTAGCTCTCGCGTCCCTGAGCAAAAGGGGCGTGCGGGTAATGGAAGGGGGCTATGTAACCCATATCGATCAGGGGCAGGTGTACCTGGAAGATGGGAGCAGCTATCCAGCCGATATTGTCTTTACTGCAGTGGGCGTGCACCCTTCACCGATATTTGCCCGTTCCGGTCTGCCCACCGGCCCTGATGGCGGCCTGCTGGTCAATCGTTTTCTGCAGAGTACGGCGTATCCCAATATCTTTGGCGGCGGTGATTGTATATATTTTGAGCCTGAACCCCTGGATAAGGTCGGCGTCTATGCGGTACGGCAGAACCCTGTTTTGTACCACAATCTGATGGCCTGTCTTTCCGGCGGGGCACTGGAGGCCTTTAAGCCGGGAGGCAGCTACCTGCTTATCTATAATCTGGGCAATAATGAAGGGATTTTCTGCAAATGGTCTGTTGTCTTTGGCGGCAGTCTGGCCTTTCGCATCAAGGACTATATTGACAGGAAATTCATCGAAAAATTCCAGGCGCTGGAGACGTGACGTTTAAAGCGCTGATTGGTTCTTTCCGCTTACCCGGTATAAGGGCGAAATGACCGGAAAGTTTATACGTGTTTGTTGGAGGAATACGTGATCAGCGCTCGAAATTTTGAACACCAAGCCGTTAGTGTTCCAGAACATGTACAACGCTCAATTCCGCCCCTTGATACGGATTTATCTTGTTGTCATCATCCTGATTCGGACATTGACGGTCGTTTGGCAACAGCAAGAGGATCGTTGAGAGCGATACGGTGTGAGGCGGGACCGAACGCGCTGGCGGATCGGCGCGGGGGGAACGGCAGGGGCAGTTGGCGGATTTTCATGACCCTCCGCTCGGTATCGGTACACAGGTTGGAGACGGTGATGCCGAGCAGGCGCACTTTCCGCCGTCCGGCTTCGGTGGCGGCAAGCAGGCGTGGCAGTTGGGCCAGCATGTCGTCGGCCGCGAAAAAACCCGCCGCCGAGGTGCAGGAGCGGGTGATGGTGGTGAAATCGTTGTAACGGACTTTGAGCGACAGGGTCCGGCCACCGGTCTTTTTCGTGTCGAGGATCAGGGCCACCTGTTGCACCAGGCCGTTGATAATGGCCAGCACCTGCTGCATATCCTCAATATCGGCTGCCAGCGTGGTTTCCGTGCCAATCGATTTGCGGATTCTGCACGGCTCAACCGGCCGCAGATCCCGACCGCGGGCAATTTCATAAAAAAACAGGCCGCTTTTACCGAACAGGGCCACCAGTTCCTGGCGAGAAAAACGAAGCAGATCACTGCCGGTGCGAATTCCCTGGTGGTGCATCTTCTTTTCAGTCACCCCGCCCACCCCGTAGAATTTTCCCACCGGCAGTGCCGCTATGAACGCCTGCGCCCGATCCGGGGAGATCACGGTGATGCCGTTGGGTTTATTGTGTCCCGAGGCGATCTTGGCGAGAAATTTATTGTAGGAAACACCGGCCGAGGCCGTCAGCCCGGTTGCCTCGCGGATGTTTTTTCGGAGTGCCTGGGCCAGGCGGGTGGCCGAGGGTTCCTCTTTGAGGTTGACGGTGACATCGAGAAAGGCCTCGTCCACCGAGAGCGGTTCCACCAGCGGCGTGTACTGGTACAACAGGCTCATGATGGTGCGGGAGACCTCCTGATAACGAGCCATCCGCGGTGTGACGAACACCGCGCGCGGGCAGAGCCGAATCGCTTTGGCGCTGGCCATGGCCGAATGGATGCCAAAGGCACGAGCTTCATAGGAACAGGCAGCCACCACGCCCCGGCTCTTGGGATCGCCGCCGACAATGACCGGCAGGCCGCGCAGCTCGGGATGATCGTATTGTTCGACCGAGGCGAAAAAGGCATCCATGTCGATGTGAATGATTTTTCGGGACTGTGGCATGAGGGCGGTCGGGCAAAGTGTGCAGGTTTCTGATTTTTTGATCAGCATTGACGCTGACGGCCATCAAGGCTATTATCCGGCCATTAATTCGGTTGTGACAAGGCCGCAATGTACAACAAACCTCATCTTCGGGAAACAGGCAAAATGCATAGCTATCAGGAGCGGCAGCACCAGCTGCAGCAAAACCCCGCCACCTGGCTGGTGACCGGCGTTGCCGGATTCATCGGTTCCAACCTGCTTGAAACGCTCTTGAATTTGGGGCAGCGGGTTGTCGGCCTGGATAATTTTTCCACCGGCTATCAGCATAATCTCGATGAGGTCGAGATCCGGGTAGGGGCCACGGCCTGGCAACGGTTCCGCTTTATCCAGGGCGATATCCGCGACCTGGCCACCTGCCACAGCGCCTGTGCCGGGGTGGACTACGCACTGCATCAGGCGGCCTTGGGCTCGGTGCCCCGTTCGATCGAGGATCCGGTTACTACCAACGAAAACAATATTTCCGGTTTTCTCAACATGCTGTTGGCAGCACGCGACGCCAAGGTGCGACGCATGGTGTATGCCGCTTCCAGCTCTACCTACGGCGATCATCCCGATTTGCCCAAAGTAGAGGACAAGATCGGCAATCCGCTGTCGCCCTATGCGGTGACCAAGCTGGTCAATGAACTCTATGCAGCGGTCTTTGCCCGGACGTATGGATTGAAAACCATCGGGCTGCGCTATTTCAATATTTTTGGCCAGCGTCAGGATCCGGACGGTGCCTATGCCGCTGTGATTCCCAAATGGTTTGCCGGGCTGCTGCAGGGCGAGACCGTGTATATCAACGGTGACGGCGAGACCAGTCGTGATTTCTGTTTTATCGACAACTGCGTGCAGGCCAACATCATGGCCGCAACCGCAGGTGAAGAAGCGGCGGGCCAGGTGTATAATGTAGCTTTTGGCGAACGCACCAGCCTCAATGAGCTCTATCGGCTCATTCAGGAGCGGGTTGCGGATCAATTTCCGGCGGCCGCCGAGGCGCAGCCGGTCTACCGAGATTTCCGTGCCGGTGATGTGCGTCATTCGCTGGCCGATATCAGCAAGGCCGGGCAGCTCATGGGCTACCAGCCGGAATATTCGGTCCGCGCCGGACTCGACAAGGCCTCGGCCTGGTATCTCAATCGATTTCTGTAATCTGTCAGACAACACACAATGAACGCAAGGAGAGGCTGATGTCCAGCACGCTGGGAACCCTGTACAGGGTGACGACTTTTGGTGAATCGCATTGCAAGGGGGTCGGCGCCATCGTCGACGGTTGCCCGCCCGGTCTGGAACTGACCGAGGCCGATATTCAGACGCAGCTGTCGCGCAGAAGGCCGGGGCAGAGTGATCTGACCACCCCTCGTAAGGAGGCCGATCAGGTCACCATCTATTCGGGAACCGAGTTCGGCCGAACCCTTGGGACCCCGATCATGCTGCTGGTCAACAATAAGGATCAGCGGCCCGGTGATTACAGCGAGATGAGCAAGGTGCCGCGTCCCTCCCATGCCGATTTCACCTACCAGATGAAATACGGTATTCGCGCCTCCAGCGGCGGCGGCCGCTCCAGTGCCCGGGAAACCATCGGCCGGGTTGCTGCCGGGGCCATAGCGGAAAAATGGCTGCGGCAAACCTACGGTACCGAGATTGTTGCCTGGGTGAGTGCGGTTGGCGATATCGAGGCGCCACGCATTGATAGTGAACAGATCAGCAGGTCGGAGGTCGATGCCACGCTCGTTCGCTGCCCGCATGCGGCCACGGCCGAGCGTATGGAAGAACGGGTAAAAGCGATCCTTGAAGCCAAGGATTCCATCGGTGGCGTCCTCACCTGTGTCTGTCGACAGGTGCCCATCGGCCTGGGGGAACCGATTTTTGATAAGCTGGAGGCCCGCCTGGCGCAGGCTATGCTTTCCCTGCCCGCTACCAAGGGCTTTGATATCGGCTCCGGGTTCGCCGGTACCCGCATGCGCGGGAGCCAGCACAATGATCCCTTTATGCAAAAGAGGGAGCGGCTGGGAACCCGAAGCAATAATAGCGGCGGAGTGCAGGGCGGCATCAGCAATGGGGAACCCATTGTCTTTCGCGTGGCGTTCAAGCCGGTAGCCACCATAGGTATGGCGCAGGATACCGTTGACTTCAACGGCAACCAGGTGACCCTGGAAGCCAAGGGACGGCACGACCCTTGCGTGGTGCCGCGTGCCGTACCGATCGTCGAATCCATGGCTGCTCTGGTCCTCATGGATATGGCCCTGCAGCAACGATCCCGTCAAGGAAGCAGTCCGTTTTAACCCGACGGAGCATTGATTGTATGAACCGTCGTCCCTCCTCTATCCTGATCGTTGAAGATTCTCCGGTCAACCAGAGAATTCTCAGGAATTTGCTGGAAACGCAGGGGCACGTGATCCGCGTTGCCAATCATGGGAAGGAGGCCCTGACCCTGCTGCAGCAGGAGATTCCGGACCTGATTGTTCTTGATATCCTCATGCCGGAGATGGGCGGGCTGGAATTATGCGGCCTCTTGAAGGAGCAGGAGACTACCCGCGATATTCCGGTGATTTTTATTTCCTCGCTGGATGATACAGCAGACAAGCTCGACGCGTTTGGGGCCGGTGGTGTTGATTATGTCACCAAGCCGTTTCATCCTGCCGAGGTGCTGGCACGGATCAATACGCACCTGAAGCTCTGCCGTCTGCAACGGCAGCTGGAGGAAAAAAATCGGCTGCTGGAAGTGGAAAAGCAGAAATCCGAGGCACTGCTGCTGAACGTGCTGCCGGCCGCAGTAGCCAGGGAACTCATGGACAAAGGATCCTATACGCCGCAATGTTTTTCGGATGTCACCGTCTGCTTTGTCGATATAGTCCAGTTTACGGCTACGGCCGCAGCGCTTGCTCCGGAAATCGTGATCAGGGAACTGAATACCCTGTTTACTGCGTTTGATCGGATTGTGGGGATTTACCATTGCGAGCGGATGAAGACCATCGGCGATGCCTATCTCTGCGTGTGCGGCATTACCGAAGAAAATGAGCATCCTGCCCGTTCCATGGTGGAGGCCGCCCAGGCTATGATTGTTTATCTGGACGAGCGTAACCGAACAGCCGATCTGCAATGGCAGGTGCGTATCGGTATCCATACGGGACCGCTGGTGGGCGGTATCGTCGGCACCAGGAAATACCTGTATGATATTTTCGGTGATACGGTCAATATCGCAGCACGGTTGGAAGGACTTTCCGCGCCTATGCGTATTAATGTCTCGGAGGCGGTGTACCAAGTGCTGCGTCATGAATTTGTTTTTTCCGCACCCGAGAATGTTGAGATGAAAGGCAAGGGGCGGCAGTTCACCTACTTTGTCGAAGGAAAACAGCCCGCCGCGGCAGCTTCAGAATAATTTTCCGCTCAGCCAGTAGAGTGTCATCCCGATAATGACCGTGCCCCCAAGGCTTTTTGTTTTCAGGGCAAACAGCAGGGTGGGTATGGCGATCAACAGATCCGGCTTGGTCAGCGTCAGCGAGCGTGTTGCCGTATCGGTGAAAAGGATAGGGGCGAGCAGGGCACTGAGAATGGCCACTGGAATAAAACTGAGCCAGTCGACCAGCGGCTTGGCCAGGCGCCGGTGCGCCAGGAAAAGCAGGGGCAGGCAGCGGGGAATGTAGGTGACCAGCCCCATACCGGTGAAGAGCAGCAGGTAATCGAGCCAGCTCATTGGTTGTTCTCCTTGTACCGTTTGATGAAAAAACCGGCGGTGGCCGCAACCACGGAGGCGCCGACAATATACGAGTCGCCCGGGATCAGCAGATACCAGAGGGTTGCCACGGCCCCGGCAATGATGCCGGTGATGATGTACAGCCGGTTTTGCAATTGAAAGACCAGCAGGCAGATAAACATGGCGGTCAGGGCGTAATCGATACCCAGGGCCCCCTGGGGAATGAACTGACCGATCAGCGTGCCGGCGATGGTCGAGACGATCCAGGTACAGTTCGACAGCTGGTTGGTGGTGAGTGCGCTCCATCGGTGCCAGTTGCCGGCGCGAAAACGGGTCATGTTGACCGCGAAACTCTCGTCGGTGATGCCGTAGGCAAACAGCAGAAGAAACCAGCGGTTGATGCCCTGCAGATAGACGGCAAGCGCTGAACTCATGAGCGCATGACGCAGGTTGACGATCAACGTGGTGAAAACGATGGACGGCACTGACGCACCGGCGGCCAGCATGGCCACACCGATAAACTGGGCGCTGCCGGCAAAGACGAGTACGGACATCATTGCCATGGCCCAGAACGGCATCCCGGCCTGCTGGGCGAGCACACCAAGGGCCAGGCCGACGGGGAAATAGCCGAGACAGATCGGCCAGGCGGCGACGGCACCCTGGCGGAATAGGTCTCCGGGTGTTGTACGCGCTGGTTTTTGCGGCTTTGCCTTGTCCTGTTTCATTATTTTTGCTAGGTAGGGGTGTCCCGGCCGCTTGGTGCGGTATCGGAGAATAGACCTCGACAAGCCCGCGTGGCGAACCCTCGAACCTCCTTTTATAAAACAGAATGTTTTTGCTCTGCAATCTCTTTTGTTGGTATCCGTCCTCTTCTCCTTTTCTGGAGTTTCCGTTGTGAAAAACCTGTGG
>JBFJXW010000098.1:0-13170 GCA_041622895.1 Desulfobulbus sp. | reverse complement strand
TCCCCTAATTTCGCAGTGCTGCATCCGGGATACGCCAATAAAAGCATGAGCGGAAAACCGGTTCATTTTTTTTTAAAAAAAAATCAGAAATTTCCCAAATGTGCAACCCGTCGAGGATGTACGTGGTTGGAAGGGGGAAGTTCGGGGTAAACGGAAGGCCATTGCCACCGAGCCGGGCGGTAAGGTTCGGGACCGGATCACAGGGGCAAACTGTTTGAGTGCAGCGAGTTTTTGCCCCGCCGGTGCCGGAGCTTGGCGAACGGGGTCGTCTTGGTGGCTTGGCTGCCCTTTCTTTTGATTCATTTTCTTTGGGCACGCAAAGAAAAGAATGGGAAGCCCGCAGGGATTGCCTGTTCTTGCTGCATCTGGATTGTTAGCAAATCACTTTTACTATGACCCTAAAGGCCAACGGTTCTCCGCACACTACCTGTTGCGAACTACTGGTGGCGTCGAAATATGTCGGTATATATCACTCTTTTCCCCCCTCACCCTCCGAACCCTTAGGCTTCCGCAACAACCCAGCCAACCCGGCAAACGGCGTATGGGTAGTCGTCGGGCCCTTGTTTTTGTCGGCATCTTCCGTGGGCAGCCATTCGGCATCCATCAGGCGGGCATGCTCATTGTCGTGACAGTAGATGCACAACAGTTCCCAGTTGCTGCCGTCGGGCGGATTGTTTTTGTAATTATGATCTTTGTGATGCACGGTCAGTTCACGTAAATTCTTGCCGGAAAAATCACGGCCGCATTTGCCGCAGACCCACGGCAAAATCTTCAATGCCTGATTGCGGTAGTCTGATTTTTTCATGGTGTGTTTGCCGCCTCATTCGGCTGCGCTGCCTGCCTGTCTGGAAACATCCTGCCAACGCATCTATTGGGGTCGTAGTGTACAGGGCTTTCGCTGGTTACCCTGCCTTCAGAAATTTAACCAGTTCGTGGGGGGTGTCAAAGATACAATCCGGGGATTCAGCCTCCAACTCTTCCATCGATCCATACCCGTAGGTAACCGCTGCGGTATGGATGTTGTTGGCTTTGCCGCCGATGATATCATATTTGCGGTCACCGATGATCAGGGTGGCCTCGGCCTGCAGGGCCTCCTCGTGCAGGATATACCGGATCAGTGAGGGTTTTTCGGTGCGGTCGCCGTTGAGTTCACTACCGTGCGCGGTGTCGAAAAAATCCGCCAGACCGAAGTGCTTCAGGATGCGCTCGGCAAAGACACGCGGTTTTGACGTGGCCAGGAACAGGCGGAATCCCTGGTCCTTCAGATCAGACAGCGCCTGAGGAATATCATCGTACAATCGGTTTTCAAACAAACCGACTTCGGCAAAACGCTGGCGATAGCGGAGAACCGCTTCCTCAAGCAGATCGTCATCGGTTGACTGCAGCAAATGGCCAAAGGATTGCCGCAGGGGGGGGCCGATACACCAGGCCAGGGCATCCTCATGGGGTGCCGCAAAGCCAAGTGAGGTCAGCGAATGCTGGATACAGCGGGTGATGCCTGTTTTGGGGTCGGTGAGGGTGCCGTCGAGGTCAAAGAGAAGGTTGGATATCTGCATTATTTCATAATCAGTTGAAGATGTTTTTGGAACCGTTGCCGGTTCCGGTACGATACGATTTGTGCATGGTCTGTTGTTTCTTTTCACGGACCTTTACTGGCCTGTTTCTCCGGTTCCCTTCCTTGTTTCGCGGCTGTCGGCGGCAGGATCGGCTGCCACTTGAGCCATTCGTCATCGGCTGTTTCTGCAAGCGCGAAATGCTCGCCTCCCCGGGCAGCAGGCCCCATCTGCTCGCCCTCGGGGGTGGCCAGGGCCACGCCGCCGGCAAGGAGGGCTTGTACGGATTCGGTCCGCATGGCCATGCCGCTGAGGATACTGCCGCCGAACTTGATGCCGCTGGCATTCCAGAATTTGGTTCCTGCATAAATCAGTTTGCGGTAGGCAGGCTCGATGTTGGCAGTCAGCCAGACCTCCTGGGCCGTAGGCGACAGCTGGTAGCCGACGATTCGGCCGACCTGAATCTGCCGGTAATACACCGGACTGCCTTTTTTCAAAGAGCCCAGCGTTGGTGTTTCAAGAACAATATTGAGGCCTGTGGCGGGCAGGGCGACGGAATCGGCTCGGGGCAGGACCATGAAGTCGGTGTGCAGTCGGCCCGGGCCGGGGCGGACATCGATATACGGCCCGGTAAGCAACGTTCCCATGTGGTCGACGCTCGAGAGGCTGACTTGTGCCTTGACCAGGCCAAGGGTGGTCTCGCGACGAAACAATCGGGCCATTTCCGGGGCAACCAAGGCTTTGCCGTGGATTTCGCCGTTGGCTGGATCGAGGGTGAGGTTCTGGATCGTGCCAATGCCGATCCCCTGGTAGCGGATCTCGGTTGTGGTGGTAATGCCCTCTCCATCCTTGAAGTGCAGGGTCAGGTGCAGGGCATCGGCATTGATGGCGTCCTGCTCAGACGGGTAGAGCGGGAATCGTTGATCAGGCTGGGCCGGTTTGCCCTCTGTTCCGGTGGAGAAGCTGATGCCGCCGTTGATCAGCGCATCAAAGGGTGCGGTTTCCAGTTGTACGCTCTGCAGGGAGGCCTGCAGTTTGACGCCGGAGAAGATGTAAAAGCGGGAAGCGCTGGTCACCATGTCCCGGTAGTCATCCCTGATCAGGATCTGGATAATGGTATCCCTCCGGTTTTTGGCCAGATCGAAGCCCAGAATCTCCCCCACCTTGATATTGTTGTAACGCACCGGGGCACCGATGGTCAGCGGTGGAGCCTTGGCGGTGAGCAGTTGCAGCCGCAATCCCTTAAGCTCCAATTCAGGCGCTGCTTTCAGCGCGTCGCTGTACGAAGCGTGGAGCTTGAACGTGCTTTGTGCAGCCGCCGGCTGCGCAGGGGTGCGGTTTTTCAGCGGTGGGTTGGCAAAGGCTACCCCGCCGGCCAGGAGCGATTGCACCGAGCCGAGATTGACCTGGAGCCGCGACAGGCTGGCATCGATCTTGACCCCGCCGCCGTTCCAGAAGACCGATTGTTTGGTAATCAGGCTATCATGCGGCTTGTGGATGAGCAGGCGGATATGCACCGCATCGCCCTTGGGCGTCAGCGTGATGGCGGTAATCTCGCCCACCGGGATCTGCTTGTAGAGCACCGGGGCGCCGATGGCCAGACCACCGCTGTCCGGAGCTGTCAGCGTGAAGCGGGTGCCGGGACGAATGGCCGGCCCGGGTATGGGGCCGTTCTCTTCGATAAACGTGTCCCTGCGTTTGCCTTCGCCGATCTCGAAGGTGATATACGGACCGGTGAGAATGGTTTCCAGGTGTTTGATGCCGGTGATGTTCACCTCGGGGCGAATGATCCAGAAGCGGGTCTTCTCCTTCAAAAACACCTCGGTCCGTGGATCAAGCAGCAGGGTAGCCGTGACCGAGTGGAATGGGTCGTCATTGATATCGATGTGTTTCACCACCCCGGCTTTCAGTCCCCGGTACATCACCTTGGTCTTTCCGGCAACGATTCCGTCACCCGAAGCCAGCTGCAGGGTTACATTGATCCCGTATTCGGCATCTTCAAAATCTTTGTACAGAAGGAAGGTGCTGCTGTTGTCGGCCCGTTCGCCTTTTTCCAGGGAGGGCGGGGTTTCGCAGCTGATACCGCCGTAGATGAGCGAAGCCAGCGATTCGACGTTAACGGTCATGCCGCTCTGAACATCGCCGGTCAGGCTGAGGCCGCTGGCGTTCCAGAAACGGGTGCCTTTGCTGATCAGGTGGGCAAACTTCGCCTCGATAAAGGCCTTGAGCAGGATTTTCCCGTTTTTCTGCAGCGTATAGTCCTCAATGTACCCGATCTGCAGGTTCTTGGTGTAGATGTTGGACCCGCGCTGCAAGGAATAGAGGGTGTCGGTTTCCAGACTGATGTGAAGGCCGGGGTTGGTGTTGTCCACCGGCGGCTGCTCGTCCAATCCCTCGAAACGGTTGGCAAAAGAGGTGGATTTGCCTTTGCGCATACCCAGATACGAACCGCCGAACAGCGTGTCCAGGCCGCTGATTCTGCCAGCCGAGACTTCGGGCTTGACAACCCAGAAGGCGGTATCTTCAACCAGCGCAGTGCGCGTCTGGCTGGCCATGGTGATCACCAGGTTGACGCCCTGCATATCTTCGTCAATATCCAGCCGTTTGACCGTACCCACCGGAATGCCGTGGGCAATGACCTTGGTCTTGCCGGGCGTGATACCGGTGGCATCGGTGAAATGGACGGTGATTTCGATGCCGGCATCCCGTACGCTGGTATACATCAGCCAGCCACCGATACACAGGGCGACCAGGGGCAATATCCAGATGGGGGAGAGGCTGCGATGGTTACGAATGAGGGGCTTTTCCATGGTTCGTCTGTTGGTCCTCGGCGTCGTGCACGGTATCCCAGAGCAGTCTGGGATCAAAACTCAGGGCTGCGAACATGGTGGAGAGGACGACACCGGTAAAATAGAAAGCCGCCGGAGCGGCATTGATGGTGGAGAGAAAACCGAATTGCGCCAGAGAGCAGAGCAGGGTGATGACAAAAATATCGAGCATCGACCAGCGGCCGATGAATTCGATAAAACGGAACATGATGGTTTTATGACGCAGCCAGCTGTGCCAGCGAAAATGGATGGAAAGAAGGATGATGATCAGGCCGATGATCTTGAACATGGGCACCAGAATCGAGGCGATGAAGATGATCAGGCCAATGCCGTAGGAGCCATTTTTGAAAAAATAAATAATGCCGTCCATGATCGTGGAACGGTCGGGCATACCGAACGATGCCACTTCCATGATCGGCAGGAAATTCGCCGGGACTGCGAGGATGCAGGCCGTGAGGAGCAATGCCCAGGTGCGGGCGATACTGTTTACCTTGCGCGGATGCAGCAGATGGCCGCAGCGCGGGCAATGGTGGCGGCCGGTGGTTTCCGTGTAATCGACGGGCAGCAGTTTGTGGCAGCTGTGACAGAACAGCAGGTTCTCGGATGCCGCTGTTTGCGGCGTATCCGCAAAGAATGGTTCTTGATCGGCATCCATCAGTGACCAGAAAAGGTGGCGGTCGATAACCGTCTGGCTGGCAACCGTGACCACCACCAAACCGATCAGGCAGAAGAAACCGGCATTGAGGGTAACGCTGGCCATGTGCGCCATCTTGACAATGGTAATGAGCACGCCGACGAGAAAGACATCGGTCATCGCCCATTCGGTCAGGTGATGATAGAGCCGGAACAGTCGGGTCATCCAGGCACCTTTTTGCTTGCGTACCAGACCCAGGGTGATCAACAGCAGCCCGGTCAGGATCGCCAGGGGGAACAGCAAGGTGGTCAGCACCACGATGAGGCCGACAAAATACTGCCCCTGGTCGAACAGATGCAGACAGGCCTGCGCGATCGAACTGTGGGTGGTAATGCCCAGCACCGTGAAGGTGAGCAACGGCAGAAAATTGGCGGGCAGAAAAAGCAGCAGCCCGGTCAGGCTCAATGCCAGGGCTTTGTGGATAGCGTTGTGTTTATAGCGGTGCAGCTGCTGTGAGCAGCGCGGACAGATGATCGCCTGATTGCGCTTGGGCGCCAGCGGTTGCAGGATGAGGCCGCAGTCGGGACAGACGGTCGCCTCTGTGGGGTGGATAGGGGAGGCGTTTTCGGGTAATGAGGGCATCAAATCTCTATCCGGGTGGTATCGGAGACAGCACCAGAGGGTGCAGCGGGTTTGCCGCAGGAACGCAGGTAGTGCAAGGTTTCAGGTTCAGGCATGGGCCGGGAAAAATAAAATCCTTGGACTTCGTTACATCCGATCCCGCGCAGCCACTGCAGCTGTTGGTTCGTTTCAACGCCTTCGGCGATCACCTTGAGCTGCATCTGCTTGGACATGGCGGTAATGGTGGAGACGATACTGCGGCAGTTGGCGTCTCCTGCGCTGATGAATCGTTTATCGATTTTCAGGGTCGATACCGGCATTTCGCTGAGATAGCTGAGCGAGGAGTAGCCGGTGCCGAAATCGTCGATGGAGAAACGGATACCGCGCTGGCGGAATCGCTGCATGATGGCAAGCGTATGCCGGACATCCTTCATTGCCGTGGTCTCGGTGATCTCGAATTCGATAAGGGTATGATCAATGCGGTGCTTTTCCAGAAGGGTGTCAATGGATTCGACAATCTTGAGATTATTAAAGGTACGGGGCGATATATTGACGCTGACCGGCAAAACCTGCAGGTCCTGCTGCTTCAGTTTGCCGAGGAATATACAAACCTCGTTCAGGACATACAAGCTCATCTCATCGATGAGCCCTGATTCTTCGGCAATGGGGATAAAGTCGTCGGGGCCGATGAGGGCTCCATCCTTTTGCCAGCGGACCAAGGCTTCAAAAGAGGTTGGCTGCTCGTTGATCAGATCTATTTTCGGTTGGTAGAAGACGATAAATTCTTTTTTCTTTAAGCTGTTGCGAAGGGCGTTTTCGGTCCGAATGCGATTGAGGAGCTGTTCGTTCATCTCCCGGGTAAACATGACAAACTTGTTTTTTCCCTCGCTCTTGGCCTTGTACATGGCCATATCGGCGTTTTTAATCAGTTCCTGGGTGGTTTGACCATCCTCGGGATAGATGGCAATGCCGATGCTGGCATGCATGTAAATGGTATTCTGGCCAAGAAGGATAGGTGTTTTCAACGAGGCCAGGAGCCGGGTGGCCAGATTGAAGATAGCGTGCGTGTTTTCTATGTTTTCACTGAGCAGGATGAACTCATCGCCGCCCAGGCGGGAGAGCGTATCCTCGCTGCGGATGGTTTGTAACAGCCGCTCGGCTATCTCGATCAGAACCAGGTCGCCCTGGTCGTGTCCCAGGGAATCGTTGATATTTTTGAAGTTGTCGAGATCGATAAAAAAGACGGCCAGGGTAAGCTGGTCGCGGGCTGCCCGGGAAATAGCCTTGGCCATCTGTCGTTCCAATGCTGCCCGATTGGGCAATCGGGTGAGGGCATCGCTGTAGGCCATAATGGATATTTGTTTTTCTCTGCGCTTTAGTTCACTGATATCGTGGAAAAAAGCAAAATAATGCGTGGTGGTGTGCTGGTCATTTTTAATTTCGCTGATTGAGAGCCATTGGGGCCAGATGGTTCCGTCCTTTTTTCGGTTCCATATTTCTCCGGACCAGGATCCCTTGGTCCGCAGGCTCTGCCACATCTGCCGATAAAACTCCTTGCTTTGCCGGCCGGAACTGAGCATGCTCGGATTTTTGCCTATGACTTCCGAGGGCTGATAACCGGTAATCATCGAAAAAGAAGTGTTGACCGTGAGGATACGTGCATCGGGATTGGTGATGAAAATACCTTCAATGGCGTTGTCAAAGATGTTTTTGAATAGAAGCAGGTAGTTTTCCGCACTCTTCCTGGTGGCGATTTCCGCCAGCAGTTTTTGCTGGGTGCCTTTTCGGCTGGCAATTTCCTGGTGCAGCAGCTGCAGGGCCTGGTCGTTGACGTCCTTTTCTGTCTCCACCTGATGTTGTTTGTGCCGAAAACCGACCAGCAGACGATTGAAGTGCGATGCAATGTCGACCAATTCATCATTGCCACGGTCGGTGTGCAACTCGCTGATCCCCTGTGCATCAGCGGCTGCGGCATCCTTGGCGAAGCGTCGCAGCGGTGCGGCAAGGCGATGACTGAGCAGCCATATCGCCGCGGGTGACAACAGGGCGAAGGCAAGCAGGGTTGCCAGGTTTCGTTGTCGCAATGTGGTAAGCGGTGCGTACAGCGCTTCGCTGGCAGCGGAAACACCGACAATGAGATCGTAGGCGGGAATGTACTGGAAAAAATACGTTTGTTCTTCAAGGTTATGAGAGCCTGCTGCAGGGTACAGCCCGGTGGTCCGGCCGTTTTTTTGCTTGCGAAGGGTGTCGACCAGTCCACGGATGGCGTTCTGCTGTTCGTGTGAACTCGCGGCTGCCGTCGGGGCAGGCGGCCAGAAGGTGCCGGAACCATACAGGAGAAAGGGGTGCAGGTCAGTTTCAACGTATGTTGCATCGAGCGCTCCGGTGATTGCGGGCAGGGGGAGCATGCGGCGCTGTTCGTCGGTGCTGCAGACCACAGCGATGATCCAGTTCCAGGGGGCAAAGGAAACCTTGTAGAAGGTCAAGTCCTGCGGCCGCGCAGCTCCCGTGGCCGTGTCCTGGAATTTGAGGAGTCCTGAGGCGGGGGCCTGTTGCAGCGGGTTGAAAATGCTGTCTGCCAATCGGGTGTGCATCAGAGCTTTTTGCGGATGGCTCTGAATCATGCCGTGGCTGTCATAGGCGAAAATATAACCGGTGCGGCCCACGGTCTGGGCCTTCAGGGTTTCGGCGGCCAGCCATTTGGCCTCGTCCGGGGTCAGCGCGCCGGTTTGGGATTTCTGATACAGCGATGTGACAATATCGAGATTTTTTGCAGCCAGGATGTGCAGCGTGCTGTTGAACGAGGCCTTGGCGGCAGCTTCAACAACAGAGCGGACGGATGCTGCATGGTAGCTTGCTTCCTGTTCCAACCGTGTCTTCAGATTCTGCCCCGTGAGGTACGTACCAACGGCAACGGCTGCGAATAGCGGAAGGAGAAGAAACAGTGTATAGGTGAGGAAAATTCTAGATCGTGTTGTCATTGCTTTTGCGCATCTGGCCAATGGGCCTTAAGCGGCATAGAGGAGGAGGCAACGGCCGGTGTGCAGTCGCCCGGCATGCGGTTTTTTCCCAGCGGAAAAAACCGCGAAGCCCTTCAAAATACATAAGAGTTGGACAAATATATAAGAGAAATCCTTAATCGTCCAATCTAATCACGTGCGCATCAGGCCATGGTTGTCTGGTTTGCCAGTGCCACAGACACAAGGGGAAGGGGAAAAGCGGTAGCCTGTTTATTTTTACAGAGACACAACGAACAGAAGAGAGATAAGGATATAACTATGCATGTTCCCGAGCAAACAGAGGAGGGGGATGTACCGCGGCAACAACCGGTGTCCCCGTATTCACTGGCGAATATCCGCCTGTTTATGGCGTTTCGTGTGCTTTTTAATGCCAGGTTCTATTATCCTGTTTTCACGATTCTTTTTCTTGATTTTGGTCTGACTCTGGAGCAGTTTGCCCTGCTCAATACTGTTTGGGCTTTTACCATTGTTTTGGTGGAGGTACCATCCGGTGCCCTGGCCGACCTCATTGGCAGAAAACGGCTGCTGGTTGGCACTGCCCTGCTGATGATCGTGGAAATGTCGGTGATCGCCTTTGTGCCGCTTGGCAACGGGCGGATTATTTTTGCGGCTTTCCTGGTCAACAGAATTCTTAGCGGCCTGGCCGAGGCCATGGCCAGCGGCGCCGATGAAGCCCTGGCTTACGACACCCTGGTCGAGCACGGCCTGGCCAAGCAATGGCCCAAGGTGCTGGAGGTGCAGATGCGCGTCCAGAATTTTGGCTATATCTTTGCTATGACGTTGGGAGCTATTGTCTACGACCCTGCACTGATTAACCGTTTTTTTCATTTTTTTGGCGTTGCTGCAGGGGTGGAGCAGCAGATGAGCATGCGGTATCCCATATACTTGACCCTGTTGTTCAGTTTGCTGGCACTCTACACCACGATGAAGATGCGCGACCCAGCCGAGCAGTCTGCGCAAAGCGGCCGACAACAGGGGGCTGCTACTATATGGGAGGTATCCCGCCTCACCCTGCAGGCCGGGGGCTGGATCCTGCGCACACCGTTTGCGCTGGCCATTATCCTCTATGCCATGACCTTTGATCATACCCTGCGTATGATCGTCACGCTGACCAGTAAGTACTATCGACTGATCGATCTGCCGGAAGCCGTTTTCGGGGTTTTGGGATCGGCGGTGGCGGTACTGGGACTGTTCGTTCCGCGGCTGGCCCGGATCATGACCGAGCGCTTCTCGCCCGGGAAAAATGTACTGGTACTCGGTGCTGCCTTGCTGGTCATTCTTATCGCGCTCACGTTTTTCATTCCCTATTTGGGGCTGCTGCCAATGATGCTGGTGTTCATCGGTATGATGCTGGTCAGTTTTTTCACCAGCCATTATCTCAACGAGATAACTGAGTCGCACCAGCGTGCTACGGTGCTCAGCTTTAAGGGACTCGCCTTTAACGGTGCGTACGGATTCATCGGCATTGTCTTTGCTGCCCTTATTCAGCATTTTCGACATGCACAGGCAGCGATGCACCCGGATTGGTCGGCCTCGTTCGTTGAAGATCAGGCCTTCAGAGAGGCCATGTCCTGCTTCCCCTGGTACTTGGGATGCGGCTTGGTGCTTGTTTCGCTGATTTGTCTGCCCCGACTGTATCGGGGAAGAGGCACAGGGCAGGGAGCGTGATCACGGCCCGCGATGCTGGCGGCTCGGTGCGCTGCATCGTGGAAGAAGCAGGATCTTGTTGTTATCTGCTTTCCGGTACGCCCAGTTTTTTCAGGACCAGGCCCATGGGACAGAATTTAGTGAATCCGAACTGGAGGAGGTTCGCGCCGACAAAAGCGGTGAACAACAGCCAATACGGGCTGACGAAGAGGAAATTTCCAGGAAAATCGACACCTAGCGATAGGCTCAGTACGATGAAAAAACCAGCAAAAACGTGAATCCAGTCCGTGATGATCATAAGTGTTCCTTTGTTATGAGAGGGGTATGCTTGGGTTGCCTGCGCTGGTGTATTCGACCAGGCTTTCTTCTGTCAGCTGTATTCTCCTTCCTCTAGCCGGCGGTGCAACCTTTCTTAGAGACCCCTTTCATCCCTTTCTGGTGCAGGGGTTTGTTTCTCGGACGCGCAGAAAAGCGACTGAAGGCTTGCCATAAGCCGCAATACCCGTTGGTCAGCGATACGATTGTAGATAAAATTGGCATCTTTGCGGCAATTGATGATCCCCTGATTACGAAGAATAGTCAGATGCTGGGAAATATTACCGTTGGTTGTCTGCACTACAGCCAGGAGATCGCTGACGGACAATTCTTTTTCCTGGAGCAGGCAGAGGATTTGAAGGCGTATGGGGTGGGCCATGGCCTTAAGGAGTCCTGTGATAGCGGCAATTTCAGCGTTTTGCATGCACAATATTTTGTCACGGTTTTTAAGAATTTAAGTTAATTCTTAACATCTAGAATGGCCAACGTCAATGAGGGGATTGGTGCGATGAAGACACCTCGAATTGTTTATGGGTAGGTGGGAAACGAGATTCCGGTTCGCCGCTTTTGGAACGCTCGAAAACAGAAACGCCGATATCTGCAGCGGGATGCGTTGAGTGGAGGGAATTACCATTCCACTGCTCTTTTTCTGCAAGAAAATGCAAAATGGTGGTCCAGAGAGGCTGGAATCGTTTTATTTTTTTAAAAATTTTTTGTACAACTGCAAGTTCGAGTTAGAGTACACGTTGTTTTAATCAGGACCGCAGGAAAAGAGCCGTCGGTTCCTTTGAATCACGGACATGCGATGGAATACGGAATTTTCTGCTGTTGTGTTGCGCTTCCATTATCGCTTGCCATTGGTTTTGGGGGCAAAATTTTTCGTTTGAGTTGGTCACGTCCGGTTGTTGCTGCATGGTGACAGGCGGCACGTGAATTGAGCTAAGCGGTTTATTTCAGAGGAGGGGGGATTCTATGAGTGCAATGGAAGATAAAATCACCAGTTTGTTAGCCGAGGGAAAGGTTTTTCAACCACCGGTGCAGGGACGTGATCAGGCTTGGGTGAAATCGATGGACGAGTACAAGAAAGCCTATGCCCATTCCATGGAAGACCCGGAGGGCTTCTGGGCCAAACGTGCCGAGGAGTTGGTCACCTGGGATAAAAAATGGGACACCGTACTGGAATACGATTTTAATGTTCCTGAGGTCAAGTGGTTCAACGGTGGCAAGCTCAATGTCTCCTCCAACTGCCTGGACCGGCATCTGACCGACGGCAGGCGCAATAAGGCGGCTATCATCTGGCAGGGAGAGCCGGAAGACGATGTCAAAGTCTACACCTACCAGATGCTGCACGACGAAGTCTGCCGATTTGCCAATGTCTTGAAAAAGAAAGGGGTGAAGAAAGGAGATAGGGTCGCCATCTACTTGCCGATGGTGCCGGAATTGGCCATAGCCCTGCTGGCGTGCACCCGGCTTGGAGCTGTCCATTCGGTGGTCTTCGGCGGATTTTCGGCAATCGCCCTGCAGAGTCGTATCCAGGATTGTCACGCCAAGGTCCTTGTCACCGCCGATGCAGTGGTGCGTGCCGGCAAGGCAATCCCCCTTAAACCCAACGCCGACCAGGCCCTGGAGGAATGCCCCAGTGTGGAAACCTGCGTTGTGGTTCGACGGGCCGGCAACGAGATCAATATGAAAGAAGGTCGGGACTGTTGGTGGCATAGGGAAGTGAACGCTAAGGATATTACCTCGTCCTGCCAGCCGGAATCCATGGATGCCGAGGATATGCTGTTCATTCTCTATACTTCAGGCTCCACCGGAAAACCCAAGGGTGTGGTTCATACCACTGGAGGCTACCTGACTTACGCCATGCACACCAGTCAGTGGGTTTTTGACCTTAAAGATGAAGATGTCTACTGGTGTACGGCCGACCTCGGCTGGATTACCGGACACAGCTACATCCTCTACGGTCCCCTCGGTTTAGGGGCCACCACGGTGATGTTCGAAGGCGTGCCCAATTATCCGGCACCGGACCGTTTCTGGAAAATAGTCGAAAAATTCAAAGTTAATATCTTTTATACCGCACCAACGGCCATCAGAGCGCTGATGCGGGAAGGGATCGAGCCTACCCAGAAACACGATATGTCCAGTCTCCGGATCCTTGGTTCGGTGGGTGAACCGATCAATCCCGAGGCCTGGATGTGGTATTACATCAACATCGGCAAGGAAAAGCTGCCAATTGTCGACACCTGGTGGCAGACCGAGACCGGCGGGATCATGATTTCAGCTTTGCCCTATGTAACGCCGCTTAAACCAGGATCCGCCACCCTGCCGCTGCCCGGCATCGATGCTGCAATTTTTAACGAGGAAGGCAAAGAAGCCAGCCCCAACGAAGGCGGGCATCTGGTAATCCGCAAACCCTGGCCGGGCATGCTGCGCGGCGTTTTTGGCAATCCGGAACGGTTTAAGAAAGCGTATTTTAACCGCTACCCGGATACCTATGATCCGGAGGACGGTGCTCGCAAGGATGAGGACGGTTATTTTTGGATCATGGGGCG
>JBFJXW010000097.1:0-13242 GCA_041622895.1 Desulfobulbus sp. | reverse complement strand
GCCGCTGCCCGCATGGCCTCGCTGCTGGGCGAACCGGTCAGCCAGACCGTTGGCTACCAGATTCGTTTTGACCGCCGCATAACCCAGGCTACGCGCATCGAGGTACTGACCGAGGGCATCCTCACCCGTCGCCTGCAAAACGATGCCGATCTCACTGATGTTGGGTTGATTATTTTTGATGAGTTCCACGAACGATCGGTGCATGCCGACCTGTCGCTGGCGCTCTGCCTGGATCTGTGCCAGATCAAGGACGACCTGCGACTGCTGGTGATGTCGGCCACCCTCGACACAGAACCTCTGGCCGCACTGCTGGGCCAGGTGCCGATTATCATTGGTGCCGGACAGCAGCATGAGGTCAAAATCGACTATCTGGAGCGGGAGGCAACGGGCCGGATCAGTGAGGTGACCGCTGCCGGGGTTGGCCGGGTTATCCGGGAACAGCACGGCGACGTTCTGGTGTTCCTGCCCGGAGCCGGCGAGATTCGGGAAGTGCATCGACAGCTGCGCAACGATCCGGCATTGCGCGATCTGCTGATCTCGCCTCTCTTCGGCGACCTTTCCCAGCAGGAGCAGGACCGGGCCATCCTGCCCGACCCGAAAGGGCGTAGGCGGGTGATCCTGGCGACCTCGATTGCCGAAACCAGCCTGACCATTGAAGGCATCGGCTGCGTGGTTGACAGCGGCTGGTCCCGGCGCCCGTCCTTTGATCCCGGCAACGGCCTGAGCCGATTGAACACGGTCCGCGTTTCCCGGGCAGCGGCGCGCCAACGGGCCGGCAGGGCCGGACGACTCGGGCCGGGATATTGCCTGCGGCTGTGGACCAGGGGCGAGCACTACAGCCTGCCGCCGTTTCATCCCCCTGAAATCCTCAGTGTCGACCTGGCGGGCCTGGTGTTGGAACTTGCCCAGTGGGGCATCAGCGATCCCCTGGAGTTGCAGTGGCTGGACCCTCCCCGATCCGGGGCGTATCAGCAGGCGCGGGAACTGTTGCACACCCTGGACGCCATCGATGCAGCAGGGCGCATCACTGCTCTGGGCAAACAACTCGCGGCGCTGCCGCTCCACCCGCGCCTTGGCTATATGCTGCTCATGGCGCAGAAAATCGGCCAAGCCGCACTGGCCTGCGATCTCGCCGCCCTGGTCTCGGAACGCGATCCGGTCCGACGGGACAGCAGCATGGCCACCGCCGACCTGGCAACACGGTACCAATTGCTCGAACGCTGGCGCACCGGGGGCGACACAGCAGTCAACCGGGAAGGCGGCGATCCGCTGCGCTGCCGCCGCATCGACCATGCAGCCCGCCAATGGCGCCAGATGATCAATTGCGGTAATGAGACCCGTGATATCGAGGCCATCGGCTCACTGCTGGTCTATGCCTATCCCGACCGTATTGCCCGCCGTCGTGTCGGACAACGGGAACGCTACCTGCTGGCCACAGGGCGAGGTGCGGTGCTTTCTCCCGCCGACCCCCTGCTTGCCAATGAATATCTGGTGGTTCCCCACCTCGATGCCGGCCATACCGAAGGCCGCATTTTCCTGGCCGAACCGGTGGATCTCACCGAGCTGCAGCAGCACCATAGCGGCTTGCTTGCAACAAGCGACCAGGTGTATTGGGATGATGCTCTGGCCAAAGTAGTGGCGATCCGCCGGGTCAGCGTGGGAGCCATTGTCGTGACCGAAACTCCGCTCGCCAGGGTAGAGCCGGAAGCGGTCAGCCAAGCCCTGCAGGCGGGCATTCAACGGATGGGACTGGCCTGCCTGCCGTGGGACCGGGAATCGCGACAATTCCAGGCCCGGGTGCAGTGCCTGCGCACCTGGCAGCCGGAAAGGGACTGGCCGGATTTGAGTGATCGGCAGCTGAGCGACGACCTCGACTGGCTGGCACCGTATCTGATCGGCATCAGCAAGGCAGAGCAACTGCGTACCCTCAATCTGGTGGAGATCTTCCGCTCCATGCTGAGCTGGGAGCAGCAACAACAGTTGGCACACAATGCTCCCGCTGCCCTGACAGTACCCAGCGGTTCTAAAATCCGCATTGAATACCGGTTGGATGAACCGCCGCTGCTGGCGGTCCGTATTCAGGAGATGTTCGGCCTCACCGAGACCCCTGCCATCTGCAACGGCAAGGTGGTGCTCCTGCTGCATCTGCTGTCGCCGGCGCGGCGGCCCATCCAGGTAACCTCGGACCTGGCCGGTTTCTGGCAGCGCAGTTACCCAGAGGTAAAAAAAGAACTCAAAGGCCGGTACCCCAAACATTTCTGGCCGGACGATCCGGTTGAGGCCGCGGCCACCAGGGGCATCAAACGAAAAAACACACCCACTAAACCATGATGAGAAACATAGCGTTTGGCTACGCAACCCGGTGCAATATCAGATGCGCCCATTGCGTGGCAGCCGATGCCGTTCCCGACAACAAAAAAATGGAGCTGGCCGCAGCCAAGGCCATCATCCGCGACCTGGCCGCTGCCGGCGTTATCGGGATCAGCTTTACCGCCGGTGAACCGTTTATCTATTTTGATGATTTGTTGGAACTGGTGGACCTGTGCCGGGAACTCGCGCTCTATACCAGGGTCGTAAGCAACGGCTTTTGGGCGCACACCCCCGAAGCGGCTCGACAGAAGCTCGACCTGCTGCAGCAATGCGGCCTGCGCCAGCTGCGGATGAGCTTCAGCAGATGGCACCAGGCCCATGTGCCGCGCCACAACATTCTGCATGCGGCGCAAGCGTGCACCGACATCGGCATGGCCTATTTTATTTCGTTTGTGACGGACTTTTCCCAGGAGGATGACGCGCAGGAGCACTTCTTACGGGAGCACGGCCTGAAATTCTTTCCCGAGCCGGTGATCTATGCGGGACGGGCCGATGGCATTGAGCGCACAGCGCTGCGCACCGATTATCAGGACAACCGCTGTGCCATGAATCCCTATCTGGCCCCGGACGGCACCATGTATGCCTGTTGCGATGCGGGCAGCCATTTCAACACCACCAATTTCTTCCTGCTCGGCAACCTCGGCACCCATTCCATCGAGCAGCTCTTTGCCGCGAGCGAGACCCATCCGCTGTACAACTGCATCCGGTCCATGGGCATCACGCCTATCGCTTCCTTTGCCGGAATCAAGGCGCGCGACATCATCACCTACCGCAAATGCGAGTTGTGCAAAAGGCTGTTTGACACACCGGAAACGCTTAAATTTCTGGAGAAAGCAGCAGCGGACCTGCAGCAATGGGTTCGGTAGCCCCTGCTTTGCTTGAGGAACAATGGTTGCGCATGGCGATCCGGGCCGGGCAATCAACAGCCCCTCCTGGCGGCACAATGGTGAACAGGTGCAAACAGTCAGGCTTCGGTCTGCGGCGGTTTCGGCCGATATTTCATTTGCAGGCCTTTTAAAAAATTGCGTAACACCTGATCTTTGCACAGGCGGTAGTTCTTGTGGCCCGGCTTGCGGAAAAAAGCGGTTATTTCATGCTCGCTGATATAGAACCGCGCCAGGCCCATGATCGCCAGGATATCGTTTCCTTTCAGATCCAGAGCAATGCGCAATTTTTTAAAGATACTGTTGTTGGTCAACCGCTGCTCCGGTTCAGGTTGCGGCCCTTCCCGCTTCCCTCTTTTCTCAAGAATCAACCCGTTGAGAAAAATCGCCAATTCAACGTCTTTTAGCCGTTTCAAGGCTGGATCGTCATCTCGTCGCAACCAATCGCTGACCTGGGGCCGGGTCACCTGATGACCCGTCAGGCCAAAAACAGAGACCATTTTCGCATCGTTATAATCAAAAATATAGCGGAGACTGCGCAACACTTCATTATTGTTCAAGAAGATACCCTTTCAAAAGTAATAATTACAGTAAAAATGCAAATACAACAAGTTACACTTACTTCTTAATTTTTCCATCAGCTTTCCTGCAGGTCGAAGCCTGTACAAACCGCTTGCCGCGACCACCGTTCCTGTCGGATGCTTTACCCAGAATTTTTTCACTGATGGCATCGCACCGGTCTTGCTGGGTGATTCCCGTGGGATATTTTTTACAAATCCCCGGCCGTGCGGCATACACGTCGCAGGAAAAACCCTGGCCATCTTCATGCAGGAATATGCAGTCCCCGTTTCTCTGAAATTGTAAAAAATATTCTTCAGCCTCCATTCCCTTCGCGTTGGTAAATGCATCGGCATGCATGCCTGTTTCTCGCCGCAACGTACGGATGTCGTTATCGGTCAACTCCACAAAAGGGTAATGTCTGCAACATTCAGCACATTTTTTACATAACTCAGTCAATAGCAGCCCTCCATTCAAAATTTAAATAACGTGATACCATCACTTCTCTTTGCACAAAAAGATGCGCCTGCACATTCCGTCGGCACAAAGCGGTCCGGTGAATCGTCCCCCCTGCCCGCTTCGGCCGGGAAACCATCATTTCCTGCCCCTGGATTTTCCCTTGGGGGAAGATTGAGCGGAACGCGATCCTGCACGGGATCTCTTGGGCGCCGTCCTGTCCTTTTTCCCGCCGAATCGGGATTTCGATTCCGGTGCCGGCCCCCTGTCCGAACCTGCTGGTTGCCCCTTCTTGGCCTTCGCCTGCTCTTTAGCCGCCTTACGCTGTTCGACCAGTTCTTTGATCTCCCTGCTCACCTTCTTCTCGCTGGCCAGGTTGTTCGGGCGATAGAGAATGAAATCGGAAATGTCGCTGTCCTCGGTAAAGCCGGAGATGGTTTCCACCGGGATTTTCTGGTTGAGCAGCTTTTCAATGGCCTGGAGATGACGGTTTTCCGCATAATCGACCAGTGAGATGGCAACACCGCTTTCCCCGGCGCGGCCGGTTCGGCCGATACGGTGCACATAATCCTCGGCAACGGTCGGCATATCGTAATTGACCACATACGGCAGATTGCTGATATCCAGGCCGCGGGCGGCCACATCCGTTGCCACCAGGACACGGACGGCACCGTCCTTGAATTGCTTGAGGGTGCGCGTACGAAACGACTGGCTCTTGTTGCCATGCAGTGCTGCGGCACTGACCCCGCGGGAGAGCAGCTTTTCCGTGATCCTGTTGGCTCCGTGCTTGGTACGGACAAAAACCAGGACCCGGCTCCAGCGCCCCTTGGTGATCAGATGGATGAGCAGCGGCAGTTTATCGGGCTGGTTGACCATGTGCACTTTCTGCACGACCGATTCCGCCGCCGTGTTGCCGGGTGTCACCTCGACACGCTCGGGATGATGCAGCATTTTGTCTGCAAGATTGCGGATCTGCTGGTTGTAGGTGGCGGAAAAGAGCATGGTCCTGCGTTCAGCCGGCACCAGTTCGAGGATCCTGGAAATCTCCTCGCTGAAGCCCAGATCCAGCATTCGGTCCGCCTCGTCAAAGACAAGGAACTCTATATGGGAAAGATCGACATACTCGAGCCCGGCAATATCCAGCAGCCGCCCCGGCGTGGCCACGAGTATATCAACACCGCGGCTGAGCCGCTCAATCTGCGGTTCGATGCGAACCCCGCCGTAAACCACCGTGCAGCGCAGGGAAACCGTCCGTGCATACGCCTTGATGCTCTCCCCCACCTGAAGCGCCAACTCCCGCGTGGGGGTCAGGACAAGAGCACGGGGATAGCGGATCTCGGCGACGGTCCGGCTCAGTATTTCGACCACGGGGAGGGCAAAAGCATCTGTTTTTCCTGTTCCGGTCTGGGCCTGGGCCAGGATGTCCCGGCCGTCGAGAATAACGGGAATAGCTTTGGCCTGGATGGCGGTCGGGGTGGTATAGCCCTTGGTTTTTACAGCTTTCAGCAGTTCGACCCGCAGGTCCATTTGCGCAAATGACATATTGTATTCCTTAAAAAATCTTTCAAAGTCTTCGTTGTAAAGTGCCGAAACATCGAGGGTAAACGCCTCTGTTCCTCAGCACCAATTTCATACCTGCCCGTGCCGGTGTCCTGCTTACGCCGCGCTGACCCAAACGCCCACCTGCAACGTCGACGTTGCTGCACCAACAAAGGAACCGGCTACCGGCGGCACGGATTCGGGCAGCCGTGACACCGCCACGACAATATGATCCGGTCCGGCAATTTTTCCAATGGTGGGATCAAAGCCCTTCCAACCCGCACCAGGAAGGTAAACTTCGGCCCAGGCATGGGTTGATCCAATGCTGTCCGCCATGAGCGGCGCGTGCAGATACCCGCTGACAAAACGAGCCGCGAGCCCGAGGCATCGCGCTGCCTCCATGAAGAGCAAGGCAAAATCGCGGCAGGATCCGGTACCCATGGACAAGGTCTGCCGAGCTGTCTGCACACCCGGCTCTTCACGCACCCGGTACGTAAGGGTGTTGTGAATGCGTGCCGCTATCCGCTGCAGGAGCGTATATGTCTGGATTGATTCGCCGGGTTGCCAGAAATCCGCTATCCAGGCCCTGACCACATTGCCGGCCTCGCCCTTGAGCTGCACCCTGTAGGGCGCCAGGACCATACTGTCATCCGTCAGATAGGCAAAGGGGTATGCTATAGCGTAATCGGCCACCAAAAAATCAAGCGGCGTTTCATTGTACTGCTGAATGACAACCGTACTCTCAATGACGAGCTGCCTTGCGGGTGTGTCAAAATGCGCGATTGCAACGGAGTTGCCTTCCACGTCCCGATGCCAGAACAAACTGGCCCCAGGCGTGATGTGTACGTCAAACGACTCGATGCGCAAATCGTGACCTTCACGAGGCCGCAGCAGCAGGCTGTGGGGGCCGAGTCGCACTGCTCCGGAATAATTATAATAGGTATGATGTACGATTTTATAACGCCGCATAGAGCATCCCGATATCTCGATTCAAATGCCGTAAACACTGTTGGAATTGGTAAGGAAGCAAGAATGTACCAGGGGGACGTCATCAGGCCAGCCCCATGATAGCAGAACACGAGCAACGGTCAATGAACGGAAAAACGAATGTACAGTGCCGATTCTCTGACTTCTTCGACACACTGCAATGGTGGGGTGTCAGCAGGGAAAAGCGGAACACCAAACCGGAGGTACGCAGCTTTGATGCTCTCGTGTAATCGTTCCAATGTAGCGTTGCTTTGCAGTCGTACAATACGATTACAATATACAGTATACCTGAAATGCCGATTAATTTCTTGCAATCTTTATTTTCAATAGCCAGAGCACAGGAACACTCCCCAGCTCGAAGCCCTTCCCCTCAGTCCGTCCCCTCGATGATTGATAGTTTTGCTATCCATTATATCTTTACTATTACTGTATTGCTTTATCCCCGCTTTTGATCTTCATTACATCGAACAACTATCTAATTCTGGGTAAAAAAAAGGACAGCGGCTCAATTAACCGGATCTTCGTGAAAGCCGCCCAGGCTGGTGCTTTCAACCAGTAGGCCTAACCAAAGGAGACAATCATGCAACAGTTGCCCAAAGCAGAGATTGATGCGTTCAAAGCACACTTTTCGGGTGATGTTCTTAGTCCTGACGATGCTGCCTACGATGCCTTGCGCCAGATCTGGAACGCCATGATTGACCGCAGGCCTGCGCTGATCGCTCGCTGCGTCTCATCTGACGATGTCGTCCAGGCCGTTACCTTTGGCCGCAAAAACAACCTGCTTGTCTCGATTCGAGGGGGCGGGCACAACATCGCGGGCAATGCCGTCTGCGACGACGGCCTCATGATCGACCTCTCGCTGATGAAGAACGTCCAGGTGGATCCGAACACGCACCGGGCGACGGTCGGGCCCGGCTGCACGCTCGCCGACTTCGACGCGGCCGCACAGGTGCACGGCCTCGCTACGCCGCTGGGCATCAACTCAACCACGGGCGTGGCCGGCCTGACCCTTGGCGGCGGCTTCGGCTGGCTGAGCCGGAAATACGGCATGACCATCGACAATCTGCTTGCTGCCGAGGTCGTTTTGGCGGATGGCAGCCGAGTGCATGCCAGCGACACGGAAAACGAGGACCTTTTCTGGGGAATGCGCGGCGGCGGCGGCAACTTCGGCATTGTCACCAGCTTCGAATTCCAGCTCCATCCTGTCGGCCCGGAGGTGTTGAGCGGGCTCATCGCCTTCCCGTTCGACCAGGCGAAATCCATACTCACGCAGTTCGCCCGCTTCACCGAGACAATGCCAGACGAACTCAACGTCTGGACGGTCATCCGCAAGGCGCCGCCGCTGCCCTTTCTGCCCGAAGAAGTCCACGGAGAACTGATCGTTGTCCTGCCGCTTTTCTACACAGGAAACCCCGCAGAGGGCGAGAAGCTGATCGCACCGTTGCGTGGGTTCGGCACTCCACACGGCGAGCACATCGGTGTACAGCCTTATACGGCCTGGCAGCAGGCCTTTGATCCGCTCCTGACGCCAGGAGCGCGCAATTACTGGAAGTCGCATAACTTAGTACAGCTCAGCGAAGGTGCAATCGACACAATCATCGAATACGCCGGCATACTGCCCACGCCCGAGTGCGAGATTTTCGTCGGCACCATCGGCGGCCAGACAGCCCGCGTCGCCCCCGAGGCTATGGCCTATGCGTGCCGTGAAACCAAATATGTGCTGAACGTGCATGGCCGCTGGGAGTCGGCCAGTCAGGACGAGCGCTGCATTGCCTGGGCGCGTGAATTTTTTACCAAGTCACAGCCGTTCGCCAGCAGCGGTGCGTATATCAACTTCCTTACCCAGGACGAAACCGACCGCATTCCCTTTGCCTACGGTGCCACCTACAAACGGCTGGTGGAGGTCAAGAAAAAGTATGACCCAACCAACTTCTTCCGAATGAACCAGAACATCAAACCGATTTGAGAGAAAATTCATGCGCCTGATCGATACGGGATCCAGGCGATGCCGATTCTATTGACACTTATAACGCCGAATACGGCAGCCCCCTATCCCGTCTCATAAATTCCATATTATCTTCGATACGCTGAAAGAAAGGGCTGTCAGTGAGGAAAAGCAGCACATCAAGGCCGAGTGTATCCGCCTTGATGCGGCCATGCAATTGCTCCACTATACATTCGCAGTGCAGTCCCACCATACGATCGAAACCATCATTACGCCTGCAATGCGACTTTTTTTCAGACTCTTTTATAAGAAATACTGACACACGATGCGAGTCGATCAGGATCACTTTATTGCTCTACGCCCTCACCATCAGCCACACCTGCCTATTATGTCTATTTTTACTATATATAAAATATTCAATTTTTTATTATTGTTATATACGAGCATTTGGCTTTAACTACATTTTAAAAGAGAAAATACAGTTAAATCGAAAGATTTCTTACGGGTCTAATAGTTTAAGGACAAATAAAAGAAAAATAGAGTAATTTTTCAATTAAATGACCCGTTTAACGCATTGCCAAAGGGGGTAACGCATGAAAAAACGAACGATTTATTTGATGTACATCGCGGTCCTGGTATTTCTGATATCATTGAGTATAAGCGCTTTGGCTGCCCAATCGCCGAATGCAGGAAATGGAGGAGGCAGCGGGAGTGGGAGCGGCGACGGCAACAATCCACCGGATTACGGCGATCTCTTTGTTCTCCATCGTGATATGGAGGGTATCCCGATTCTTACCGAGGAGTTGTGTCAGCAACCCATCGCAGCCGAATCGTTTACTGGCTGTATCAACGTGCCAGCCGGTGAAGGCGCAAACGAAAGTCAATGTTTGTTAATTCCTGTCGATCCCGCTACCTGTACGGTCCTGCCCGAATATGCGATCTACACCCAGGAGGTTGAGTTTGGCCGCATTAGCGTGGCACGCGCTCCGGAAACAGTACTCGAGTCGCAACTGGAAGATGCCCTTTTAAATCTGAGCACAGCAGGCTGCACCGGTCTGGATCCGGCGGGTCGCCTGGTCTACAGCAGCAACGTAGACGAAAACCTTACCACCAGTTCCTCGATTGATTCCCCCCTGCAAAACCTGGCCATCTACCGCCAGTTGATGCTCACAGGCACGCTTGGAGAGAACGTTACACTTCCCGGAAACAACCATTGGCTGAATACCGCGGCCAGAGGACTCGGTGCGGCAGTCGACAAGACCGGTAAGGTCACCGTAGACATGGTGGTCTACCTCAATCAGATTCTCGGTCTGACCGACAAGGAAACGACCACTGCCCTGCCCAAGACCTGTATCGATGTCAGGGAAGAAGTGAAGGGCGTCATGCAGACCGTAGAAAAGTGCTTTCTGCAGTACAGCGATTACAACTATACTCGTGCATCAAATTTCGCATCGCTTCCTCATCCGGCCTATATCCCGGCTTATCCATCGGGCACTCCTGTGGAAGGTACTTTTGAATATTTGTCCGAGATGGGTGAAACACGAACCTTCAAGATCTCTCAAGGTCCGATTATGGACGCTGTCCCTGAGCTGATTGCCCATCGTGGCTATTCCGAATCGAATATTGGCGCCTTCGTCCAGGCGGCTGACGACACCCGTGCGGTCATCGAGTTTATGCATAACTGGCCGGTCCCCGGAGATTATGCAACACCGGTTACCTGCGACGCAGGATCCGACGTGTATTATGATGTCTCCATCAGCGAGGAATCCGGCCTTCAGGTGCCGGTGCGCATGGTCGCCGGTACGGAAGGGCGAGAAGGTACAGTGACCATTGCCAATGCCGGGCCTGCTGTTGCTTCCGGAACCGTTATGGTGACAGGCAGGTACACCATCAACGGGCAAGAGTATACCGTGGCGCTGTACAAGATGAATGCCGCGGGCGAACCCACGAACGAACCAATTTTCAACACTGCCGCGGAACCGTTTGAAGGACTGCTTACGGACCGTACGCAATCCTGGACCTTCTTCTTCAGCATGAGCAGCACGGCAACAATCAATTGGACGGCAACGGTTTCAGCTGTAAACGATGTCAATCTTGCCAACAACACGGTAACGAAACAAACCATTGTGGCCAGATCAACCGGCGGCGGGAGCGGTTCACGCCGGTAAGGTGCTGTCAGCCACGGCTTGACAGAGCAAAAAAAGCGAAAGGGCAACCATGCCGATTGCAAACGAGCCTGATTGAGAACTATCATCCCTTGAAATATATGCTGCGGGAGCAGGCTCCTTCACCTTTCCTTCCCGCAGCGCAACCTTGACAGATCCTATCGGGCAGTTGATCATCAACTGCCCGATTTCCCCTCAATGCAGGCAGGTGGATACCGAAATATCTCCCTGCCTGTACTGCGTTCACCACACCGAAACAACAATTGTCCAGCGGCCACACAGAGCAACACAGCCTGGCCTCTTTCGCGGCAATCAGCCTCCCGGCAACGCTTTGAACCGCACAAGAACCGGTTTAATGCTTACCAGTAGAGATAATAAACAATACGTATCACAGACCGGCCCTCCCCCTTCCCCTCAACCCTACCAGGAGGATTCATAGGCTATGACGACTCACTTCATTCATGCAGGCGCGCTGATTGACGGCAGCGGCGGACCGATCACACAATCGGTGCTGTTATCCATCGACAATGGCAGCATCAGTGCCATTTCGCCCTTTGATCCGAACACCCCTCCGGACCCTGCTCGTGTTACCGATCTGTCCTATGGCATCATCGTCCCCCCTTTTATAGACTGCCGGGTCCACCTTGCTTTTTCCGGAACCACCGATCAGGCTGTTCGAAAACAGCAGGAAACCGCCTCGTTCGATGACGCCTGCGCAGTTATCAAGCGGCATATCGTCTATCTTTTCCGTCATGGCGTGCTGGCTGTGCGGGATGCCGGTGACAGCAGCCATATCCTGCGCTACATGAGCGAATTAAAGGGCAGGGCTGAAGAACCCGTGGTGGTGCAGGTTGCAGGACAGGCTGAAACGAGCGAAAAGAGGGAGCTCATCCTGGCAAATGGCAGCGATGCGGTACAGCAGGCCCTGGAGGCCGGCTGCCATGCCATCGTGCGGGGACAGGCCATGGGGCGGGAAAACCTGCAGCGCATGGCCGAAAAGAAGACGGTGCTGGTACCGACCCTCTATGCCATGAAAGCCCGGGTCGAAACGGCTGCCACAGCCGAAGGGAAGAAAGCAGCGGCAGAAGATCTTGCCAACCAATTGGAGCAGGTGGCGCTTGCCAGGGAATGGGGCGTACCCGTGGCCATCGGTACGGATTCGGGAAATATTGGCGTTCTCCACGGAGAGGCGGTGGTTGAAGAGATGAAACTCCTGCTCAAGGCCGGCTACACCCTGGCCGAAGCTGTCCAGTGCGCAACCAGCGCCGGCGCACAACTGCTGGGCATGGATGCAGGCCGCATCGCCGTGGGCACGCCGGCACATTTTCTGGTTGCCCGCGGCACCCAGGCCCAGCTCCCGCGTAAATTTTCCTATCTTGAGAACATTTACATGGACGGCAAGCCCAGTCCCTTTTACAGAAAAAACCCCATCAGAGGCATCTTTTAGCCGCAAGCGTCACGCATCAGCCTGGCTGCGTTTTGTACCGCTGAAAGAATCCTTTCCGAGAGGCACCCATGGTTCAGCCCTTTGCCTATCATACTGCAACAAAACACCACTTCCACCGGTTTGCCCGATCTCCTGAGCGGATGGAGTGGGAAACCCAACCCGATCCGTTTCGCCGGTTCGACGATGCGCCGGTTACAGCGCTCCCCTTCCTGCATCACGATCCCCCTGCATCCGCGGACCATCTGTTTACCGGAGGTGAGCAGCCAGAACCGATCACGCTTGCGAATATCGCAGGCCTTATGGAGCTTTCGCTGGGGCTCTCCTGCTGGAAAGTGGTTGCCGATGCCCGCTGGGTCTTGCGCATGAATCCTTCCAGCGGCAACCTGCATCCCACCGAGTCATACCTCGTTCTTCCCCACCTGGATGACCTTGCTGCCGGAGTCTACCACTACGTACCCTACAGCCATGCGCTGGAGCAGCGGTTCACCCTAACCCAAATACCGTCCGGCACCGGTTTTTTCCTCGGCCTGACTTCTATCTTCTGGCGGGAGAGCTGGAAATACGGAGAACGGGCGTTTCGGTACTGTCAACTCGATGCGGGCCATGCCATGGCAGCGATTCGAGTTGCGGCCAATCTGCTGGGATGGCAGGTTCGTCTCTGTGCAACCGGCGATGAGCAGATCGCAACGCTCCTCGGGTTGAACCGGACGGCATGGCACCCCAACGAATCGGAACATCCGGACATGCTCCTCTGGATTGGCTGCGGAGCACCGGTCACGGTTCCGCCACCGGCGCTCTTCATGGATGCGGCAACCCGAACGCCCCAGGGAACCCCCAACCCGTTGTCACCCGATTACCGGATCTGGGATCGAATCACCGAGGTTGCAGAAG